>JAENWD010000298.1 GCA_016650245.1 Vicinamibacteria bacterium
GTGACTGTTGCTCCAACTCCTTGAGAACCGCCTCGGCAAGGGCCTCGACGATGACCTTGAAGACGTGCGGCGGCATGGCAGGTGGGACGCTCATGAGGGACCTCACGGCGCTGACGCTCGCGGTCGTCGGCTGGCGGGCGTGGTCGCCCAGCGGTAAGCGCCTTCACTGAGACGCTGGTACGCGCGCCCCTCCAGCCGACCCGCCCACGACCCGAACACCGAGCTCGCTGGCTTCCTTGCGCAGTTCAACAGCGGTCGTCTGCTGCGCCACGATCGGCACGCGCTCGATATCGACGGGGTGGTCGGTCTTGATGCGGACCGTGTAGACGCCTTCGGGGATCCCTTGCAAGGGCTGGCCCGTCACGCCGCTGCCGACGACCGCGCCCGCCGCATCGAGGACGTCGTACGGCACGGCCAAAGCCTGCTCGATCCCCCGCTTCAGCGCGGTCGCATCCTTCGCATCGACGTATTGGCCCCTGGCGGACTGCGCCAGGCGGCGCAGGTCGTTCGCCAGCGCGTCCTGCAGGCCGAAGCCGACGATGTTGAGGCGGAAGTCGATGCCCTGTGCCTTCAGCCCGGCCACCGCTGCCGCGGGATCGCCGCCGCATTCTTCCTTGCCGTCGGTGACGAGCACCACGATCTTCTCGCCCGGGGCCTGTTCGAGATCGCGCGCGACCTGCTGGAGTGAGTACGCAATGGGCGTCGTGCCGAGCGCGCCGACGCTGCGGATGCGCGAGAGCACCTTCGGCTTGTCGAGCGGCGCAAAGGGCACGACCAGCTCCGAGTCCTCGCAGGCGCCCGCGCGGCCTTCGCGGATGCGGTGGCCGTATACGCGCAGCGCCACGTGCATCGTGTCCGGGAGCGATTCGACGACCTCGGCGAGCACCTGCCGGGCGGCATCGATCATTCGCTGTCGCCCGACCATGCGCTTCATCGACCCGGAGGCATCGAGGATCAGCTCCACGTGCGACGGCGCTGCCAGCGACGTGATGCGCTCGCCGGTCGCCCGCACGTCGAGCGTGCCGGTCGCGTCGGCGCGCCTGACGCGCAGACGGTACGACGCGCGACGCCGCAGATCCTCCGAGAGCGCACGGTAGTAGGTCGCCAGCCCCCCGCTCTGACGCGTGAAGAACGAGCGGCCGTTGGTGGCCATCGCGGTGTGCGCGAGCAGCCGCCGCGGCGTCGAGGCGAGCGCGCGGCTGAACCGATCGAGATCGCCGAGGCCGATCGTGTGGAGGCGGACGTCTTTGTCCTGGAGCAGCCGCCAGAACTCGGGCCGCGTGGTCCGGCTGCCGGCGTCCTCGCCGTCGGTCATGACGATGATGGCGCGGTTGCCCTCGATGCCCTCCAGCATGCCGACCGCCTTGGCCACGACGTCGTAGAACGGCGTGTGCCCGTCGGCGAAGAACTTGCCCTGCGCGGCCTGCTTCAGCTTCGCGCGATCGCTCGTGAAGTCGGGCAGCAGCACCTCGACGTTGTGGCTGAACCGGATCAGGTTGACGCGCTCGGTCGGCTCCACCTGATCGAGGTATCCCTCGACCGCCCGTTGAAGGTCGGCCACCCGGCCCTCCATGCTGCCGCTCGTATCCCAGATGACGATCAGCGAGGCGCGCGGCTGCGTGAGACGCAGGTGGTAGGTTCCCGGCGCCACCACCCAGGAGAACGCCGTGTCACGGGTCGTGGCGCGTGACGGATCGAACTGCTTGACCTGGGTGCCTCGCGCATCGACGAGTGAGACGGACGTGCGGATGTCGGGCCGTCCCGACAAGTCGATGGTCAGGACCGATCGCCCGGGACCGGGCACGTCGAACTGGAAGTGGTCGAGCTCGCCGACCGGCTCGATGCGGCCCTCCACGCCGGTGCCGAGTTCCAGCCGGTTCGCGTTCGCGGCGTCGTCGTTCTTCTCGCGCTCCGACGACACTGGGCCCCCGCCTTCCGTCCAGGCATTGTCGGCCGCCGATGCCGCAGCGAGTGAACCGGCCGGACGCCGGCGCAGGATGGATTCGTACCCTGGCTCGGTGCCTTCGATGAGCTCGACCTCGCCGAGGCTGGTGAAGAGCTTATTCCCCCAGTTCTCGATAATGCGAAGCTTCACGAAGCGGGCGTGGCGCCGGATCGGAAACGCCTGCGGACCCGGATCCTTGGTCAGCGTGAGGCGCCCGATCTCGTCGTAGCGGTCAACCGGGCTATCGTTCGAGACCGAGACGATCACCACCCGGGGCGTGCTCAGGTTCGTGTTGCCCGGGGTCAGGACGATGCGATCCAGCAGGGCGCTCTCGTCGGCGCGCAGCGCGAAGACGAGTTCCTGCGGCAGGTGCCCGTCGACCGAGCGCCATTCCTCGGCGGGATTCCCGTCGATGAGCTTGTACGCGCCGTAGCTTGCGTACTGCGACGTGAATGCCACGAGGGCGCCGCCAAGCGCGGTCAGCGCAAGGTTCGGCGCAGCGTCGGCGACAATCGACGGCGACGGGCCCTCGGCCTCGAATACGCCGATCTCGCCGATCGAGACGCGGTCGCCCCCGTAGTTCGACAGCAGGCGCACGCGGACGAAGCGAGCCGCGACAGGCGCGAAGTCGATCGCCTGCTCCCCCGCCTCCTTTCGCAGTTCGGCCGTGGCGACCGGCACGAAGCCGTCATCGGCGGTCGTCGTGGAGACCGCAATCTCCACCTGCCGAGGCGCCCGATCGAGCACCGACCGCAGCGTCACCGTCATGGTGTCGATCACGACGCGGGCAATGGTCGCCTCGCGCTGCTGGTGAAACGAGAGCACGATGTCCTGCGGAAACGCGGTGCCCTTCGACGCCCATCCGCAGAGCGGTCCGCACGTCGGATCGTTGCCGTCGATGAGTGCGTCGGCCGACCAGCCGTACTCGGCTACCGTGGACGTCACGTGAGCGACGCGGCCGCCGAGGGCCGCGGCGGCGATGTTGATCCAGCGGATATGCGGAGCGGCCGCCTGATCACCGGGCGGCGCTTCGCCTGCAGGCGCGCCCGACGATGCATTGGGCGGGGCGCCGGTGTCTCCCGGCAAAGGCTGTGCTGATTGGCCGGGTGAGGCCTGTCCTGGCGAGCCGAAAGAGGCCTGTGACGCCGCCGACCCATCGCCCGTTGTCGCGCCTGTTGCCGACGACGCTCGATCGTCCACGGCCGCAGGCGGTGCACCCGAGCCTGCGTATCGGTACACGAGGTAGCCGCCGGCCGCGGTCGCGGCGAGCGCCGCGATCGCGACGGCCCTCTTCACGACCCTCCCCCGACCTTCTGTCCGAGGGCGTTGGCCACGCCGCCGAGGCCGGTCTGGGTCTTCTGCTGCGCGGTCGGCGGACACGCGGGCCCGGGACAGTTTGGCTGTGGGATCTTCTGCGTTTGCCCCGGGCCCTTCATGATCTGGGTTTGCCCGGGTCCCTTCATGATCTGAGTGCCGCCGGGGCCTGTGGGCGGTGCGCCAGTGCCGCCGCCGGGTGTCGGCGCCCCGGCGGGTCCGGGCGTGACGGAGCCTCCGAGCGGCGAGCCCGGTGGCGACACTAAGCTGGGGTTGAGACCGTTCCTCTCCAAACCCAGCCGGGCGAGTTCACGAAAGGCTTCGAGTTCCTCTGCGGCGGCCTTTCCAAGAGCGGATTCCGGGGCTATCTCAAGCGCCTTGTCGCCGTACATATGATACAGTGGGCTGTTGTCCGTCAGTTCGGCCAACTTCTTTTCAGCATCGTTTAACTTCTGGACGGCCTGCTGCCACTCCGGGTCATTCCAGATGTTCGGTTGCCCCCCCGGCTTCCCGCCGGGCGCGCCAGGTCCTTTGCCCCCCGGGTTCGTCTTTCCCCACGGGTTGGCGGCTGGATCGGCACCGAGCCCCGGGTTTGTCTTGCCGAACGGATCTGCCTGCGTCTTCGCGAACGGATCCGCATTTGGACCCTTCCCGACGCCGCCGGCGCCCTTCAAGCCGATTCCCATGGCAGGTGCCAGAAACACCAGGAGCGAGATCAAGGCGGCGAGGACACCCTGCTCTATGGCCGCCTGCTTGCAGGCCGCGGCTGATCCGGGACCCGACGCGAGGCGGCAGAAGAAGTAATAGAAGAACATCGTCAGCTCGATTGCCAGCACTGCCGTGATGAGGTATTCGACCATCTCCTGGCCGTAGCCGGTGCTGCCGATGCCCAGTGTGTGGCCGGTCGCGGGATTCACACGCCAGTACCCCGCGAAGGCACCGGCTCCGACGGTGACAGGCGCCCTGGGCGCCACGACGAGGTATCCGGCCGCGAGGTCGTCAGCCATGCGGCGCCGCACGTCGTCGGCGAGTTCAAGCGTGCCCAGCTGCGGATCGCCAGGACCTCGGAGCGTCGTCCAGCTCCGCGAGTCGGCAAAGGCCGATCCCGCATTCGACGCATCCGGCCGATCCGATGCCAGGATCGCTTCGGCATTCGTGTCGAGCACCCCCTGCTCGAGGCGAACCGCAAAAGGGCTGTCCACCATCAGGTCAACGCCGATCTCGTTCGCCACGATGTCTGTGGCAACCACGAGCTTGAAGCTCTTCGCGACCGGCGCGAAGAACGTGTGGCGCGTCAGGATGTTCGGTGTGTCTATGTAGGTCCGGCCGCCCGAGTTGCTCCACTCGAATCTGGCGAGCGCGAGGGCGTACAACGGCGAAGGGATCGGAGCCAGCCGTTTCGCAAGATCTTGTACGTGCGCGAAGTCATCGAGGGCGTCGCCCCGCATCGCCTCGGTCAGAATCGCGCGATTCGCGAGCAGGCTCTGGGCCGCGAGGTGCGTCACATAGTCAGGCCCGAAACGGCAGACCACTGGCAGGATCTCGATCTCTCGCAGCAGCGCAAGGCTGCGCGTGAGCCTGGCGGCTTCGTCCACCCGGGGCGCCACCGTCGGCCCGGCCGCGCGCGCGGCCGGGCCGATGAGATCGAACAGGGCCCTCCGGATCGTCTGCGGCCGTTCTCCCGGGTGCTGGATCTCGTACTCGACCCAGGCGGACGTGAGCGCTTTCGATCCATCCGGACCCTGAGCGGCAGCCGGCGGCGGCGTCGGACCGAGTGCGTCGTCCAACCGCTTCTCGAAGGTCCCGAACGCGCCGCCGATCGCGCCCGCCCCTCCCGCCTCGCTGGGCGGCGCGAGGTCGCCGGTGTCGCGGATGACCGCCTGGCTGACGGGCTTTCGATCGACGACCAAAGTGGCCGTCCACGTGTGCTGTTCGAGTGCGAGCGCGCGCAGGCCCTGTTCTGGCCCCATGCCTTCCGGCGGGAACCCGGACGGCCACTTGCCCGGCACGAACCGTAGCGCGATCGGCATCCCGACGACCTGCGAAGGTCGGAGAACGCCTTCGAGGGCGACGAACTCCTTCAAGGCGCCACTGGCCCACTGCTCGGCGATCACTCGAACGGTGACCTGGTGCCGCATCTCGCTCGGGAACGCGTCGAGGTCGATCGTCTGGTCCGCGGCGGTGAGCGCCGTGCCAGCCGACGGGGCGAGCAGATCGAAGTCCCGCCACGCACCGCCTTCCTCGACCTGAACCCACCAGTGATCCTGCAGGACATCGAGCGCACGCCCGAACGCGTCGCGTATCGCGGCGTCAGGTCCCGGGCCGACAGCCGTCGCCAGGCGTCGCGTTTAGTCAGGCACGCGTTCGGACACGACCGCCTCGTGGCGCGACCGTGCATCGATCTGAGCGACGAGCGTCCGTCGCACTGCGGTTTCGTCGAGCTGATACTGAGCAGTAACCGCGGACACTGGGTCCGTCGCCTCCTGACTCTCTGTCGGCGCATGCGCGTAGCGCGCGACAAGGAGACGTCTCAGCGCCTCCATTGCCTGTTCGCGCGCAAGCGAGCCGCGCGCGAAGCGCACCCTTCGACCGGAGTCGCGCAGGAGGGTCGCGAGCAGCGCGGCCCGGTCGAGGGTGTTGCCTAGGCGGTCCATGAGGACGCCGATCGGACCGCGCAGCAGACCGCGGTACGGAATCCAGAAGGTGTTCCCTTGAACCCACGCGAACAGCCGCGCCGGATCAGAACCAAGCCGCGCGGCCACCCAGGCGGGATCCCATCGGTCGCGGGGCATGTCGCGCTCGCCGTCTTCGATTGCGCGCAGGCTGTTGGTGAGCGCGGTCTCTAGCTCCGAGGCCGAGAGCTTTGGCGCGTCGGGATCGAGGCCGAGCGTTGCGGCCAGCGCCTCCGCACGCGTCGCAGGCGGTGCGGGCAACCGACGCGAGGTCAGCGGCAGGCCCGCAAGCACAGTTGCGATGCTGGCGGTGAGCGCCGTGACCTTCCACCAGGCGGCGCGGGCCGAGGTTGCGGCCGGCCGCCGCAGGGTGGCGTGCACGAGCGCCCACGCGAGGCCGAGGGGAAGCAGGAGAAGACCGCCGACCCAGGCGCCCTGAAGCAGACGTGGAAGACGCTGCCACAGACTGGCGCCGGAGAAGAGCGCGTCGAGCGGCGTCCCTGCAAGCGCGCCGGCGGTGAACGCCGACGCTCCGTACGTCGCCAGCACGCCAATGACCGCACGAGCGGCGAGCGGCAGCCCCTTCCACCCGACGAGCTCGTACCCGGCCAGGGCCACGCCGATCGCCACGAGCGCGGCAACGATCGTGGGCGTTGGCTGGCCGAGCATCCGAAGGCCGCGACCGAGCCCGCCAGGGAGCCACGCCGTTCCGGCAACGAGCGCGAGCAGGACGAGCAGAACCGCCGCCAGTCGTCCGCGCCAGCCGATCGGTCTGCGCCACGCCGCCGCCGTCGCCCCGAGGTAGCAGGCTGCGGCAGCGACGACCCACCACCGCACGGGCGAGCCCGAGCGAAAGGTTTCGATTGCGGCGTCGATCAGGAGCGCGCCTCCGGCGATTGCGGGGATCAGGCCGACGAGTGGGCGAGGCGCCGGAGCCGCTTCGCCTGAGGCGTTCGATACCGGCGTGGCTGGATCGGTCATGTGCATCACTCCGCCAGTGGCGATGGGCGTGCGACCGCACTCTTGTCAGGCCGCGCGCCGCCGTGCACGCGAGGAACGGGACCGAATGTGGGCGTGTACGTCCGGAAGTATAGTGCCGCCGGTTCCGGCGTCAAGTGTGTGCAGTCCGTACTGATCGATGTACCGCGCCTCGAGGCCGGACGCGACGATCGCGGCCTTACGTCGCTCTTGGATGGCGAGGTTGTCGGGGTGAATACTTCGGACTACGGGTTCAGAACGCGCCGCGCACGTGCCGCCAAGCGGTCGCCGTGCGCCACCAACCTGTCCCAACCCGGCCCAACCCGATCAACCCGTCCCAACCCGATCAACCCGTCCCAACCCGATCAACCTGACCCCATCCTGATAGGCCCTCCCAAGCAGAGTTCTGCCCTCAGGACGGTTTTGCGGTGTTCACGCTTGCCCGTAACTGCACGCCGTGGTATCCCTGCTACGCGCAGCGGTTCTTGCATTCACAGACAGCCGAGCTCGGACCGATAATAGAGAGAGCCGCCGTAGGCGCATCGCCACGGCTCTGCCCGCAGCCATAGGCATCACGTGAAGCTTTCTTTGGGCCCTCGGAACCCGCCGCGCCTGGCCGTCCGCACGCTGGTGGCGACATCGGTCGCCATTGGTCTCGTGCTGGTGGCGGTGTTCGTCGTGTTGTCGATGGACGCCCAGCGCCGCCTGACCGGGACGGCGTTTGACACCCTGGACTCGGCGCAGCATATCTTCAGGGAGCTCGAGCAGCAACGCCAGCAGGACGTGCTGGTCAAGCTCAACGCCCTGGCAGAGAATCCCGGTCTCACCGCCGCTGTGGCCGCCTATCGCGGTGGCGACGGCGCGGGCGCCACCGCCCTGCTTCAGCGAGAACTGGACCGACTGGCGAGCCAGTTGGCCGCCGACGCGCTGGTGGTCACCGACCACGACGACCAGGTGCTCGCCAGCGCCGGCCCGCGCCGCGCCGCGTGGCTGCCTGATACCGCCGTCCACTCCGAACTGGCCCCGCCGGCGCGCCGTCGGCTCGACGAGGTCGTGCGCCGGCCCTCGGCGCTGTTCCGGGTCTCGGGTGTCGACGTCAGCGCCGTCAACACGTCGCTGGGCTACGTCTACCTCACGCGCGCCGTCGACGACGGCTACGCGGCCGAGTTGTCGACGATGCTGCGCACACAGGTCACGATCGTGGCTGGCGGCGACATCGTCGGCAGCACGCACACGCCGGGCGTGCGCAGCGCCTTCATCCGCCACGCCAATGTGCTGCCGGTCGATGGCCTGATCGACCTCGCCGACGAGCCCTACGCGCTGCGACGGTTCAATACGGGCGGCCCGCTGGCCTACTACGCAGCCGAGTCGGTCGGCGCGCACCGCGCAGCACGCAACACATTTCAGATCCTGGCCGTCGTCGCCGTCGGCGCGATGGTGCTGGGCGGGCTTGCCAGTCTGTGGCTGGCGCGCGCCCTGGCCACACCCATCGACCAGCTCTCGCAGCGCCTGCGGCAGATTGCCGATTCACGCGACTTTTCCCAGAAGATTCCGCGCACCGGCACGAGCCTCGAGCTCGACGCGTTCACCGACACCTTCAATCAGATGGTGACCTCCCTGCAGGCCGCCGAAGCGCAGACCGAACTGGCCTACGTCGGCGCCATCAAGGCGCTGGCGGCCGCGCTCGACGCGCGCGACACCTACACCGCCGGCCACTCCGAGCGCGTGAGCGCGCTGTCGGTCATGATTGGCCGCAAGATGGGCCTCGACCACGCCCAACTGGACGTGCTTCGACTGGGCGCCCTGCTGCACGACATCGGCAAGATCGGCGTCGCCGATCGCGTGTTGCAGAAGAACGGGCCGCTTACGCAGGAAGAGTTCGAGATCATCCAAGGCGCACCCGTCGCTTGGCGCGCACATCCTGCGCCAGATCTCCTTCCTGACCCCGCACATCCCCATCGTGGAGCTGCACCACGAGCGGCCCGATGGCCGGGGCTATCCGCAGGGGTTGCTCGGGCATGCCACGCCGCTGCTCGCCCGCCTCGTCCACGTCGCCGACGCGTTCGACGCGATGACCTCGGCGCGCGCCTACCGTCCGGCGCAGACGCCGACCCATGCGATCGCCGAGCTCTGGCGCTATGCCGGGTCGCAGTTTGACGCCGAGGTCGTGGAGGCCTTCGTGGCCGCCTGGTCGGCGGTGCCAGTAGCCGACGAGCGGACCGACGTGGTGTCAGTGCTGGAAAAGGCCAACGTCCTGGTGTTCGAACGCGACGAGTCGCGCCGCGCCTCGAACCTCTAGCACAGGGGCGGCCCCCCGGATCGGTGGACCCGCCCGCAGCCCACCCTTGACGCCAAAACGGTGCTACCATCACGGGACGGAGAGTCATCGAGAAACCATGCCAGTTCGTTTGTTCGTAGGGAATCTGTCGTACGAGGCCACCGAGGCCGAGCTCAGAGAACACTTCGGGACCGTCGGACCGGTCACTTACTGCTACCTGCCCACCGACCGTGAAACAGGGCGTATGCGCGGCTTCGCCTTTGTCGAGTACGGCGACGACGCCAATGCGCTCCAGGCGATCGACCGGCTGAACAACCAGCCGTTCCGGGGTCGTCCCCTGGCGGTGAAGGAAGCGCAGCCGCGCGAGAGCCGGCCGCCAGGCGCGGGCCCTCGTCCGTTTGGTGGCCCAGGCGGCGGAGCGCCGCGGCCGCCCTACGGTGCCGGCCCGGGTGGCCCTCCGCGGTCCTACGGCGGTCCGCCGCGCGAGGGCGGCGGTTTTGGTTCCGGCGGCCCTGGTGGGGGTGCCCCGGGGTCGCGCGAGCGCAACTTCGGTCCCGATGCGCCGCCCAAGGGCAAGCGCAAGCCGACCTTCAATCGCAAGGACCAGCAGGGTCCGCGCGGCCCGATTCGCACCAAGACGGACAACCGCATCTACAGCGCGTTCGGCGATGACCCCGAAGACAAAGACGCCGCCGCCGCTGCGCCTGGCGAGTTCGACGATTTCGCCACCAGCCTCGGACCGGACGCTCCGGACGAGGAATAGCAACCGTAACTTTCAACGCAGGGAATAGACTTCACCGTGCGCAAGCTTGTCTGTCCGCTCGTCCTGGCGGCCCTGGCGGTCGCGTGTCAGAAACCGGCGTCCACGCCGGCCCCCTCCGCCGCGCCGGCGGCTTCCACTGCCAAGCCCACGCCGCCTCCGGCCAAGCCGATTCCTGCAGTGCTGCCCGACGTCATCGCCGACTGCAATGGCGACACGATTCCGAAGGCCGAGTTCGAAAAAGCGGTGCGCAGCGTCGAACAGCGGGCCGGCGGACCCATTCCCGCCGAGAAGCGCGACGAGGTGTACCGCGGGGTGCTCGACGATCTTGTGGCCTATCGCCTGCTGAAGCAGGAGGTCACGCAGCGCAACCTTACCGTCAGCGATGCCGACGTGGAAGCGCGAATCAGCGCCTTCAAGCAGCAGATGGGCACCGAGGCCAACTTCAAGGCCGCCCTGCAGGCGCAGCAGGTCACCGAGGCCAAGCTGCGCGATGACGCGCGGATCGATCTGCTCGTCAGCAAGTTGCTCGACCAGGAAGTGAATCAGAAGGTGCTGGTGAAACCCAGCGACATCGCGGCCTTCTACGAGAAAAACCCGGAGCGCTTCCAACAGGGCGAGACGCTGCGCGCCAGCCACATCCTTGTGGTGGTGCCCGCCGATGCCAATGCCCAGGCGCGTGCGGCCCTGCGCGCCCGCGCGGACGCCGCGCTCAAGGCGGCCAAGGCCGGCCAGGACTTCGCCAAGCTCGCACGCCAGTACTCGCAGGACTCGAGCGCGCAGCGGGGAGGCGACCTGGGCTTCTTCCCCAAGGGCCAGATGGTGCCGGCCTTCGACCAGGCGGCCTTCGCGTTGGCGCCCGGCCAGGTGAGCGACCTGGTCGAGACCCAGTTCGGCTACCACATCATCAAGGCCATCGAGAAGCGTCCAGCGCGGATCGTGCCGTTTGTCGAGGTCGCCGGACAGATTCAGCAGTTCCTCGAGCAGGAGCAGCGCCAGGAAAAGAGCAAAGCGCTGGTCGATCAGCTCAAGGCCAAAGGCAAAGTCCAGATCTTTGTCTGACGCGGTGCGCCTCGACGTGTGGCTCGATGTCTCCTGCCTGTTCAAGACGCGCTCGGAAGCACAGGGTGCGTGCAAGGGCGGAAAGGTCGAAGTCAACGGCCAGGCCGGCAAGCCCCACCGGATGGTGCGCACGGGCGATCAGATCGAACTCTCCCGACCCTTCGGCGCGAAGCAATCCGTTGTGATTGTCGGCCTGGCCGAACGCTCGATTCCCAAAGCCGACGCGCGACGGCTCTATGAAGACCGCACGCCGCGTCCCACTCCCGACCAGATCGCCTCCCGCCGCGCCGAGCGCGTGTTCCGTTCCGCCCAGGCCGCAGCCGGCCGTCCCGACACGCAGCAGCGCCGCGCCGTGCGCAGGCTGCGCGGGTATTGACCGGTGCCTTGACCGGTCATTCATCTAGATAGCTCTCGTCATCCGCATCCTCGGCCGGGGTCGGCGGCGCCAACTGCGCGATCCGCAGGCCGATGGCGACGCCGAGGTGGAAGGCGCCTTCCTGCTGCAGCCACACCTGCGCCGCCTGGTTGTCCACTAACTCGTCAACGAGCCGCTGCAGGTGCTCGGGCAACGCGATCTGGACGATCCGCACCACGTCTTCCTGCCGATCGAGATCGGCCGGCGCGAAGATCTCGTCTTCGTGCAGCAAGACGAGCAGCTCCTCGTACTCTTCGGGACACTGCTCTTCGACTTCGGCGAAGTTCGGGTACCGGCGGCGGCGCCGCGGCAGGTTCACGCGCGCCGCGCACTCGCTGGCCAGCTGCATGACGTCGTCTGATGTGGGCATCAGGGGCCTCCGGGTGCTGCAGCCTCGTGGGCTGACTGGTGGCTCTACACGGCCACCGGGACCGGCTTCTCCCAGGGCAGGCCGGCCTTGCCGAAGTGCCCGTAGTTGGTCGTGCTCTTGTACAGCGGCTTGAGCAGGTCGAGCTCCGCGACGATGTTGGCGGGCCGGAAGTCGAAGTTGTCGGTCACAAACTGCTCGGCCTTGGCCGGGTCGCCTGTGCCGAAGGTGTCCACCTTCACCGACATCGGCTTGGCGCGCCCGATCGCGTACGAGACCTGGACTTCCGCCCTCTGCGCCAAACCCGCCTGCACGATGCGACGGGCGACGTAGCGGCAGTAGTAGGCGCCGCTGCGGTCGACCTTGGACGGGTCCTTGCCGCTGAACGCGCCGCCGCCGTGGCGGCCGGCGCCGCCGTAGCTGTCGACGATGATCTTGCGGCCGGTGACGCCGCAGTCAGCCGATGGGCCGCCGAGTGCGAAGCTGCCGCTGGGATTGACGATGAACTCGGCGTCGGGAGTAAACCACTCGCCCAGGGCGCGCGGCGCGAGCACGTTGACGACGTAGTCGCGAATCTCTGCCTGCGAGACGTCCCTGGCATGCTGCGTCGACACCAGCACGCTCGAGACGCGAACGGGCACATTGCCGTTATAGACAATCGAGACCTGGGACTTGGCATCCGGCCGCAGCCACCGGTAATTGCCGCCGTGGCGGTCCTCGGCGAGCCCCTTCGTGAGCCGGTGCGCCAGCACCAGCGTGAGCGGCATCAGCTCGGCGCTCTCGGCGGTGGCGTAGCCGAACATGATGCCCTGGTCGCCGGCGCCCTGCTCTTTCTGGTCGTCGGTCGCCTGCTCGACGCCGGCGTTGATCTCGCCCGACTGCTGGGAGATGAGCACCGTCACCTTCACGCCGTCGGCGTTGAACGGCTCGGACGGGTCGGTGTAGCCGATCTCGCGGATCGCCTGGCGCGCGATCGCCTCGTAGTCCACTTTGGCGTTGGTGGTGATCTCACCGGCCAGGACGACGTGGCTGTCCTTGCACAGCACTTCGCACGCCACGTGGCTGTGCGGGTCCTGGGCCAGACACGCGTCCAGAATCGAGTCGGCGATGTAGTCGCAGACCTTGTCCGGGTGCCCTTCGGAAACCGATTCCGACGTGAACGTATACGTCTGTTCGCTCATCTTTGGTGACTCTTTCCTCTCGCGTACAAATGACAAAGGCCCGCCGACTTGTCGTCGCGAGCCCTTGTAAAAGCGCGACTTAGATGGCTGTACCCGGGGAAGATCCACCGGCTACGCGCGGCCCATCAAGTCGGTGAAATCGCCGCGCACAAAGATCATGACGGCAAGCGGCCGAGGTTGTCAAGCTCATGACGGCTCGACGACCGGTTATCCTCAGGGCATGGCTCGCTTCAAGCTCCTGATCGAGTACGCCGGGACCCGCTACAGCGGGTGGCAGATCCAGAACAACGCGCGCACGGTGCAGGGAGAGATCGAGCGGGCCGTGCGCGAGGTCACCGGCGAGCGCGCCTTCGAGCTGTACGGCTCTGGCCGCACCGACGCCGGCGTCCACGCGCTGGGACAGGTCGCCCATCTCGACGTGCGCACGTCGCTGCCGCCCGGCACGCTGGTCGGCCGGATCAACGACCTGCTGCCGGCCGACATCCACGTGCTCGGCGCCAGTAAAGTGGCGCATCGCTTTCACGCGCGTCACGACGCGGTGTCGCGGACCTACGTCTATCAGGTCGCACGACGCCGCACGGCCTTTGCCAAGCCCTTCGTGTGGTGGGTCAAAGACGACCTGCGCGTCGGCGCCATGCGCGAGGCGGCGCGCGCCTTCACGGGCCGCCAGGACTTTCGCGGCTTCACCGACGACGACCCGGACGATAAATCTACGCTGGTCGAGGTCGCCACGGTCGAGGTGATCGAGGATGCCGATGCCCTGCTGCTGGTCGTGAACGGGTCACATTTTCTGTGGAAGATGGTGCGCCGGATGACCGGCGTGCTAGTCGAGGTCGGGCGCGGCGGACTCGAGCCCGACGACGTGAAGCGGCTCCTGGTGTCTCCCAGCGGGCTGCCGGCGCAGTTGACCGCACCGGCCTCGGGCCTGTTTCTCGCGCGCGTCGTCTACCCGGGCGACCCGCCCTCTACGCTGCCGCTACCGCCGGGCCCACGCGGGAACGGGGTCAGACCCCCGGTGTGAAGTCGGTCAGGCCGCCGATTCGTCTCGCCGCCGCTCGCCGATCTGCTGGCGCCACATCGCGTAGTAGAGCCCTTTGAGCGCCACCAGTGCGTCGTGATGGCCATGCTCGACGATGCGGCCGTGCTCGAGGACGTAGATGCAGTCGGCATGCATCACCGTCGACAGCCGGTGCGCGATCAGGATCGTGATGGCGTCTTCTGCGCGGTTGACATCGCGAATCGTCTGGCTGATCTCTTCTTCCGTGATCGAATCCAACGCGGATGTGGCCTCATCGAAGACGAGCAGGTGTGGCCGCCGCAGCAGCGCGCGGGCAATCGACAGGCGCTGGCGTTCACCTCCCGACACCTTCACGCCGCCTTCGCCGATGACGGTGTCGAGCCCCTTGTCGGCGCGCGCCAGCAGGCTGTCGCATGCCGCGGCCCGCAGCGCGGCGAGGCACTCGGCGTCGGTGGCATCGGGACGCACAAACCGCAGGTTCTCGCGAATGCTGCCCGAGAAAAGCTGCGTGTCCTGGGTGACAAAGCCAATCCGCTCGCGCAGCGAGTCCAGGTCCACGGTGTCGTGCCGGTGGCCATCGTAGAGGATCTGGCCGGCGGCCGGGCGATACAGGCCGACCAGCAGTTTCACCAGCGTGGTCTTGCCGGACCCCGACGGCCCGACAAACGCGACGGTCTCGCCCCGGCGCACCGAGAAGCTCACACCCGCCAGCGCCGGCGCCGACGCGGTCTGATGGGTGAATCCAACGGCGTCGAATGCCAGGCGCTGCAGATCGCGCACCGGCACCGGGTGCTCGGGCTTGGGCTCGATCGGCGTCTGCAGGATTTGCTGAAACCGGCCCATCGAGGCCTCCGTCTCCCGATACGAGTTGACGACGTTGCCGAGCTCCTGCAACGGGCCGAAGATGAAGAACGAGTAGATGAACAGCGAGAAGAACTGCCCGACGGTGATCTCCTGCTTGAAGATCAGATAGAGCATCAGAAACAAGATGCTCGTGCGAAGCGCGTTGACGGCCGTGCCCTGCACGAAGCTCAAGCTCCGGAGGTAGCGCACCTTCTTCAGCTCGAGCTTCAGGATCCGGTCGGTGGTGCTGTTGAGCCGCGCGACTTCCTGCGGCCCCAAACCCAGGCTCTTGACCAGCTCGATGTTGCGAAGGGACTCGGTCGTCGAGCCGGCCAGGGCCGTGGTCTCCCTGACGATCTGCGTCTGCACCGTCTTGATCCGGCGGCTCAGGACCGAGCTCAGCAGGCCGAGCAGCGGCACCGTGGCGAGGAAGACCGGCGCGATGATCCAGTGCACGTAGGAGGCATAGATCATCACGAAGACGATGCCGACCAGCGTCGTGAAGAGCAGGTTGATGGACTGCGAGATCAGCTTCTCGACGTCGGCACGCGCCTTCTGCAGGATGGCAAGCGTCTCGCCGCTTCGCTGGTCCTCGAACACCTGATACGGCAAGGCCAGCGAGTGACGGATGCCATCGGCATACAGGCGCGCTCCCAGCCGCTGGGTGATGACGTTGATGAAGTAGTCCTGGAAGTTCTTCGCGACGCGCGATACAAACGCCACACCGACGGCGGCCGCCAGTAGCAGGCCGACGCCCCGGAAGAACTCCGCGGTGCTGTATTCCTGATAGCGGGTGGCGTACTCGTCGATGACGTGCCTGAAGATCAACGGGTCGAGCAGCGAGAAGATCTGATTGATGGCCGCCAGGACCAGGGCCAGAACGACGAGCTTGCGGTACTCACGCAGGTAGCCGAGCAACAGGGTCATGCCGTCTCCACGGTACACCACACGCTGCTATGATGCCGCGCCATGCCGGATCAGCAGGTTGACCTCGCCATCGTCGGGCTGGGCGCAATGGGGGCCGCCATCGCCTGGCAGGCGGCCGTGCGTGGGCTGTCGGTGGCCGGATTCGACGCGCTCGAGCCGCCCCACACGCACGGCTCCACCCACGGCCATAGCCGCATCATCCGCGAAGCCTACTTCGAGCATCCTCAGTACGTCCCGCTGGTGCAGCGCGCCTATGCCCTCTGGGCCGAGCTCGAGGCGAGCGCAGAGACGAGGCTGTTCGAGGCCTGCGGCGGGCTGATGATTGGGCGCCGCGGTCGAACCGTCGTCGACGGCACTCTCCGTGCGGCCTTCGAACACCGACTGCCCGTGCAGACATGGGCGGCAGACGATGTCCGCGCGCGTGTGCCCGTGCTGGCGCCCGACCCGGACATGGTCGGCGTGTTCGAGCCGCGGGCCGGAGTGCTGGCGCCGGAACGCGCGGTGGGTGCGATGCTCGACCAGGCACGACAGGCTGGCGCGGGCCTCTTTGTGTCAGAGCGTGTTCGGGGTTGGACCTCCGAGCCGGGCCACGTCGACGTGCGTAGCGCGAGCCGGCACGTGCGCGCACGGCGGCTGGTGCTTGCTGCCGGTCCATGGCTGGCGTCGATCCTCGGCGACCTCGTGCTTCCCCTGACTGTCGAACGCGTCGTTCAGTACTGGTATCCAACGGCCGGCGACGACCGCTTCACGCCCGCCCGCTTCCCCGTCTTCCTGCTGGAAGCGCCTGACGGCCGCATGTTGTACGGACTACCGGATCAGGGCCGCGGGCTCAAGCTCGCCGAGCACCATGGTGGCTCGCCGACGACGGCCGATGCGGTTGACCGACAGGTGTCCAACGCGGAGCGGGCCACGTTCCACGCGTTTGCGAGCCGATGGGTGCGCGACCTGCCCGCTGGCCCGGCGGACGCATCCGTCTGCCTCTATACCAACATGCCCGACGGCGACTTCCTCCTGGACTGGCATCCGAGCGCACCTGGCGTGTTTCTCTGCAGCGCCTGCTCGGGCCACGGATTCAAGTTCGCGCCGGCCATCGGCGAGGCGGTCGCCGCGATGGTCGCTACTGGCACCTCGTCGCACGATCTGAGGCCGTTCCGCCTCGGGCGCCTGGCCTGACACCTGGCCTGACCAGGGCGCAGCAGCGCCAAGGGTCGTGGTACACTGCGCGATCATTCAATGATCGGCACGCGCCTGTTGGATCCACGCTTGGACCGGAATCCCGGCGTGCTCGACCACGAGATCAAGTTCGTCGTGCCGGCGAGCAGCGCCGGCCCCCTTTGCGCGTGGGTCGCCGGTGTCTGCCCTCCGGAGCGCGCCCACCCGCCGGCGCGGGTTTCCAGCGTCTACTTCGACACGCCGGGTCTGGCACTGCTCTCCGAGAAGATCGACAGCGACTATCTCAAGACCAAGGTGCGGGTACGCTGGTACGGCGCAATCGACAGCCGCGCCTCGGCGGTCTTTGCCGAAGTCAAGCGTCGCGTGGGCAACCGCCGCGAGAAAACCCGCGTACGGCTTGACGTCGAGGCTGCCGAGATCGCGCGGTGGCCACTGTCGGATCCCCGGTGGGTGGCGCTGATGTGGCCGCTGCGCGCGGCCGCACCGGAGCTGCCAGCCCGCCTTGTGCCCGTGCTGACGCTGACGTACGTCCGTAGCAGGTTCGTCGATCCGCGGTGCGCGGCGCGGCTCACTCTGGACCAACACATCGCGACGACGGCGGTCAACCCCGGAGTGGCGACGGGGCGCGTCCCGGCCTGGCTGGACGTCGCGGTGTTCGAGTACAAGGGAGCGTTGTTTGACGTGCCGCCGCATCTGCGCCCGATCGTCCGGTTCGGCGCCCGACGACATACGTTCTCGAAGTACCTGGCCTGTTACCAGGCCGTGACCCGGCTGGTGCTCTGATCCTATGCCTCCACAACTGAAGGACCTCCTCAGCGGATCGGGCACCGCCACGATGCAGCAGGTCGGCGTCGTGCCGTTTCTCGTGCTGCTGGTAGTCTCGCTGGCCGGGTCGCTGGTCGCCTCCCTGCTCTACGTGCACTTCTATTCGTCACGTGCCACGGGCAGCCA
>JAENWD010000299.1 GCA_016650245.1 Vicinamibacteria bacterium
ACGCTGCACCGTCTGGGCATCCAGGCGTTCGAGCCCGTGCTGGTCGAGGGCAAGGCCATTCGCATCCACCCGCTCGTCTGCACGGCGTTCAACGCCGACTTCGACGGCGACCAGATGGCGGTGCACATCCCGTTGTCGCCCGAGGCGCAGATTGAAGCCTCGGTGCTGATGATGGCCAGCAACAACATCCTGTCTCCGGCCAACGGCGCGCCCATCGCGGTGCCGTCGCAGGACATCGTCCTGGGCTGCTACTACCTGACCAAGGCCAAGGGCGGCGCCAAGGGCGAGGGGCGCGCGTTCGGCCACGTCGACGACGTGCAGCTGGCGCTCGAGTCGGGTGAGGTCGAGACGCTGTCGCCGATCCGCCTGCGCTACACCGGCGAGTTGCTGGACCTGTCGGCGGCGCGCGACGACCAGGACGTGCTGCGCGCCCAGGTGCAGACGGTGAACAGCAAGATCATCGGCACGACGGTGGGCCGCGTCCTGTTCAACGACGCGCTCCCGACGGGCATCCCGTTTATCAACGGCCTGCTGAAGAAAAAGGGCCTTCAGATGCTGGTGCAGTTCTGTTATCTGCGCCACGGCCTGGGGCGGACCGTCGAGATGCTCGACGGCCTGAAGAACCTCGGCTTCACCTATGCGACCAAGTCGGGCCTGTCGATCGGCATCGACGACCTGATCATCCCGCAGCAGAAGAAGGCGCTGGTCGCCAAGGCGCGCGACGAGGTCATTCGTGTCGAGTCGCAGTACCTGGAAGGCGCCATCACCAACGGCGAGCGCTACAACAAGGTCATCGCGATCTGGTCCGAGACCACCGAGAAGATCTCCGACGAGATGTTCGAGGAGATGAAGGACCAGGACAAGAACGGCCGGTTCAACTCGGTCTACATCATGGCCGACTCGGGCGCGCGCGGCAGCAAGCAGCAGATCCGTCAGCTCGCGGGCATGCGCGGGCTGATGGCCAAGCCGTCGGGAGAGATCATCGAGACGCCCATCACGTCGAACTTCCGTGAAGGGCTGACCGTGCACCAGTACTTCATCTCGACGCACGGCGCCCGCAAGGGGTTGGCCGACACGGCGCTCAAGACGGCCGACTCGGGCTACCTCACCCGGCGCCTGGTGGACGTCGCGCAGGACGTGATCATCTCGGATCTCGACTGCGGCGCGCTCGACGGCATCGAAGCCCGGGCCATCGTCGAAGGCGGCGAGATCATCGAGCCGCTGCGCGACCGCATCATCGGCCGCGTCACCCTCGAAAAGCTCGTGGATCCGTTCGACGGCACGACGATCATCGAGACCAACCAGGATGTCGACGAGGACCTGGCGCAGCGCATCGAGGAAGCGGGCTTCGAGAAGGTGAAGATCCGCTCGGTGCTCACGTGCGCGAGCCGCCGCGGGGTGTGCACGAAGTGCTACGGGCGCGACCTGTCCACCGGACGGATGGTCGAGCTCGGCCAGGCGGTCGGTGTCATCGCGGCGCAGTCCATCGGCGAGCCGGGCACGCAGCTGACGATGCGCACGTTCCATATTGGCGGCACGGCCTCGCGCATCTCGGAGCAATCGGGCCAGGAAGCCAAGTACGACGGCTTCGTGAAGTTCGAGGGCATCCAGTTCGTCGAGGCCGACCGCGTGGAAGGCGCGCGAATCGAACTAGTGGTCATGAACCGCAGCGGCAAGCTGATCGTGCACGACGGCAAGGGGCGCGACCGAGAGCGCTACGACGTCATCTACGGCGCGCGCATGCGGGTCCGCGATGGCCAGGCCGTCAAGGCGGGCGAGGTCATGATCGAATGGGATCCGTACACGTTCTCGATCCTGACCGAAGGAGCGGGCACGGTCCGGTTCAAGGACATCCTTGACGGGCTGACCGTGCACGAGGAGGTCGACGAGGTCACGGGTCTGTCGCGGCGGATCATCATGGATTCGCCAGACGAGAAGAAGCAGCCGCTCATCGAGATCCGCGATGCGGCCAACAAGGTGAGCCGGCGCTATCACATGCCGTCGCATGCCCACCTGATGGTGGAGGACGGCGATTCGGTGATCCCGGGCGCGGTGCTCGCGAAGATCCCGCGCGGCACGACCAAGACCAAGGACATCACGGGCGGTCTGCCGCGCGTGGTGGAGCTCTTCGAGGCGCGCAAGCCGCGTGAGACGGCCGTCATCAGTGAGATCGACGGCGTCGTCAAGCACGGCGGCATCGTCAAGGGCATGCGCAAGATTCACGTCGTGCCCGACGACGGCGGCGAGCCGCGCGAGTACTCGCTGCCGCGCGGCGTGCACGTCAACGTCCAGGAGGGAGAGCGCGTGCGCGCCGGCGAGCAGTTGATGGATGGCCCGAGCAACCCGCACGACATCCTCAACGTCCTGGGCGAGAAGGCGCTGCAGGGTTACCTGGTGGACGAAGTGCAGGCCGTCTACCGCCTGCAGGGCGTCAACATCAGCGACAAGCACATCGAGACGATCATCCGGCAGATGCTGCGCTGGGTGAAGATCGAGGACGTGGGCGACACCGAGTTCCTCATCGAGGAACAGGTGGACAAGTTCCGGTTCCTCGAAGAGAACGAGCGGATCATTGCCGACGGCGGACGTCCGGCGACGGGCCGGCCGCTGCTGCTCGGCATCACGAAAGCGTCGCTCTCAACCGAGTCGTTCATCTCGGCGGCCTCCTTCCAGGAGACGACCCGTGTGCTCACCGAGGCGTCGATTTCCGGCAAGGTCGATCACCTGCGCGGCCTGAAGGAGAACGTCACGATGGGGCGGCTCATCCCGGCCGGCACCGGCTTCGAGTGGTATCGACACGTCCATATCCCGCCGGACGAGCCGCCACCGCCGCCGCCGGTGCTGCAGCCGAGCGACGACGAACTGGAGCTCGACCGGGAGATGGAGTATCTGGTCGAACCGGAAGACGCGGTCGGACCGGCCGCGGGGGACCTGGAGTAGGGCACGGCCTTCGGGCCTGCCCGCCGAGGGCGCGGGCCTGCGGCCCGCGGGGGGCGCCTCGCGCCTCGCGCTCGGCCGGGGGGCTCGCTCGCTCACGCTCGCGAGCAGGCGCACTCGCTTTGCTCGTGCGGGGGATACAACGACATCGGGGGTGGCAATCACGACGATTGCCACCCCCGTTCTGTTTCGTGGGGGTCACTTACGGTACGCAAGTGAGAAGCATCACGAGACCGGGAGAATGCCGGCTCTTGCCGCCATGACGCGGGCTTTGGATTCGACGGTCATGTCATGGGCAAGACGACGGCGACGACAATCGGTTGGCGTGCAGGCTGCGACGACGGCGCACTTGTTGGAATTTCGCTACACCTGAGTTCAAACCGCCAACGTCAATCCGTTCGCCTCGAACCGCTTGAAGTCCTGCGGGTTGCTCGTGGCTAGGGTGGCTCCGGTGCGAATGGCGGTGGCGGCAATCAGGCAGTCGGGCAGCGACCCGCGGCGGCGTCCGGTCGTGTTGAACAATCGCGCAGCCAGCTTGGCGTCGTTGGCCGACAGCGGCACGGGTTCCCCGACCACGGCCAGTGCCAGCTCCACCTGTTCGTCGTCAAGCGGCCCGCAGAGGAACTCAGCCCAGGCAATCACGCTCAGGCCGAGCAGCGCGGACTGCTCGAGCCATTCTCCCAGGCGCCTGGATTCGGACGTGCCGACGGCGAGCGCCCGCACGAGAAAGATCGTGTCCAGATGCAGGAGCTCTGGCGTCACTTGAGCCTACGGCGCGTGCTGGCCACGCGTTCCTGGCGAATCTCGGCGAGCCAGCGATCGGCACGTCCCCGTGTCAACTTCATCGACCGCTGCAGCGCCTCGAACGCCGCCACGCGCGCCGAGGTGCCCTGCTGGAGGTCTGCGGCGCGGATGGCCTTCCGCAGCGCCTCCGACTTCGAGACGTTCCACCCGGTTGCCAGAGCCTCGAGCCGTCGCACCGTATCCTCGTCCAGCGCATAGGTGGATCGGATGACCGTCGCCTCCCCCGCGCGAGCGTAGCGAGCGCGCCCTCAGACGGCCGGAGGCCGTCCCCCTCGCGCCGGAGGCGCGAGCCCCCCGCGAGGCGAAGCCGAGCGCCCCCCGCGGGCCGTCAGGCCCGCGCCCCTGTGGTAATCTCCCTCTCCCGGGAGACGACAATGAAGGCAACCCAAGAGCCCAAGTCCAGCCAGGACGTCGCGGCAGACGCCCTGGCCGGCGGCGCCAGCATCGACAAAGGTCCGTGACATCCTCTTCGGCGTCCCGATGCGCGATTACGACAGACGGCTCGCGCGGCTGGAAGAGCGTCTACTGAAGGAAACCAGCGACCTCAAAGACGACGTCAAGAAGCGCCTGGCGGCGCTCGAACAGTACGTCAAGCAGGAGGTGTCGACGCGCTGGGCGAACGCCTCTCCACGAACACGCCGGCCGTGCCGACGACGTCAAGGACCTCGGGCAGCAGCTGCGCGAGGGCCGCGGCTCCGCGCTTCACTTCACGGCCCAGGTCGCAGCGGCCCCAGGCCCGTCGGCGCCGCATCTGCGCGCGCATCAGCCGGTGCTCGACCGTCGGAGCGTCTGGATCCTTGGCGGCAGCCCGGCGACGCAACAGTTGTTGATCAACCAGACCCGCTTCTGGGGCATGGTGCCCCGGGCAACCGGCGCGATGGACGAGGCGGAACGCTGGCTGGCCGACGGACCGCCGGATGTCGCGTTGGTGGACCGAGCCAACCTCGAGGCCCCCGAGGCGCTCGACCGCCTGGCGGCGGTGCCGGTGATCGAACTGGTCACGCTGGCCGACGCCCACCAGGCCGCCTCGCGGCCCGTGGCGGCCCTGCTGACCAAACCGCTGAAATGCGCGCGCCTGCACGCGCATCTGGTCAGTCAACTTGGCGCCAGCGCCGGGCCGGCGGCCACATAAGGCGCAGCCACGCAGGCCACTGCCCTTGCACGCGGGTCCCGGCTATACTACGGCCCAACTTCCAATGATTTCCGCTTACGCCGCCACGGACCCGGGCCCGGTCCGGACCGTCAACGAAGATGCGTTTCTCGTGGACGCCGATCAGCACCTGTATGCGGTGGCCGACGGCATGGGCGGCCACAACGCCGGCGAGGTGGCCTCGTCGTTGGCGCTCGAGGCGCTGAGCGGGTTCGTGCGCCGCTCGTCGAGCGACACCGACCTGTCGTGGCCCTACGGCGTGCTGCCCGATCTCTCGTTCCTGGCCAACCGGCTGCGCACCGCGCTCCACCTGGCGAATCGGCGCGTGTTTCGGGCTGCTGAAAGCCACGACGACTACACCGGCATGGGCACCACGGTGGTGGCCGCGCTGGTGGACGGCACGCGCGCCGTCGTCGCCCACGTCGGCGACAGCCGGATCTATCACTGGTCCAACGGGCAGCTGACGGTCCTGACCCTGGACGACTCGTGGGCGGCGGCACTGATCGCGCAGGGCTTGAGCACAGAAGACCTGGCGCGTCACCCCATGCGCCACGTGCTCACCAACGTGGTCGGCGCCCGCGACCAGGTGGAGGTGCACGTCCGCGAGCTGGCGCTGCTGCCGGGCGACCGGCTTCTGCTGTGTTCCGACGGGCTGCATGAGCCGATGACCGCGGACCTCATCGCGCCCGTGCTGGGCGGCGAGGCCGACGTCAAGGCGGCTGCCACTCGGCTGGTGCGCGAGGCGCTCGAGCGCGGCACGCGCGACAACGTCACCGCGCTGGTTGTCGAGGTTGGGGCGGTCAAATGACATCGGGCAGCGGGGGCTCGTGGCCGGGGGCCGGCAGCGGCGGCGCCAGAAGCGGGTTGCCCGAACGGATCGGCCACTACAAGATCACCGATCGGATCGGCCGCGGCGCGATGGGCGTGGTCTATAGCGGACGGGACGAGCGGACCGGACGCCCCGCCGCGCTCAAAGTGATGATGACCGACCTCGAGGGCGACAAGGAGACCCGCGAGCGGTTCAATCGCGAAGCCAACGTCGCCGGCAAGATGGTCCATCGCAACATCATCAACGTGTACGAGGCGGGCGAAGAAGACGGCCGGCTCTATATGGTGATGGAGCTACTCGAGGGCGAGACGCTCAACGACTACATGAAGCGGGTGGGGCACCTGCCGCTCGAGCACGCGCTCGACCTGATGATGCAGGTGTGCGAGGGCTTGGCGATCGCGCACGCGCACGCCATCGTCCACCGCGACATCAAGCCGGGCAACCTGTTTGTCATGCGCGATGGCGGGCTCAAGATCCTCGACTTTGGCGTCGCGCGGCTGGCCAATTCCAGCATGACGGCCAGCGGCTTCATCGTGGGCACACCCGACTTCATGTCGCCCGAGCAGGCGCGCGGCCGCGAGATCGACCAGCGGTCCGACGTCTTCTCCGCCGGCGCGGTGTTCTACTACATGCTCTCGGGGGTGAAGCCGTTTTCGGCGCCCGACCTGCCGGCGGTGCTGCACCGGGTCAACAGCGAGAACCCGCCGCAGCTGACGGCCGAACAGTGTCCGCCCGGCCTCTGGCGGATTCTGATGAAGGCGCTGGCCAAGCAGACCTCGGAGCGCTACGCCGACATGGGGCAGCTGCTGGCGGACCTGGTCCGGTATCAGCAGGAGTTCGACGCCGAAACACGCACCCTGTCGAGCACGATCAAGCAGCGGGCCGCCGATGTCGCCGGACTGGTGGCCCTGCGCAACCAGCTGACCGTGCGCGCCGGCCAGTCCGTGCCGGCCAGCGCGTCGCCGTTCAGCGACAGCCTGCTGGACCGCTATCCCGTGCTCGACGAACGCGGAGGCGACGCGCTGGGCGTCGTGCCATTCCGTCGCGCAGCGCTCACCCAGATCAGCGCCGATCTGGATGCCCGCCGTGTCGCGATCAACGCGGAAATCACGCAGATGAAACAGTTGGGGGCCACGACGTGAGCCGCCGGCTGGTCCTGGACGACGGCCGCAGCCAGCGCGAGCTGGTGGTGCGTGAGCGCATCACCGTGGGGCGCGATTCCAGCTGCGATGTCTGCGACAGCGACCCGCGGCTGTCGCGCCGCCACGCCGAGTTCCTGGTCACCGCTGCCGGCCTGGTCGTGCGCGACCTGGAGAGCCGGAACGGCGTGCGCGTCAATGGGCGGACGGTGAGCGAAGCCACGTTGACCCCCGGCGATACGGTGGAGATCGCCCACCTGACGGTGCGCTTCCTCGACGACAACCCGGCCGAGCCCGCCGGCGTCGCACTGCCGCCGGTCAACCCGACGCCGGTTGAAGCCGTGCAGGTGCGCGAGGGGTTTGAAGACGATCGCACCCGAGTGCTGCCCGCGCCCGCGCTGTCATCGGAGGTCTCGGGACCCATCGTCATCGAGCGCGAGGTTGTCGCTGCGGTCCGTGACGCCGGCGACGTCGCCATCTCGGCGCTGGAAGGGACCGTGCGCGTGGCGCTGCCGCGCAACGTCGCGCTGAGGCCGAGCGCCTTGCCCAGGCCCCGGTTGGGCGTGCAGGATCTGATGACGACCAGCTGGGGTTGGCGCGTGCTCGGACAGGGCGTGCTGCTGGCCGGGATCGTGTTCCTGATGGTCACCATCCCCATGCTCCACTGGCTGACCTCCTTCGAGCCGGTCGGCAACGGATTGCTGTTTCGGATGCTGATAGCGCCGCTGCTGGCGTCGCTGTTTGTGGGCTTGATCGTGGCCTCGCTGATCGCGCGGACGACAGCGCGTGGGCTGGAGAGAGATGACCACGCCTAGGCCGCGCCCCGCCATCGTCCCGCCACCGGCACACGTCCGGTGCGCGAGGCTGCTGGTGTTTCGCGACGGCGTGGTCCACCGGGCGCTCGAGCTCGGGGCTCGAGGCTTGACGATCGGGCGAGGGCTGCAGAACGATCTCGTGCTGGAGGATTCGGATCGGACCGTCTCACGGTTCCATGCGGAAGTGCGGCAGGAAGCAGGTGGGTGGGTGCTGCTGGACCTCAACAGCCAGAATGGCACCTGGGTGGAATCGCGGCGCGTCGAGCGGGTGGAAATGCGGGCGGGCGTGCCGGTCGCGATCGGGCGGTACAGTCTGGTGTTTGACGACACGCCGCTTGGCGCGTGAGTGAGGGAGCGATAGTGGAAACGCCGCGGACGATAGGGCGCTACGAAGTCATCGAGCGGGTCGGACGAGGGGGCATGGGCGTGCTCTATCGCGGCCGCGATCCGGTGCTCGATCGCGAAGTGGCGATCAAGGTGATGGCCGGCGACTTCTCGACCGACGAGAGCGCCCGCTCGCGCTTCTTCCGCGAGGCGCGCGCCTCGGCTCGCCTGCAGCACCGCAACATCGTCACGATCTTCGAGTTTGCCGAGGACTCCGGCACGCCGTACATCGCGATGGAGTTCCTGCGCGGTCAGAACCTGTCGGAGCGTCAGCAGTCGCAGCCGCCGCTGGCGCTCGTGCAGAAGCTCGACATCGTGACGCAGCTGCTCACCGGCCTGCATTACGCGCACGAACAGGGGATCGTCCACCGCGACGTCAAGCCGGCCAACGTCTGGCTGCTCGACGACGGCACCGTGAAGCTGCTCGATTTCGGCATCGCCAAGATCGCGGCCTCGACGATGACCAGCGCGGGAAGCGTGCTGGGCAGCGCGTTCTACATGGCGCCCGGGCAGGTCTCGGGGCGGGAAGTCGACGGGCGCGCGGATGTCTTTGCCGCCGGCGTCGTGCTCTACGAGCTGCTCAGCCAGCACCGGCCGTTCGAGGCGGAGACGCCGACGGCGGTGATGATGAAGATCGTCAGCGAGGACCCACAGCCGTTGTCGAAGTTCTGCCCGAATCTGCCGCCGGCGCTGATTGACGCGGTGATGAAGGCCCTGCAGCGCGAGGCCCCTCGCCGGTTTCCGCACGCCGGCGACTTCGCCGCCGAGCTCAAGCTGGTGCGCCTGTCGTCGGAACGCGGCGCCGAGACGATGATCACCGAGTCGCCGGATCTGGCGCCGACGATCTTCACCCCGCCGACACCCGGCACCGGTGCGACCGGCGCGATTGGCGGCGGCGCCACACCGCGGCCGCCGGCCGTCGATCCAGCCGGAATGGCGTCGATGGCGTCAGAACCGGCCACCTCGCGGCAGGTCCCAACTGGCCAGAGCCGGATGTCCACCTGGCTCCTGATCGCCGCTGTGGCCATTGCGGCCGTGGCGCTGGCCGTGGCCCTCACCGGGCGCGGCGGCACTGCGTCTCAACCCGGTTCGGCTGCCATCGGCACGGCGCCCGGGCCGGGTGCGTCCTCTGCGCCCACCGCACCCCCGGCGCCGGCCGGCAAGATCAAGGTGGTGACCTCGCCTGAAGGCGCACGCGTACTGGTGGGTGGGCGCGAGGTGGGCCTGACGCCGGCCGACGTCGCGATCGAGGAGATTCGCTCGGGCCGTGTGCGCGTGGCGATGCGGGGCTACCGGGGCGCGGCGGTCACGGCGGCACCTTCGCAGATCGATGCCGGCGTCACGCTGGTCACGCTCGAAGCGGCGCCGACGGGCATCGATGTCCAGGTGGCCGGCAACTATCCGTTCGAGATCTTTGACGGCACCAACCGGATCTCGGCGCGTTCGGCCCGCCACGAGATCTCGGTGGAGCCGCCCAGGACGTTGCGCCTGGTGGCGCCTGAGCTGCTGCTCAACGCCCCGTTGAAGATCGAGCGCACGGGTGCGAGCCGCGTCACCATGTCGGCGCCCGACCTGGGCAAGCTGTCCCTGTTGACGACCTTCGAGACGTGCAAGATCATGATCGGCGGACGAGACTTCGGCTATCCGCCCCTTTCCGAGCAGCCGCTGGCGCCGGGCACCTACGAAGTGGTGCTCAAGTGTCCCGATGGCGAGGGCAAGAACGCGCGCGTGACGATCCAATCGGGCCAGACGCGCAGGGAAACTATTCGATGACGCGGACTCTGTTGACGATGACGGGCAGCCTGATGGTCCTGGGCTGCCTGGCGCCACCCTCGCTCGGGGCACAGCCCAACGTCGAAGATCAGGCCAGGCGCCAGTACGAAAGCGGCCTGGAGTTCTATCGTGCGGGCCGTTATGCCGAGGCGCTGAAGGACTTTCAGACCGTCGCCGAAGGCTACGCCACCTCGACGGTCGCCGACGACGCGATGCTGGCGATTGCCGAGTACCAGCTCGACGTGCTTCACGACCCGATTGCCGCGCGCACCTCCGCCGAGACGCTCGTGAAGCGGTACGCCACGGGCGACGCGGCGCCGATGGGCTACGTCATCGCAGGTCGCGCGACGCTGGCGCTCGATCCGTCGCCGGTGGGTCTGGATTCGGCACTCGCCAGCTTCGACCGCGTCCCCCG
>JAENWD010000300.1 GCA_016650245.1 Vicinamibacteria bacterium
GCTCCTGAGGCCGAGGCTGGAGTGAACATGCAGTTAGGTTGGATTGGCACCGGCATCATGGGCCGGTCGATGTGTGGCCACCTGCTGGCGGCCGGTCACAGTGTCACCGTTTTCTCGCGCACCCCGTCGAAGGCGGAAGACCTCCTGGCGCGCGGCGCGACGTGGGCCCCGACGCCGCGTGCGGTGGCCGAAGCCTCCGACGTCGTCTTCACGATGGTCGGCTTCCCCCAGGACGTGCGCGACGTCTATTTCGGAGCGCACGGACTGCTGGCCACCAGTCCCGCGGGCGTAGCAGCGGGCCAGCCCTGGGCTGCGGCGGCGGAAGCTGAGCCTGAAGCTTTGGCGGCGGGGCTTCAGCCCGGAGTTGTGGCGGCGGGGCTTCAGCCCCGCAAGAATCAACTCTTCATCGACATGACCACCACCGAGCCGAGCCTGGCGATCGAGATCGCCGCGGCGGCTCGTGAGAAGGGCGCTGCCGCCGTCGACGCGCCTGTCTCTGGCGGCGATGTCGGCGCTCGCAACGCCTCGCTGTCGATCATGGTCGGCGGCGAGCCAGACGATGTGGCGCGCGCGCTGCCGCTCTTGGAAGTGCTGGGCAGAAACATCGTCCACCAGGGCGGTCCCGGCGCCGGCCAGCACACGAAGATGTGCAACCAGATCGTCATCGCCGGCACGATGATCGGCGTGTGCGAGAGCCTCATCTACGGCGCGCGCGCCGGGCTCGATCTCGAGACGATGTTGACGTCGATCAAGAGCGGCGCTGCCGGGTGTTGGACGCTGGAGAACCTGGCGCCGCGGGTGATCAAACGCAACTTCGATCCCGGGTTTCTCGTGGAGCACTTCATCAAGGACATGGGGATCGCGCTCGAAGAGGCGCGGCGGATGAAGCTGGCGCTGCCCGGATTGGCGCTGGTGCATCAACTGTATGTGGCCGTGCAGGCGCAGGGGCATGGACGCGCGGGGACGCATGCCCTGGTGTTGGCGCTGGAGCGCCTGAGCGGGGGGTAGAAGGGCTCGCGCCTTCGGCACGAAGAGGGCGCGCTCGCTGCGCTCGCGCGGTGGGGTCGGCGCTCACGCGCCGAGGGGGCGCCTCGCTGTCGCTCGGCGGGGGCGCGCTCGCTGCGCTCGCGCGCGGGTTGCGTTCGTCGGGAAAGGGCGTAGCATTGCCCCAACCGGGGGGAGCCATGGTGGCAGACGACCGACAGAACCACGACGAAACGGCGCTGGCGGAAGCGATTCTCGAAGGCGCCAGGCGGCGTCCGAAGCAGTCCTTCGGCACCTACTTCGACGGCAAGGGCGGGTCGTGTGCGCTGGGCGCCGCGTACGAAGGCATCTACCTGCTGCCGACCAACGTGGCCGAGGCGATGCCGCATCGGCTCGATCGGTTCTTCCACTGCCTGGAGAGCGTCTCCCGCCGGTGCCCGGCCGGGTGCAAGAAGCACATCCCGATCGGCGCGATGATCATCCATCTCAACGACGACCACCATTGGACGCGCGAAGGGATCGCCGACTGGCTGGAGCATCCGCCAACGGTCGTGAAAGGGGATTGAGTTGCGCGCTGTGGGCCGCGGGCGTCTGACGTTGCGTAGCCAGTCGCAGCGCCGGACACCGGTCCTCGCTACGCGCGTCCGCTAGTCGCTCGGGTCGCCGCAGACGGCTCAGCCTCGCTGGTCCCCACCGCTGCGGTCGGTGTCAGGCGAATACGCGTCGGCACTGCTCCAATGGCCACGCAACGTCAGACGCCCGCGTCCCCCGACCCGGCACTTCGGCTCCGCACTTCAGCACCCCGGCACGCGGCACTTCGGCACCGCACGTCAGCACTCCGGCACTTCAGCACTTCAGCACTTCGATTCACACCGTGTATCCTGTCGCGCATGCTCGTCGTGCGCGACGCATCCGAGGCCGATCTCCCCGCCATCCTGGCCATCTACAACCACGCCATCGAGACGACGACCGCTGTCTTCACCTACACGCCCCACACGATGGAGATGCGGCGGGAGTGGTTCGCGGACAAGCAGGCCAGGGGCTACCCCGTGCTCGTCGCCGAGGTCAACGGCGTGGTCGCGGGCTTTGCCACCTATGGCCCGTTTCGCGCGTGGCCGGCGTATCGCTACAGCATCGAGCACTCGGTGTATGTCGCCGAGTCATCGCGACGCCAGGGCATCGGGCGCCGATTGATGGAAGTGCTGCTCGAACGCGCGCGCGCGCAGGACTTCCACGTGGTCATCGGCGGCATCGTGTCCGAGAACGCGCCGAGCCTGTCGTTGCACGAGGCGCTGGGCTTCGAGAAGGTCGCGCACTTCAAGCAGGTGGGGTACAAGTTCGGGCAGTGGCTCGACCTGACTTTCGTGCAGGTGCTGCTCGACACGCCGCGGGAGCCTGTGGAGCAATGACACCCGTCCAACGCTACAGCGTGCACTACCGGATCTCCGGGCCGTCACTCGACGTAGACGCGCTGCTGGCCGTGGCCCGCCCAGCGAGCGCGCATGAGGTGTGGCGTCGCGGTGACGTCCTCGACGAGGGCCAGCGCGCACGCACCTCTGGCATTCAGATCGAGATCGTCGATCACCACGAGGCGGCTGATGTGATTGCGGCCATTGACGCCTTCCTCGACGTCGAGTCAGCGTTTGTGGCCGCGGTGCGGCGCGTAGCGAGCGACGAGACACCGTCCGTGCTGGCGTGCGCGTTGTGGGTGTATGCCGACGAACCGGTCGGCCTCACCCTGCCGGTCGAGACAATGCGCGCGCTGGCCAACGCCGACATCACACTCGAGGTGAGCGGGTATCCGAGGGAGGAGGACGCGGACAATGACGAATGACGAACGACGAATAACGAACGACGAATGA
>JAENWD010000301.1 GCA_016650245.1 Vicinamibacteria bacterium
ATTTCAACCCAGAGGACGCACCATCGCGATACTGCCGCAGCAGCTCGTAGATGACGATGCCGCCGGCCGTGGCGACGTTGAGTGAGGATTTTCGTCCCAGCATCGGGATGCGGACTCGCACGTCACACGCCTCGATGACGACTGGCGACAAGCCGTCGACTTCGTGCCCGAAGACCAGGCACACCGGGAAGCGCGGGCGCCAATCGAACACGTCGACCGCTGACGCCGTCGTCTCGACCGCGGCGACCGTTATGTGCTGCGCCTGGCGATCTCGAATCAACGCCGGCACGTCGTCCACGCGCGTCCACGGCACGGTCTGGTCTGCGCCCAGTGCCGTCTTGGCGAGCTTCGCGTGAGGCGGAGTCGCAGAGATTCCCGCCAGGTAGAGGTGCGCGCCACCGGCGGCCTCGAGTGTGCGGAAGAACGCGCCGACGTTGTAGAGGCTGCGCACGGAGTCGAGCAGCACAGAGACCGGCAACGTGCCGAGGCTCTCGTACTTCGCGCCGAGGATGGAGGCCTTGAACGGGATGTCGGGATTTTCCACGAGATTCACGCAGACCAATTCATCCGCAGATTACACAGATTGCGCAGATTTATTCAGGTGAAACTGCGTGAATGCCAGGATCTGCTTACGACCGCTCGAGAGGCGTCGCTGTCATCGACAATGTCGAAGGCGTGCGGCCCGGCGTGGTGATTTACCAGCGTAACAGGGAAGTTGAGCGCGCGCCTGGGATCTCGAGGACGACTCTCCTGGCGGCGCAATAAGGCTGGCGGCCACCCTGCATCTATGCTAAAAATCCAGCAGGAGACGCCGTGCATTCCATCTTGCAGGACTTCCGCTTCGGCCTTCGCGCCCTGGGTCGACAACCCGGTTTTGCCGCGGTCGCGGTCGTCACGCTGGCCCTGGGCATGGGCGCGACCAGCGCGATCTTCAGCGTGTTCCGCGCGGTGCTGCTGTCGCCTCTGCCCTACAGCGAGCCGGATCAGCGCGTGATGGTGTGGAGCCGCTGGACCGGGTGGGACAAAACCTGGGTGTCGGCGGCCGAGGTCCGGGACTATCGCCAGCGCGCACGGTTGTTGCGCCAGGTGGCCGCGTGGAACACCGGCCAGGTGAACCTTACAGGCAACGGCGACCCCGAGCGCGTCGGCGCGGGGCAGGTGACCGCCAACATCCTCCAGGCCCTCGGCGCCGTGCCGATGCTGGGGCGCGGGTTCCGTGCGGGCGAGGACGCCACCGGCGACGGCGCGGCGGTCGTGTTGCTCGGGCACGGACTGTGGCAGCGGCGCTTCGGCAGCGACCCGACCCTGGTTGGCAAGACCATTCAGCTCGACGGCCGAAGCTTCGAGGTCATCGGCGTGATGCCGCCAGGCTTCCGCCTGCCGACCGACTTCCGCGAAGACTTCGCCGAGCCGACCGAACTGTGGACGCCGCTGGTGCTCGATTCCGACCCGACCGACCGTGGCAACCACGGCCTGTATGCCGCCGCGATGCTCGCGCCAGGAACCAGCGTAGACCAGGCCAACGCTGAACTGAACACCATCACGACGGCGTTCACACGCGAGGGACTCTATCCAGAGGCCATGCGGTTTGAAGCCATCGCGGTGTCGTTTGTGGACGAGATCCTTGCGCCCATCAAGCCGGCGCTGTGGCTGGTGAGCGCGGCCACAGTGTTCCTGCTCCTGATCGCCTGCGCCAACGTGGCCAATCTCCTGCTGGCGCGCGCCGAGTCGCGTCGCAAGGAACTGGCGCTTCGCGCCGCGCTTGGCGCGGGCCGGCTCCGCCTGCTGCGTCCGCTGCTCGCCGAGACGCTGATCCTGGCCGCCGCCGGAGGCGCGCTCGGCGTGCTGCTGGCGTATGTGGGGATGCGGCTGCTGGCAAGCGCGAACCTGGCGGCGATCCCACGCGCCGCCGAGGCACGCGTCGACCTCACGGTGCTAGGCTTTGCTGTCCTCATCACCCTCGTCACGGCCCTGGCATGCAGCATCGTGCCTGCGCTGCGCGCGTCCCACGTCGACCTGGCCGACTCGCTGAAGGACGGCGCGCAGAACCTGACCGCTGGCAGCGGCCGTCAGCGCACCCGCAGCGCACTTGTCGTCGCGGAGATGGCGCTGGCCCTCGTGCTGCTTGTCTCGGCCGGCCTTGCGCTGCGCAGTTTGTGGGCGCTCCGCCAGGTTGAACTGGGCTTCGACCCTCGCAATGTCCTGACGCTTCGCCTTGCGCTCCCGCAGGCCGGCTACGAGCAGCCCGCACAGGTGGAGGCGTTTTACCAGCGCCTGGTCGAGCGCGTGCGCCAGCTACCGGGCGTGACTGCCGCGGGCGCCGTGCGGTCACTGCCGCTGGCCGCGACGATCGGCGACTGGGGTCTGGACATCGAGGGCTACGTCGAAACGCCGGGCAACAACGCCAAGGGCGACTGGCAGGTGTCCACCGACGGGGCGTTCGAGGCGCTCGGCGAACGCCTCGTCGCCGGCCGCTTCTTCACGCCGGCCGACCGCAACGACACGCTGGCTGTGGCAGTGGTCAACGAGGCACTTGCGAAGAAGTACTGGAGCGACGGCAACCCGATCGGCCGCCGCATCCGCATGGGCAGCCCCACCCGTCCCTGGCTCACCGTCGTCGGCATCGTCGGCAACCAGCAGCACAACGGCGTCGGCACGCCCGTGAAAGAGAAGTTCTACAGGCCGCACGCGCAGTTCTCGCAAGTCACGCAGTTTGCGCCCCGCGGGATGACGCTGGTCGTGAAGACCGTCGGCGACCCCCTGCAGGCCCTGCCGTCGATCCGTCACGAGGTGGCACAAATCGATCCAGCGCTGCCGATTGCCGGCGTGCGGCCGATGACCGACGTCGTCTCTGCCGCGATCGCCGCGCCGCGCTTCACCGGATGGCTGCTGGGAGTCTTTGCGGTCTCCGCGCTCACGCTTGCGGCGGTGGGTATCTACGGCGTGCTGTCGTACCTGGTGAGCCAGCGGACCCGCGAGATCGGCATCCGCATCGCCATTGGCGCCGGACCCGGCGAGATCGTGCGACTGGTGCTCGGACGCAGCCTTGGACTGGCGCTCATCGGCGTCGGCATCGGCCTGGTGGTCGCTCTTGCCTCGAGCCGCGTGATGGGCAACCTGCTGTACGAGATTCAGCCGCGGGATCCGGCAACCTTCATCGGCGTTCCGGTGGTCCTGACCGTCGTCGCGCTGGTCGCGAGCCTGTTGCCCGCGCTACGCGCGATGAGAGTGGATCCCATCGTCGCGCTCAGAACCGAGTAGAGCCGTCCACAATAAGCGCCTCCGTCAGGACCCGTCCCTCGACGTCCTTCATCTCGAGTCCCAACAGCCTGGCGATGGTCGGCGCGACGTCGAGGCTGCGCACGTGGCCGATGGTCGCGCCCTTCTTCACGCCGCGGCCGGAGAGCACGAGCGAGGTGAACATCTTCGGATGCGTCGGCAGATACCCGTGCTCGTGACGCGGAGGCGTCAACGGCACGCGGGCGGTTGACGGGTTCGCGGCGTCCGCCGTCAGGAACGTGTCGACCTCGCCGACGACCATGTCCTGGCCGGCGATGAACGGGCTCTCGTCGTAGGTCGGGATGCCCAGCGCGTGAAACTCCGCGGACCGGACGATCGTGGCCACTCCCGTGATCGTCGCGGCTCGGTCGTAGGCCTGGTCGAGCGCGGCCTGGTGCTTGCTGGCATCGAAGGCCGGCGTCTTCTCCACAAACAGCGACCACCCCTGGGGGTGGAGCGTCACTGCGCCCTTCAGCACGGGATCGGCAAACACTGGCGCCATGTTCACCTGCTTGTCGATGGTGGCAAA
>JAENWD010000302.1 GCA_016650245.1 Vicinamibacteria bacterium
CCAGCGAGCCCATGCTGGCCATCACGACCTCGTCGCCGCCCGGTGTTGGCAGGCAAGTGGTCACGGCTCGGCGTGCCAGGCTCTTGGGCCGGTCCCACTGCGCTTCGAGCACCATGGCAGCCTTGGGATCGAAGGGTCGCGTGCTCCACCAGACGCCGGCCATCAGCAGCGTCGCCACCGCGGCCCTCCAGCGGGGGAGCCGGCCCATAGCCAGGCCCACCAGCACCGCGCTGGCGACGACCAGCGGCACCATGTAACGGATGCGGAAGGGATGTCCCTGGAAGAACGCATACCAGGGCAACGCGGTGACGCCCAGCCAGGCCAGTGCGACTACGGCGCTTGCCGGCAGGCATCGTCGCCACCACCAGTACACGAGGAATGCGACGGCAAGTGCCGCCGCGCGTGCCAGCACTTCTGATCCGAGCGCGCGCAACCCCCACCACACGGCCCCGGAGACGGCGGCCGCGTGATGCCGGTAGAACGGATCGGGGACGTAGAAGCCCCCGGTGACGAACCAGGCGCCGACGGTGGCTTTGCTATGCACGACAAACCACAGCAACGCAACCGCAGGGATACTCCCCAGCCGCGCGGCGTCGACGATGCCGCGGCGGACTCCGGCGCCTTCGTGCCATCGTGCCACCACGGTGGCCGCCAGCGCTGCCCCGGCGACCGGCCACGCTTCGTATCGGGTCAGCAACGCCAGCGCGAGGGCGCCGGACGCGCGCAGCCACGTCCCGCGCGAGCCGTCATCGAGCGCCTCGACGGTCCACAACAGCGCCAGGCTGATCAGGCCCAGCAGCAGTGGCTCGGTCATGGGCGTCGACTGCAGATAGAGCAGGTTTGGATTTGTGACAATCGCGAGGACGGCGGTGACGGCAGCGACGCGCGAGCCGGTGAGGCGCAGGATCAGGTGTGCGCTGCAGAAGACGAGCAACGCGATGCTCAGAATCGAGATCGCGATCCCGGAGGCGCCGGTGCGGTACCACGCGTCAACCTGCACAGGCAGCAGGTTGAGCACGTGCGGCAGCGGCAGCCACACGGCCCCCAGTTGCAGCCATCCGGGCGTCAGGCTGTCGATCACGCGCCGGGCCACGACCAAGTGCCCCTTGGCGTCGTAGTGGCTCAGCGTCAGCCCCTGGTGCCAGTAGACCAGCGCCGCCACCAGCCCCCAGCCGATGGCGAGCAGTGCGAGCCAGAGTGGCAGGTGCGCCCGCGGAGGTCCGGCGGCCGGGTCGGCTATACTTTTCGCAGGCGGGTCGGTCATGAGGCGTTACTGGCGTGACTGCGGGGCGGGACGGTCGGAAGCGGGCTGATGAAAACCTTCGTTGCGTGGATCCAGGCGTTTGCCGCCACCGTTGGCGGGCCTGGGCTCTTCATTATCGCTTTTCTTGATTCGTCTTTCGTCTCGCTGCCCCAGATCAACGACTTGCTGGTGGTCGCGATGGTGATCCAGCACCCGTACTGGATGCCGTATTACGCGGCCATGGCCACGGCCGGCTCGGTGGCCGGGTGTCTGGTCCTCTACAGCATCGCCCGGAAGGGCGGCGACGCGTTGATTCGGCGCCGGTTCCACGGCCGCACGCTCGACCGGGCCACGCGGCTGATTCAGAAATATGGCGTCATGACGCTGGTGATTCCTGCGATTCTGCCGCCGCCGGCGCCCTTCAAACTCTTCGTGCTGCTGGCCGGGGTGTCTGGCGTCAGGCCCGTCCCGTTCGTGCTGTCGATCGCGGTCGGCCGGGGCGTCCGTTACATTGGCATCGGCCTGTTGACGGTGTGGTACGGCCAGCAGGCGGTCACCTTTCTTCAGACGCACGGGACCTCGGTGGCCATTGCCGTCGCCGTGCTCGTGGCGGTGGCGGTGGGATCCTGGATCGCCTTGCGCCACTTCCGTCGGCGCGAGCCGGCTTTGACCTCAGCCAGTTAGGCCCGCTCGATGATCCCCGACCTGTCTGTCGTCATCCCGATTCGCAACGAGTCGCCCAACGTGCGCCGGCTCTACGACGAGTTCGTGAGCGTGCTGGGCGCGTGGGGCCGGCCCTTCGAGCTGGTGATAGTCGATGACGGCAGCACCGACGACAGCTTCGCCATCCTGGCGGAGCTGCAGGCGCGTGACCCGCGGGTGCGCGTCATCCGCTTCCGGCGCAATTTCGGCCAGACGGCCGCCTTCTCTGCGGGCTTTCGCTTCGCGCGCGGCCGCCTGATTGCCACCGCCGACGGCGACCTGCAGAACGACCCGCGCGATCTGCCGCGCATGGTCGAACTGATCGACCAGGGCCACGACATCGTGTGCGGCTGGCGCAAGGACCGCAAGGACACGTTTCTCACGCGCCGGGTGCCGTCGACGATCGCCAATCACCTGATCTCGTGGGCGACCAACGTGCAGTTGCACGACTACGGCTGCTCGCTGAAGGTGTTCCGCGCCGAGGTCGTCAAGCCGCTGAAGTTGTATGGCGAGATGCACCGGTTCCTGCCCGCGATTGCCAGCGAGATCGGCGTCAGCATCACCGAGGTCGCGGTGAACCACCGCGCGCGTGAGCACGGCGTGTCGAAGTACGGCCTGTCGCGCACGATCCGGGTCATCCTCGATCTGCTGACCGTGAAGTTCCTCCTGAGCTACTCGACGCGGCCGTTGCAGATCTTCGGCCTCATCGGCGGCCTGATGCTGTTGGGCGGGCTCGCCGTCACGTCGTACCTGGCGTATCTCCGGCTGTTCGGCTACTCGGCGTTGGCCGACCGGCCGCTGCTGCTGTTTGGCGTATTGCTGATCTTCACCGGAGTGCAACTGGTCACGATCGGCCTGCTGGCTGAATTGCAGGCGCGCACCTACCACGAATCCCAGGATAAGCCGGTGTACGTCATCCGCGAGGTGCGGGAGGCGGACGCCGGAACTGACGTTCCGGCCTACGTGCCATAGTGGTGTCCGAGGTCGCGCCGCTGCGAGTCGTGTTGTTCTCTGGCGGCCGAGGCTCGGGTGCGCTCGCGACGACGCTCGTGCGCACGCCCGGCGTGTCGCTCACCGTCGCCATCAACGGTTACGACGACGGGGCATCGACCGGTGAGGTGCGGCGCTTCCTCGGTGACGCGCTCGGGCCGTCGGACTTCCGCAAGAACGCCTCGCGTCTGGCGGTTGAACTCGCCACCGCGCCTTCAGGCCTGGTGCGCCTGCTCGACCGCCGCCTGCCGGTTGACGATGCGCGCGTCGCGCTCGACGCGCTGATGGCTGAACTGTCCGCGACTGCGCCGCACGACGCCGACCTGACCATGGTGCCCGACGCCGTGTCCGCCGCCCTCGGCGCTCGGCTGAGTGCCTTTGTCGAAGCCCTGGGCCACCGGGCCTTCAATTTCGACGACTGCAGCGTCGGCAACCTGGTGTTTGCGGGCGGATTCCTGCTGGCCGGCAGACGATTCAACGACGCCGTGGACGACTACGCGACCCTGGTGGGCCTGCCCGTCGGCCTGATCGACAACGTCACCGACGGCACCAACGCCCACCTGGTGGCCCTCGACCTGGACGGCCACGTCCTGGGGCGGGAAGCCGACATCGTCGACGCCAACCGGCAGAACAGGATTCGAGAGATCTTCCTGCTGCCGACAGCGCTCGACGAACCAGCCTGCGCGGCGCTGGCACGCGACGGCGCCGACCAGGCCGCGAGGTCTCTGGCCGCGCGCAGCCTCCGGCCGCAGATGAACCCCCGGCTGGCGACCCGCCTGGCAGCGGCCGACCTCATCGTCTACGCGCCAGGCACGCAGCATTCGAGCCTGTTTCCGTCGTACCTCACTGCCGGGTTGAGCGACGCGATCGCGGCCAATGCCCGTGCCGTGAAACTGCTCATCACCAACATCCAGGCCGACGCCGAGATCGCCGGCAGCAGCGCGGTCGACATCATCGAGCGCGCGGTGTTCTACCTGAAGGACAAGGGGCGGCGGACCACGCCCACACCGGCCCTGGTGACGCACTACCTGCTCAACGCGCCGCAGGGCACCGGGGCCGGCGATACCTACGTGCCGCTGGGCCGCCTCGATGCGTTGCAGGACCCGCGCCTGGTCCGCGTCGGGCAGTACGAGCAGTCCGGCTCGGGCCGACACGACGCTGCCAAGGTGCTCGGGCCATACGTCGCCGCACTGCTGGCGCGGCGACGCGAGCGGCGTCGTGTCGCCATCCTGCTGCACGAGGCCGGGTCGGTGGACAAGCTCGCGCAGACGCTGCTCGAGATGATTCGCGGCGGGTTGGCCGATCAACCGGTGGACGTCACCGTCTTTTGCGAAACCACAGCGCCGCTCGATCGCGGATTCGTGTCTGGCCTGCCGTGCGCCGTGACCGAGGTTGCCCCGCTCGGTGAGGCCGCAGAGGATCGACGCCTGCGCGGGGCGCTGGCCGATGGCGGTTTCGAGTACCTGGTGATTTTCGAGTCGTCGGGGATGTACAACGGCGAAGACGTGCCCTGGCTGGTCTCGCATCTGGTGGGCGGCCGATTGGACGCCGTGTGGGGCAGTCGCCGGTTGTCAGTCCGCGACATCGAGGAGTCGTACCGCCTGAAATATCGCCAGCGCGCCCTCATGGGCATGGTGAGTCGCATCGGCAGTCACGTGCTGAGCCTGGCGTACCTCGCGCTCTACGGGCGCTACGTGTCCGACACGTTGTCCGGCGCCCGCGTGGTTCGCGTTGCCGACGCGCTGCCCTTGCCCGTCGGGCTGACCCACAAGCAGGCCAACCAGTATCTGCTCTCGTCGCTCCTGCGGCGCAAGGCCGAGATGTTCGAGGTGCCGGTGCACTTCTACTCGCTCTCACCGGCCAGGGTCCGCCGCACCACGTTTGCCGACGGAGTCAGCGCCGTGGGCACGATCGTGTGGCGGCGATTCGGTCCAGCGCCGCCGGTGGACGCGCCGGCGGCGGTGGACGCGCCTGCCGATTCGGCTCCGCCGGTGGCGTAGCGTGTCAGTGCGTCCGCGCCGACGCGTGCTGGTAGTCCCCGCGGCGGGTCGTGGCTCGCGGCTCGGCGGATCGGTGCCCAAGGCGCTGGTCCACGTCGCCGGCCGGCCGATGCTGGCCTGGCTGATCGCGCTCTATCGCCCGTGGGTGAGTGGCGTCATCGTGGTCGCGCACCCCGCGGCGCGGGAAGCGATTCAGGAGGTCGTCGAGATCTGCGATCTGCCCTGCGCGGTGGCGGTCCACGCCGAGCCCACCGGCATGCTCGACGCGGTGGTGCTGGGCTGCGAGGCGGCTGCGCGCTGGTCGCCAGATCGAATCTGGATCACCTGGTGTGACCAGGTGGCCGTGCATCCCGATACCGTCGCGCGGCTTGCGGATCGTGAAGAGGAGTCGTCGGTGGCCCTGCCGCTCATCACCCGCGACTCCCCGTACATTCATTTCGATCGCGGCGCCGACGGTCGTATCGTCGCGGTCAGGCAGCGCCGGGAAGGACACGTCATGCCGGCGCGCGGCGACAGCGACATCGGCTTGTTCTCGCTGTCCGCTCAGGCGGCGACGATCGACCTTCCGGTCTTTGCGACGACCGCCACCTCCGGTGTCGCGACGGGTGAGCGCAACTTCCTGCCGTTCATCCCACACGCGGCTGCGCACGGGGTCGTCGTCACGATCCCTGCCACCGAGGACATCGAGGCCGTCGGCGTGAACACACCTGATGAACTGGCGCGGGTCGACGCGCACTTGAAGGCCCGCTGACGTCGATGCCCACGCTGTCGATCGTCATTCCCGCATACAACGAAGAGCGCTTCATCGGCACGCTGCTGCACCAGGTGCAGGCCGTGCCGCTCGAGACTCTCGGCGTCACCTCGGAGATCGTCGTCGTCGACGACTGTTCGACCGATCGCACCAGCGAGATCGTGCGCGGCATAGAGGGCGTGCGTCTCTTCCGTCTGGCAGGCAACAGCGGTAAAGGCGCTGCCGTTCGCGAAGGCATTGCGCACGCGACCGGTGACTACCTCATCATCCAGGACGCCGATCTCGAGTACGACCCGCAGGACTACCTGCCGATGATGCGGGCCATCCTCGATCGACGCGCCGATGTCGTCTACGGCAGCCGGTATCTGGGCACGGGCCGGCATGCCGGGCAGTCGCTGGCTGCCTACCTGGGCGGACGCAGCCTCAGCTTCGTCATGTTGGCGACGACGGGAAGGTATCTGACCGACACGGTCACGGCGTTGAAGCTGTTCCCGCGCACGCTGCTGCCGTCACTGGCGCTCGAGACCAGCGGCTTCGAGACCGACCACGAGATCACGGCCAAGGTGCTGGCGCGCGGGCTGCGAATTGTGGAGGTGCCGGTGACATACAAGCCGCGCAGCAAGGACGAAGGCAAGAAGATCGGCCTGCGCGACTGGTTCATCGGGGTGAGAACGTTGTGGCACTATCGAAACGGCTGACCATCGACAGAGTCGACTCGCTTGGCCATCCTCGCTCCCGCCTGGCTCTCCCCTTCGTTGAGGGCTGAGGAGCGCTACGTGGCCAACTGACGCCTGGCATCATCTGATGAAATCGAGCAATAATTGCGCTCCGATGAGTCGTTCGCACGGCTTGCGTTACCACCCATCGCGACCGATGAGACGCGATCCCACCCATCGCGCCACCGATCGCGTCCGGGCACAGGCGTTGCAGCGGCCGAGGCAGAACCTGTCCGATGATCGCCAAACGCCTGGGCCTCGGTGCAGCGTCGTTGTCCTACCGCCTTGACCGGCCTGCTGCTCCCGGGGTGCGAATGGTCGACGCGCGTCAGGCGCGTTGGCGGGGCCTCGCCGACCCGCTCGTGATGTGCGCGGTGCTAGTGTTTGTCGTCTATGCCGGCAACTTCCTCTATTTCTTCGTGGATGACGAGGCCATCCCGCTGGTGTTCGCTCGCAACCTTCTGCGAGGACGTGGCCTCTCGTACAACACGCTCGAGGGCCCCGTCGAGGGCTACACCGATTTCCTGCACGTCCTGACGAGCGCGTTGACGCTTGGCGTCGTCCATGCGGTCGGGGCGTCCACGATCAGCGTGTTCTTCATCGGCAAGGCGGTCTCGTTTCTGACGGGCATCGGCACGGTGGTGATGACCTGGCAGACCGTGCGTCGCACCGCCGGCGTCACAGCGATGGCGGCGTTGGCCGGCCTGCTGCTGCTGGCGACAGCCGGACCGCTTGCGGTGTGGGCCTGCTCCTCACTCGAGACCGCGACGTTCGTGTTTCTCCTCAGCGTGCTCCTGTTCGCGGTGCATGCCGGTCAACAGCGCGACGCGCCAGGTCTGGACACGCTGGCGGCGGTGACGGCATCGGCCGTCGTGCTCGAGCGGCTGGACGGCCCCGTGTACGTCGCCGCAGTGCTGGGCGCGTACGTCCTGTGCGCGGATTCGGGGCGTCGCCGCACGCTGGCGACCCGCGTCGGCGGCCCCGTGCTGGCGGTGCTCGTGGCCTATCACGGTTGGCGCCTCTGGTACTTCGGCGACTGGCTCAACCTGCCGATCCACGCCAAAATCTTGTACAAGCTCTGGCCGCACGGCGGCCTGGTGACAAAGCCGCCAGCGATCTCCTACTGGGCGCAATTCGTCGAGGCCTATGGCCGAGTGCTGGTCGGCCTGCTCGGCCTGACCCTGCTCTACGGCCTGCGGGATCGCCGCGTCTGGCCGGTCATTATCGCCACCGGTGTCGCGCTGGCGTATGCCTCGATCGTCGGCGATTGGATGTTCGGCCTGCGGATGTTCGCGGCCGCGCTCCCGTGGCTGGCCGTCGGCACCATCCTGAGCCTGTCGGTGCTCGAGGCGCGCCGGCCGCTGGTCGGCGTCTTGGTCGCCCTGGCCATCGTCGTGTCGAGCGCCGATCGGGCCCGCCGCTTCGAGGCCGAGTACGAGCGCGTGTCGCGCAAGCCGAGCTTTCTGCGGCATCCAGGCACGGAGCCCCGCGTCTATTTCGGACCTTACTACAGTGTCTTCCAGGCTCTCGCTCCCCACATCAGGCCGGGGACACGCATGGCCTACAACCAGGCGGGGTTCGTGCCCTTCCTGCTCGACGCGGACAACATCGACGACCTGGGCATCTGCTCGAAGTTCTACGCGAAGCTGCCGACGACGGACGTGTTCTTCACGGAGGCGGGCCGGCACGTGCCGCTTCGTGAAGGGCCCGTGATTGGCGCGACCGAGGCCTACCTGCTGCACCACGACGTGCGGTTCATCGTCCAGCGCAACGACCTGCTGCGCCACGCCAACGAGGATCGCATCCCGCCGGTTCTGCTCGGAGGCTACTTCGTCCGCGACGCGAGCTCCGCCTTCGACACCATCTACCGGCGCAGCGATCGCACCGCCTCCGAGTTTCAGCGTGACCCGCGTCTGTTCACCGAGAACCTCGCGCACACGTCCCACGTGACGATGGCGACGCTCGACGGCACGCCGCTCGGCAGCCACCCAGCGGCGCTGGAGTTCCTGCGCGGTGGCGCGGACCGCCTCACCGTGGACAAGACGACGAGCGTGGATGTGGGGTTTGGCGAGACCGACGAAGCGGTGTTCGCTCTCGGCGTCAACCGTCTCACCGCCAACCGGCCGGTGCGCCTGGTGATCGAGCTGCGCTCGCAGGCGGGGGCCGTGGTATTCTCCGCCGCAGTCGATCTGCCGAAAGCCGGGCCGCGGGCAGTGGCCATGCGCCTGACTCAACCCGTCAACGCGAGCCGGCTGCATCTGTCCTTCTCGAGCGACCAGCGCGCGCGTGTCCGGATCGAGGACCTGCGAGTGCTGGGCCAGACTGCACCCCTGGCCGACTACATCCATCGGACGCTGAGCTTTCATTGAAACGAGCACTCGAGGCCACGCCGACGGCGACGACTCTCGCGGGCGAGGGCCAGGGTCCTCGCCGTCACCGGCTGTGGCGGCAATGGCGGCGCCTGGTACATCGGGCCGCAGTCGCACAGTCCAACGCCCTCCTGTTCCTCGTCTACTACCTTCTGATCCTCCCGCTCGCCCTTCTGCGCCGGGCGACGAGCCGATCGACGCTTCCCGGCGGGGCCTGGCGGCCCATGCGTCAGCCGCCGCCGGGCAACCTGGACTCGTGGCGTCAACAGTTCTAGTGGCCGTCGTCTCGGCAGGGGCTGCTCGATGAACATCCTGGGCATCTCCTGCTACTTCCACGACGCCGCCGCGGCGCTGGTCCGCGATGGCGCGCTGGTGGCCGCCGCCGAAGAGGAGCGGTTCTCGCGCATCAAGCACGACTTCAGCTTCCCCTCCTCGGCGACGCCTTCTTCGAGAAGCCGTTTGTAAAGTTCGAGCGCATCCTCCAGACCGTGATCACCTCGGCGCCAAAGACGGGAGCCGTCTTTCGTCAAGCGATGACCTCGTGGTTTCTCGACAAGCTCTGGGTCAGAAACCGCATCAGCCAGGAGGTCGGGATCGACGCCAGCAGGATTCTCTTCGTGCCGCACCACCTGTACGTTCCTGCGTGCGCGCAAGCTGTGGTGGCTCATGCCGTTTGTCGCGACGCTGCTGTTGGTCGGGATGCTGCTGCTGGTGGGCGAGGTCACCGGGACTGCGCCGTTCATCTACACGCCCTTCTGAACCTCGCCCCTGGCGTGTGGTCGCCGCCTGGACGATCGCGACGGTGCTTGGCGTCGTCGCCGCGCTCGCCGTGTCCGAAACCGTGCTGCGCGCGGGTCACTTTCGATTCCGGGCCATCCCCGAGGTGCAGTTCGGGTGGCCGGAGCCGTCCGTCATCCAGCACGATTTCGAGTCCGATCCCGAGCTGCTCTGGGTACCGCGGGATTATCGGGCCCGGCTGTCACGGGCCGCGACGGCGGAGATCCTCTTCCTCGGCGATTCGTGCGTGGCCTTCAGCACCTATCCTGCGATCGTCCTTGGCCGCCTGGCCACACAGGGCCACACCTGGTCCGGCGAGGTACTCGCCGTTGCCGGATGGTCGAGCGAACAAGGCCGGTCGCAGATGCAGCGCGATGTCTCGCGGCTCCATCCGCGCGTCGTGACGGTCGAATTCGGATGGAACGATCACTGGGACGCGCTGGGCCCGCCCGACGCGGAAACCCACTCGGGCTGGTTGGTCCGGTGGGCCGCCGACCACTTCCGGGTGTATCAGGCATACCGGAAGGCCGTGCTGGGGGTGCAGCGGATGCGCGAGCCCGACGGCCCGCGCCGCGTGGGCCTGGATCGCTATCCGGACAACCTTCGGGCGATTGTGGATATGGGCACGCGTCTGGGCGCTCGTGTGGTGCTCGTCACGGCCCCGGTCGACAGGTTATTGAAATCTCTGAGCCGATGCTCGAAGTCTTGACCTCGCGTGGCGTCTTCCACGTCGAATCGGACCGCCTGCAGCGCCACTCGCCGGTGATCGTACGCGCCCAGTCACATCGACGCACGCTTTCCGCAAGGCGCAAAACAGGCTTCTCGTACCGGTCGCCTCGTCGTCGTCGCACACCCGGTCAGCGGACGCGGTAAATCCGTACCTCGCCGTTGTCGAAGACGGGTGTGAAGTAACCCGGCGACGTCGCCAGAATCTCGGCGCCCTTCGGATAGGCCCGGCGTTCGACCGCGTCCACCCAGAGGTAGTCGATGCCCATCCGTCGCGCGCCCTGGTGGGCGATGGCCGGGTCGCGGCTGTCGAAGATCGTGCGCACCTGGCCCGACATGCGCTGGTACTCCGGACGCGGCAGGAGCGAAATCGGCAGCCCGGCGGCCATGCGCCGGCCCGCAAACGTCGGGATGAAGCTCCAGTGGCCCCGGCCGCGCGCCAGTGCGTCCATCTGCACGATCGCCGTCGGCGGGGTGTGCTGTTTCACCCAGGCCAACGCGTCCTGCTGGCCGCGCGTGACGGTCAGCGTCCACGGAAAGCCAGGGCCCTGGGACAGATTCGCGATGTCCGACGCGTTACGGGTGTCGGCGACGACGGTCGGCGCGCCCAGGGCCAGGATGCCTGCGACCAGCGCCGCGGCAAGCCCGCGTCCCATTGCTGCGTGGGATCGATCGCTGATCGTGGCCAGCACCCGCGCCAGGGGAATCGTCAGGACCGCGAGCAGGATCTGGCCCGCTCGGAAGCCGACCCAGGACGCATCCGACAGCACGACGAAGTAGAGCAGGCCCAGGCCGACCACCAGGCCGCACATCGCGACGATGACGGGCGGGGTCGGCAGGCGGCGACCCGGAACCAGACCTGCCAGCGCCGGCACCAGCACCGGTCCCAGCGACATCAGCAGCGTCACGATGGGCGCGTGCCGCGCGTGGCCAGCCCACCCGATGGTCAGGGCGTCGCCGGCCCCGTCCCCCATCGCGTTGAGCGTGCCCCACAAGACGGCCACCACGGGCGGCACGGCAGCCACGGAGTGACGAAGGACCTGCGCGATCGAGGCACGTATTCTCACCGCGTCAGTGAAAATCGCCAGGCCGTAAATGAGCGAGAAGGCCGCCCCGAGAAACGGGTTCAGCGTTGCCGCCAGGCCCAGCAGGAGCCCGCTCACCGCGATCGCTCCCAGGCGGCCGGTTGCGCCTGAAAGTGCCGCGGGCACCAGCGCCAGAAGGCCGAGCGCGCACGACAGCCCGTGTTGCGGGGTGTAGAACATCGTGCGGTGGACGCCGTCAATGCGGAGCCCGTTGTATTTCCACGCGGTGATGGCGTCGACGTTGATGTCGCGCAGCGCCGCCAGCGGCGCGCCGCGCTGCAGAAGGTCTTTGATTGCGATCGCGCCTTCGGCGCTGGCGGCCACGACCACCAGCAGCACAGCCAGGGCAGCGGGCACCGCGCCGCCGCGAGCGGACCAGGCGAGTAGAAAGAACGCCGCGATCAGCACCGTCGCCGTCGCAATCGCATTGACCTTCAGGGCGGCCTCGACGTCGCGCGCCATCGGCGGACCTGCGGAGGACACCGCCGCGGGCACGAGAAAGTAGGTCCAGTAATAGTGAAGCGACTCGCGCGCCATGTAGGGGTTACGCGGCGGCATCTCGAAGCGGCTCAGCTCGGCGGTGAGCGCCGCATGCCAGACGAAGTCGGCCGTGAAATACGCGCGATAGTGTTTAGTGCCGTCCGCGTTGGCCGCGCCGAGATTGCGATAGGGTGCCGCCATGAGCAGCGGCACCAGCAGCAGCGTCGCGGCCAGCGCCGCACGGTCACGAGGTGTCCAGGGCGGCAGGTCGAGCACAGGCCGCGCGATCGATCGCGACACCAACCACAGGGCCGCTACTTCGGCCGCCAACGCCAGGGACAGCGCGCGCGGCGACATCCACCCGGTGGCGATTAGGGCCCAGACCACGAGGCACGACGTCGTGTAGCCGATGGCCAGGCCCGCCACCAACCCGAAGGCATGCCTGCCGGCCATCGACCGCCCGAGGAGCACTCCCGGCGCGGCGGCCAGCAGCCAGAAGGGCGCGTACGCGATTCCATTGAGCCCGGCAACCCAGGGGATCAGGGCCGCAAACGTTGCGGCCGTCAGCCAGGGCAGCGCGCGCGCGATCATGTGTTAACGCCGGCCGCCAAAGGCAAAGAGGAGCCCGCCGGGCAGGTTGCCGACGATGCCGAGGGCGATGAACAGGATCGACAGGGCCAGCGCCTCGGGGCGAGCCACGCCCGCCGGGGCAAACGTCCAGAGAAAGGCGGCTTGGCCGGTCCCGAGTCCGCTCACCGTGACAGGCACCTGCATGATGAGCACGCAGATCGGAATGGCGACGAAGTAAACGGCCAGCGAAGCCTCGATGCCGAGGGAACGGCCAAGAGCCCACGCCTGCAGCACCCGCAGGGTTTGCACGGCGACCGATGCGGCCAGCACACCCGCCAGCGCCCCGTGGTGATGCCGATACGCTCGGACAGCCTCGAGGACGCGCTGGGTCACGTGTCGCAGGCGAGCGCCGGGCAGCCGGATGGCCACGCGGCCGACCGCGTCGCCGATCGCATCCACGAAGATGACGGCGGCGGCCGCGAGGCTGGCGGCGCCGCCCACGGCCAGCAGCACCCAGACGCCTGCGGGGACGACGGCGGAGAGGGTCAACGCGCTCACCAGGCCAAGAAGCAAGACCGAGACGACGCCCAACGCGCGGTCCATGGCAACCGACGCCACGGCGGCGCCGCCCGCCACGTCATGCCGCATCACGCCGTACGCACGCGCGGCGTCGCCGCCGATGCTCGCAGGGAGGAACGTCCCGACGAAGCTACTTACGAAGAACACGCGCATGATCGCGCCCACCCCCAAGGCTGTGGGCGTGACGGGCCGCAGCAGCGCAAGCCAGCGCCAGGCCATCAGCGCTCTGTCAAAGAGCACCAGCCCGCATGCAACGCCAATCCAGCGCCAGTGGGCGCCGGCGGCCGCGCGTCCGATCGCGGCCGGGTCGTTCTTCCACAGAAGGTAGCTGGTGAGCACGACGGCAATGCCCAGCCGCGCGGCGCGGCTGCCGAGCAGGCGAGTCACCGGGTCGCGGGGAGGGTCTCCACGTGCTGCTCCGGGTGGTGTTTGACCCGGTAGGCGCGCACGAGGAACTTCGCGTACGGCACGAACTGCTTCATCGCGCCGACGTTGACCTGGCAAGGGCTCAGGCAGTTCTTGCAGATGCCGTCTTCAAAGCCGGCGCGCGCGGCCAGGTGCTCGGCCTTGAAGTAGATCTCGTGAGGCGACTGGTCGAGCAGGTTGCCGAGCAGGTCCGAGTTCTCGCAGTAGAACAGGTCTCCGTTGGGGTTGAGCAGGAGTCCCTGGCTGCGGAACGGGCACGGCATCGTCCGCTTGTAACCGTTGGCGATCATGTCTGCGTAGTGCAGGTACATGAAGGTCTGACCTGAGAGCACCGACTCTTCCTGCACGCGCTCGAGGAAGAACTTGCGCATGAAGATCTCTTCCTTCTCATGGAAGCCGACCGTCTCCTCGAGGTCGCGATTGCCGAGCATGTTGTCGGTGAACCGCAGCATGTTGAAGACGATGTCGAGCTTCCTGGCGCGCGCCCACGTGAGGATGTTCTGCGCGTCTTCGAGGTTGGTCGCAAAGATGGTCGACGCGATGCCGAACGAGAAGTTCGGATGCGTGGCGGCCAGCGCCTGCATGGCGTCGATGGTCTGGCAGGCCTTCTCGAAGCCGCGCTTGACGTCGCGCACCTGGTTGTGGACGTCGCCGATGCCGTCCAGCGACACGCGGATGCTGATCAGCAGGCCCTTGGAGGCACAGAACTCCACGATGCGCGTGAGCATCGGGATCGCGCGGTTCGGCGTCAGGCCCGTGGTATTGATGCCGATCTTCCGCAAGCGGGGAAGCCGCTGGTGGAACATCTCGACCATGTCGGGCAGGTCGTTGCGTGTGGTGGGCTCGCCGCCCGAAATGTTGAGATTCTCAACCGCACCCCAGAACTCGTGATCGAAGGCGTCGTCGACCTGCGCCAGCGTCATGTCTTCTTTGCGGTTGCCGCGCTTCCAGTTATTGCACATCGTGCAGCGCGCATCGCAGACGAACGTGCAGTTGTAGATGAGAACAGTGGGCCGAATCGGCTTCAGCTTCGAAACCACCAGCGTGTTCGCCAGGTCGCGCGGCACGCCGGCCGCAGTCTTGGCGAGGTAGCTGAGTCGGAAGCTGTCGATGACCATTCGCTCTCCAGTATACCACCCGGCTCTGGCACGACGGCCCTGGCGCGGTCGTCGGCCCGCGTGCGCCTCGCCACCTGGACTATCGGTCTATGGGCCTGTTTTGCCCAGATGATCGCCCAGCCGCAGCGCAAGAGCGGCCAGCGTCAGGGTCGGGTTGGCACTCGAGGCCGATGGAAACACCGAGGTCGAGAGCACGAACAGGTTCTCGAGCTCGTGGTATCTGAGGTCTGCGTCCACGCATCCGTCCCGTGAGTGCTCGGCCATGCGTGTCGAACCCAGCCAATGAAACGAGGTCGGAATCGAACCGACGTGCTTCGCCGTGCCGTGTCGCAGCCTGGCACGCACGTAGTTCAGGACATGGTCGACACACGCGGCGAAGTAGGGTGGGTAACTCAACGCGATCCGCGGCACGCACTGCCCGGTGGGCTCGATCCGGTCGATGGTCACGGTCTGGGCGGCCATAGGTTGAGGTTCGACCAGAAACCAGAGGTCCACGGTCGATCGCCAGGCCTGAGTGAAGCGGGATCGCAGAGTGCCCTCGTCGGCGGGCGAGGGGACGGCCTCGGCCAGGAGATCGCGGGTCAGCAAGTCCCGCATGAGCTCGCCCGACGGTTGCGAGAGCGATCCGGGTCGGACTTCGGCCAGCATCGAGACAGGCAGCTCGGCTGAGGTGCGCTCGAAAAACGGCACGAACATCCCGGTCTGCGCGCTGTCGCCGTACCCAGGCCGTGCGTCGACGCCCGATCCGTAGATCGCGATTTGAATGATCGGGTGGTCCATGAAGTATCGCCCCAGGCTCGGCAGCGTGGGGACATCGGCTGATCGTTGCAGGAGCAGGCACGAGTCCACGCCGTTGCAGGCGAGGACGAACTGCCTGGCGTGGATGCGGCGCGTCCGGCCCTTTGCGTCAACGGCCGTGACCGCGTCCACTCGTCCTCCGGCGCAGTGAATCGTCGTGGCCAGCCATCCCGTTTCGAGGGTGACACGATCCCGGATCGCCGGAAACACGGTGTTGAGGGCTGTGCCCTTGGCATCAATCGGACAGAGGTTGCACTTGTTGCTGCCGCAGCACGGCGGTCTGCCGCCGACGGCGCGCGAGGGCCGGACGTTCGGTACTTCGATGACCGAGTCCTCGCCAAACAACGTTTGACACGCGCGGTCAGAAGGGCAGAGCCGGTGGGGAGGCAACGGGTAGTCGAACCGCCCCTTGAACGGCGTGCGGGCGGCGCTGCCGGCGACCTCCAGCCGGCGCTCGGCTTCCAGGTAGTACGCCTCCAGGTCGGAATAGGTGAGCGGCCACGTCCGGGTGATGCCCCCGGCAAACGCGGGCGCGTCGAAATGAGACGGGTGAAAGCGCGGCATGTTGCCGAAGAAGTGATTCGTGCAGCCGCCCAGGTTGTAGACCGGCCAGTACGGGTAGTCTCGGTCCCAGCGGATGCGCGGGCCCACTGGCGGTGCTTCGTGCGGCAGGCGATGCGGACTGCGGTTGAAGGGCAGCGGATCGTCGTGCGAACGCTGGCTGAGACGCTGCTGGGCCGTCAGTGGCGTGCCGCGCTCGACAAGCAGCACGCGGCGACCCAGGGACAAGGCGCGCTCTGCCACCAGCATGCCGGCGATGCCGCCGCCCAGCACGCAGAGGTCGGCGTCACTCTCGAATGAGCCCATCACACGCGGTCAGTCGGTTCGGCAAGGGCGGGTAGCCGACATACGGGAAGAGACGCTCGCGCCGGCCAATCACTCTGTAGAGCAGATCGATCGCGTTTCGCGAGGGCACACCGGGCGAGGTGAGCCCGGAGAGCAAGACGCGCTGCTGAGCGGCGGACAGATCGTCGAGCCACGCCACTTCCGCGCCCTCCAGCCCAACCACCCGCGCAAGGTGCTCGCGAGGGGTCTCGGCGGCGTCGGCCGGTCGTGCGCCGACGCCGAGCGTCGCCACAGTCAACCCCAGCGATCGGCAGAACGAGCGGCGGTTCATCGGGATAAGGACCACGCGTCGACGCCATCATCGCAGCAGGGACCCCTGCCGCACAAGGAATCTGTCGCCCGCCTCGCGCCGGTCACCGAGCCTTCACGACGCGCCATGCGTGCACCTCGGGCCACTGGGACACGTGATCGGTTGGCTCCCAGCCGTGCTGCCAGGATGGGTGTGGCGGCTGGGACGTGCCGAGGACCAGGACAATGCCTTCTGAAGGACCCACGGCCGCAAAGGTCCGGGCCTGTGTGCTCAAGGGCCCGAGGCGTGCGACCGGAGCACTCGGTGCTCCCACGGCGACGGGGGTGAGCGCCGTTGCCGGGGATGGCAGGGTCGCGCCAGCAACGAAGGCCTCGGCGCACCGCTGTTGCACCGGCCCGGGCACGTTGGCCACCAGGCAATCGTCGCAATGGAACGTCGTGCCGACGTCGAACATGCGCGCGAGCAAGCCCTGTGCGAAAAACGCGCCCGGCTCGCTGTCACGCCGAGAAGGGTGCGGCGTCTCGGCCGCACCGATGGGCTCGCTGTCGACGACGAACTTACGGGTGCGCCGCGACAGCTCGCCCAACTCCCGCACACGGCTGACACGGTCCCAGCGTGTGCCGCGTCGGGCCACATGCGCGACCGCGTACGTGCCACCAGCCATGTCGTCCGAGCGGTGGTCCCGAGCGGCGCCCCATGCGACGGGGAGCCCGGAAGGCACGTCGCGTTGCAGCCGACGCATTCGCACCGGATCGTTCAGCGCGGCCTGAGAGGAGTGGTACGGCTCGTTGGCCAGCTCGAGCACGCAATTGTCGGCGGCGGCGCACAGCTGAGCGATCGCGCGAACCTGCTCGTGCAGGAACGCATCACTGCTCAACGCTGGCGTGCCGGTTCCGGCCAGGGCCACCACCTGCACATAGAGCCCGTGTTCGCGCGCCAGTGAGAGCGCGCGTGGCAGCGCACGGCGACCGTCGGCCGGGGAGAGGTCCATCCATCCGCGATTCATGGCCAGGACTCTGATGACGGTGAACCCCGTTCGAGCTGCCCAGGTCATGAAGGCCTGGGCGTCCGCCTCGCGATCGTCGGCGATCAGGTCGACCAGGCCGAACGCCGTTACACCTCGCCAGCTGAATCGCGAGCCGTCAGGCGCACAGAGCGCGCGGCCACACGTGTCGAGGCGACCCGGGAAAGGAGCTGTCGATGGACCGAGAGGTCCCACCAACAGCGACGCGAACAGGACGCTCTCGATAAGGGCTCGGTGCATATCTCATTGTGACGCACGCAGCCGCGCAGATGTCTGGGCGCCCCTACGGCAGCCTCTGCAGTCGAGACGTTTCGATATAATCGCCGCGCGTGCGGGCTTTCACGTTCTCCGGGATCGTTCACCGACCACAGCGCCACCTACCGATCCTGCTGATCATGGGGGTGGCCGTCGCGCTCAGGCTGCTCTACATCACGGCGCCGCTGCTGGACGCGCACCGATGGCGCCAGGTCGACACCGCGTCGATCGCACGGACGTTCTACGAGGAGCGATTCAACCCATTCAAGCCCGAAGTGAACTGGGGTGGGGCCCACGGGGCGGTCGAAAGCGAGTTTCCGCTGCTGCCGGCGCTGGCGGCGCTCCTGTACACGGTGTTCGGACCGGACGAGGTGTGGGGACGTCTGGTCGTCGTGGTCTTTTCACTGGGCTCGGTCTGGTTGACGTACGTGCTGGGGCGTCAGCTCCTCGACCACGCCGGGGGCCTGGCCGCCGCGACCCTGGTCGCCGTCTCGCCGGCCGCGGTGTTCTACGGTCGGGCGTTCATGCCCGACTCCCTGATGGTCTGCTTCTCGCTGGCGGCGCTGGTCGGCTTCGTTCAACACGCGAGGACGGGTGCGCCGCTGCCTCTGATCGCCGGCAGCTGCGCGCTGGGCTTGACGGTTCTGGTCAAGCTGCCAGGCATTCTCGTGCTCGCGCCGGTGGCGGCCGCCCTTTGGCACGTCAGGGGCTGGCAGGCGGTCCGCGACTGGAGACTCTGGCTGGCCGTCGCCGTGCCGGTCGCGGTGGCGACCGCCTGGTACTGGCACGCCTACCAGATCTACCTGGACACCGGCCTGACCTTCGGTGTCATCGGCACGACCAAGACCTATCCGGCCTTTGTGGCCACGAGCCAGTGGACCACCGCCTTCTCAAAATGGAGTTCGGTGGAACTGCTCACCAGCACACCGTTGTATGACCTGATGCTCTCGCGCCTCTACTTTCTTCACCTGACCCCCCCGGGCTTTGCCCTGGCGTTGGTCGGGCTCCTGCTCTGGCGCGCGCAGGCCTGGCGGACCGTGGTGGACTCGTGGCTCGCGGCGATGGTGGCCTTCATCCTCGTGGCCGGAGCGGGACACATGGGGCACGACTACTACCAGCTGCCACTGGTGCCCATCTTCGCCCTCTACTTCGCCGCCGCGGCGCGGCCCTTGTTCGATGCGGACTGGATTGCGGCGACCGTGGGACCGGGGTTGGCGCCCCGCGTCGGTGTCGCGCTGGTTGTGTGGGCCGTGGCCGCCATGAGCTTCTGGTACAGCGGCGTCATCGCACGACACTTCCGACCGGCCGCGCAGGATGTACGCATCCTGAAAGCGGGGGAAGCGATTCAGCGGGGGCTCGGTGAGCCTGGGTTGATCGTGGTCGTGGACGACTACGGCGTGAACTCGCCGATGCTGCTCTACTTCGCGCATGCCAAGGGCTGGAGCTTCGACGCGGACACGGTGACGGCACCCGTCGTGCGCACCCTCGAGGCACAGGGCGCCCGATACTTCGCGTCGACCAGGTGGTCGCAGTTGCGTCGCAAGCAGCCGGATCTGGTCGCCTACCTGCAGACGCGCCACGCACCGGTGCTCGTGGACGCGCCTGCAGATACCGTGTTGTTCGACCTGCGCCTGCCCCGGTGACAGGCAGCGCGGCCGGGTCAGTTACAGCTCGGTCGCGGGCTGTAGGCCTTGAAGGACGAACCGGGCCCGTCCTCGCCCCAGTACAGCTGCAGCTCCTTGCGGAAGTTGTCGTAGTCGCGCGCGACGTCGTACCCGTACGTCTTCCCGCCGCGTGCCTCGGCGATGAAGTCGATACTGATCTCTGGTCCGCCGCGCTTGAGGTTCCAGCCGAGATTGAGGCCACCGCAGATGCCCGCTTCGATGATGCGATTGCGCAGGAACTGCATGTTCGACTTGCGCTGATCGAGGTTGCCCACTGGACGGCGATACGTCGCGTACTTCGTGGAGATGCAATCGACGATGTACTCGCCGTCCGACGACGCGCAATTGCCCGGGTTGCCGCCGGTACCGCCACCGCCGCCCCCACCACCGCCACCAGGGGCTGTCGGTGGAGCCGCGGGTGTCTTGAAGTACTGCGTGGTCGACCACGGGCCGTTCAGCGCACCATCCCACGCACGGACGCGCCAATAGAGCGTGGTGTTGGCGGGCAGGGGTGAGACGGCCGCCACGGTGGTCTCGCCGGACGCGCTGCCCTGTTCGCCGCCGGTGTAAGTGGCCACGCCCGACGTAAACGAGTCGTTGTGGGCGATATCGACGACGTAGGAGATGCGGCCGACGGCGCCTGAGCGTCCGGCGTTCTTGAACCGGAAGGACGGGTCGAGGTCGTCAACCGTCTCGCCTCCGACAGGGGAGCGAGGCGTCGGCGCCTGCAACTCCGCTGGGGTGTATATCGAGAAGCGGACAACCGGTGACCACGGCCCGGAATTGGCTCCGTCCTGGCCCTTGGCGCGCCAGAAGTAGGTGCGGTCGCTGGTGAGCTTCGAGGGCAACTGCAGCTGGGTCCGCCCGTTGGGGCCCGGCTCGACGCCCACCTTGGTGAAGACCTTCGTCGAGAAACCCTCGTCGGAGGCCACTTCCACATCGAGAGTCACCGGCCGCTGGCCGTTGCTGCCCGGGTTCTCGACGAGCAGCGCCAGCGGCTGTTTGTCGTTCGAGACCTCCCAGTTGGCGCCCGGTTCCAGGGGCTTGGGCGCGGAGATCTCCACGCCAGGGATAGGCCCGGCCACCGAAGGACTCAGCGGATTGGCGCTCTTGTTGGACTCGCAGGCCGTGGCCAACACCAGTAGAGCGAGCAGCCCCCCAACACGCGCGGATGCAACCGTCATCGCGAACTCCAGAAATGTTGAGACATGCCCAGGAGATAGACCCTTCCCGTGCAGTTATGTGTATCGACCGAACCGACTGAAAAGTTTAGAGGCGGCGGGGGGAGCTGGCTCAACAATTGACGAATGACGATTGCAGATTACGAGGGCGCTCCCCGTAACCTGCAATCTGCCAGGCGCCAGACTATTTGTTCGCGAAGTCCGGGCGATCGCGGCTCGACAGCCACACCTGTTTAGCGATCATCCCCGGAATTGTCGCGTCTCTGGCGCCGCCACGGCCGATCGGGGCCCCGACGTACGCCAGTTGTGGATTGGGGTCGTAGGTGCCCCGATAGCTCTTGCCGAAGTTGTACACGACTTTGCCGCTGGCGCCGTCCTCCCGAATCGTCAGGTTGAACCGGCCCCCGCCCCAGCGCGCGGTCCAGAGATACCACTTGTTGCCGAGGAAGTTCACGCTGATCCTCTCCGCGCCGACCGTGTCGACCTGGTCGTTGCTGGTGATCACTCGCCAAGCCACGATGCCGGGGGGGTCGCCGCGCTTCTCGATCGTGAAGCGCCGGTCGTTGGTCGTGATATCGGTCCGACCCTCGCGCATCGACATGATCTTCGTCTTGTTTCCCTCGGTGTTGGCCGGCGTGTTGGTCACCATCATCGAGAACTCGCCGTCGTCGACTGTCGCTCCCAGCGCGTATTCGATGTGGCTGCCATGCCCGACCATCTTGGCGCCGGTGTCGGCGATGAACTCGACCGCGCCGCTAATGGTGCCCACGGTCGTGCCGGTCCACAGCGGGTCGTAGACCTCGCCACCGGCGATGTAGCCTTCCGGCACGTCCGGTGTCTTGAACGTCCACGTCGCCGACCAGGGGCCGAAGGACTGCCCCTGTTCAGCGCGAGCTCGCCAGCCGTAGGTGACGTTGACGTCAAGGTCCGTGACGCGCCACTCGGTAGACGACGAGGTGCGGAAGTCACGCACGACCTGTCCGTTGAGCAACAACTGGAAGCGGTAGGCAAACTGCGTCGTGTTCACGAACTTGGCGGTGACGACGTTGACCTTCACCGTCGTCTCGAACTGATCGAGGGCCGCGCCATTGGCCGGCGCGGTCTGCACTGGGGCCGGGACCTTCAAGGTCGACCCGTCAGCGGCCGCATTGGTGTCGTCAGCGGCCACCGGCGCGCTGGTGGGCGCGGCAGGGCTGGGCGACTTATCGCTGCAGGCGACGGCGGTGGCGAGCAGCCCGACGGCGGCGGCCAGGTATGCCTTCTTGCTCATGAGTCTCTCCTTACGCTCAAACGGTAACGGCGGCCCGGCGCTAGAAGCGCACCCGGAGGCCAACGGCAAATTGGAAACCACCCGCATCGAGGCTGATAGACGTCCCGCTGGCCGTCGCAAAGTCGGCCGAGCCGGTTGCGTAACGGAGCAGCACGCCAGCGCCGATCGACTTGGTGACCATGTAAGTGACATCCGCGCCGAGGTTGACGCCGACGGGCGAGTCGCTCAACGTGGCGACCACCGGCGTGATCGTTGGCGTGGGCTCGGCGACGGTCACGCTGTCGACCAGGTCCTGTTTGACTGAGAAGAAGGTCGGTCCGACGCCCACCGAGATATCCAGCTTCGGCGAGGCGGCGAAGCGATAGAAGACCTGGAGGTGCACGGCGTTTTCGGTGTGCTTGAGGGCGTCGACCGAGGCCGAGGCCCCGCGTGGACGGTCGTAGAACAGCGGGTCGGGAATCTGCGCGGCCACGCTTGCCACGCCGTCGCCGGCCGTCCGCGAGTAGCTCACGCCGACGCCGATGTTGCCGAAGAGGAGAAATCCACCCCCGATGTCGAACAGGGGGCCGCTTTCGTAATTCTGGGCGATGTCGATCGCCGCCGCCTCGTCATAGATTGTCGGCGTCAGGCGCTGGGTGAAATCCCCGGAGCTGCCTTGCGCGCCGAAATTGATGCTGGCCGTCGCGCGGCCGCTCTGTGCCGAGGCCGGACTGGCCGCCAACACGCCAGCCACAACGGCGAGGTACGCTACACACGAACGAAAAGAGGTCATCAACCTTCCTCTGGGAGTTACCGAACAGCCAACGTGCACACCGCCGTGTCAACCCGATCTTCCACGGACAGATCAGGTTCCGGTGTCTCTGCCGACGCGCTGGGACGCGACGGAATTCAAACGATGATGCTGGCGGGACGGGGCGGATTTACGAGCCACGGACCACGTAAACGACCGCTCCGGTGAGGGAGAATAG
>JAENWD010000303.1 GCA_016650245.1 Vicinamibacteria bacterium
CAACGGCAACGCGACGCCGCAGGTGCTGGACTACCTGCAGCCGCACATCGACTGCTACAAGGTCGACCTGAAGTCGTTCGACGACAAGCACTACCGGCAGCTCGGCGGACGACTGGCGCCGATTCTCGAGACGATCGCCTCACTGCACGCGCGTGGGATCTGGGTGGAGGTCGTGACGCTGCTGGTGGCGGGCTTCAACGATTCGGCAGCCGAGCTGACCGAGCTGACGCAGTTCCTCGCCGGCGTCTCGCCCGACATCCCATGGCACGTCACCGCATTTCACGCCGACTACAAGATGACCGATCGGCCCGACACGACGGCACATCAGTTGATCGCCGCCGCCGACATCGCAAAGCAGAGCGGCCTGCGATACGTCTACGCCGGGAATCGTCCAGGCCGTGTCGGCGACCTCGAGAACACGCGGTGCGCTGAATGTGGAGTCACGCTGATCGCGCGCCGCGGATATGTGGTCGATCAGGACCGCGTCACTGGCGAAGGGCGTTGCCCGGTGTGTCACGACGCCGTGCCGGGAGTGTGGCGAGCAACCAGTCCCAACCTGCCCCAACCCGCCCGAACCTGACCCAACCCGCCCCAACCTGTTCATCCCCCCCGGGTGTGCATCTCCAGGTGCGGGTCGCGTTTGAGAGACGTCACCGTCACAAACGCACGACGATCCGCGAGGCGCAACCGGTCCTCCGCGCCCTGATCGGCCCGGGCCTGCCAGGTCTCGGCGATCAGCCGCAGCAGCTCGTCGTCGGTCGCGCCGTCGCGCAGGCGCGCGCGCAGGTCGGTGCCGCTGGTCGCATACAGGCAGCGATACCACATGCCGTCGGCTGTCAGCCGACTGCGGTCGCAGGTCGCGCAGAACGGCTCGGTGGTCGACGAAATCACGCCGACGACCTGGCCGTGCGGCAGGCGGAAACGTGCGGCTGGCGCCCACCGGTCCCCGGGGAGCGGTTCTGGCACGCCGAAGCTGCGCGTGAGTGACGCCAGCAACTCCGCCCGTGAGAACACCTGCCCGGCCGTCCAGCGCGTGGCGCCGCCGACGTCCATGTACTCGATGAAACGGATCTCGGCGCCCAGGCGCGCGGCCTCGCCCACCAGCGTCTCAATCTCGTCCTCGTTGACGCCGCGCATGACGACCGTATCGATCTTGAAGCCGGGGAACACACGCGCGGCGTGGTCCAGCCCTTCGCGTACACGCTGCAGCTCGTCAAATCTGGTCAGCGCCTTGAAGCGCACGGGGTCGAGCGTGTCCAGGCTCACCGTGATCCGCCGCAACCCGGCTGTCTTCAACGCATCGGCGACCGGCGCCAGCAGGATGCCGTTGGTCGTCAGCGCCAGGTCGTCCCATCGCACCGCGCCCGCCAGCTGCGCCACCAGCACGGGCAGATCACGGCGCAGCAGGGGTTCGCCGCCGGTGAGCCGAAGGCGCGTCGCACCGGCAGACGCGAACACGCAAGCCAGCCGTGTGGTCTCTTCGAAGTCGAGGATGTCTTCGCGCGGCAGCCACGCGTACTCCGCTTCCGGCATGCAGTAGTGACACCGGAGGTTGCAGCGGTCGGTGACCGACAGGCGGAGACTGGTCAGCGGGCGCGCGAGTCGATCGCGTGTCGACACGGTCCCAGGGCCTAGCGGCCCAACGCGCGCTTCATCTGCGCGTTGTGGCGGATGGTGTGTGCGACGATCCAGTCGCCTGCCTGCAATAGCGTGACGGTGCCCACCCGAGGATGCGTGATCGTCAACACCGCGCGATCGTCGGTCAGGAGTGAAAACGCAGAGACGACCTCTCCTGCCGCCTCGCCCAGGGCCGTCAGGCCGGCCGTGCGCGTGGTACTGGCGGGTGGCTGCAGCGTTTGTGGGGCGTCGACTGGACTCATCAACGTTGCCTGGATGTCGGCCCAGGGCCGTTGGACGAAATCACGGGACGCGGGTTTGGCGCCGGGCCGTGCGCCACTCACGAGACCGGCCACCAGCGCATTGAACGTGGCGACGTGGCTGCCGATCTGTGCGGGGCTCCAGACGCCGGCAGCCGGCGGGGTCGCCGCTTCGGCCTCTGACGCCGACTCGAGCCGCGCGACGAGGCGTGCGTTGGCGCCTTGAAAGCCGGCCAGCACGCGCTCGACGCGCGAAGGGAGGGAGTCAGCCATCTACGCCCGGTCGTGGGCCGGCGCGCAGTACTGGTCGAAGGCCGCCATCAACTGACGCGCGATCAGCTCGGCCGACTGGCCCTCGATCTGTCGCCGTTCCATGATGTAGACCAGCTGGCCATCCTGCAGCAGCGCCACCGACGGCGAGCTGGGCGGATACCCGGTGAAGTAGCTACGCGCACGATCCGTCGCCTCGATATCGGCGCCGGCAAAGACCGTGGTGAGAAAGTCGGGCTTGATCTCGTGTCCGAGCGCCATCGCGATGCTGGGCCTGGCCTTGCCCGCCGCGCACCCGCACACCGAGTTGACCACCACCAGCGTCGTGCCCTTGCGGGCCAGCGCTACGTCCACCGCTTCGGCCGTCCGCAGTTCCTCGACTCCCAGTTGAGTCAGTTCCTCGCGCATCGGCGCCACGAAATATTCCGGATATGGCACAGTCGTTTGCTCCTTACTCACCTTGGATGCCGGACGTGAACCTTGGGGCGGCACCCCAATCCTCCGTAGGATAGCGTACCAAGGTGCCAGCGTACCTTCATGTTGGCCGCCCTGGCCGCCGAGGCCTCGGTGGTCGTGACCGACGACTACCCGGCTTTCATGCTGCCGCGGATGGTCCAGGCGGCAGCCAACCGGGTAGCGGTGCGGTTTGAAGCGATTGACGGCAACAGTCTGTTGCCGATGCGGCTGCCCGACCACGCCTTTCCCACCGCCCAGGCCTTTCGTCGCTTCCTCCAGCAGACCCTGCCGGCGCACTTTGCGGAGCGTCCGGCGTCGGATCCGCTGAAGGTCCTGCCGCAATGTCCCGCGCCGGCGGCCGAGGGCTTTCTCGATCAGATCGTCACGTGGCGTGCACTCGGGTTCAACATGTGCGTGCAGCACCCGGCAGCCTACGACCGCTACGAGTCGCTACCGGCGTGGGCACAGGCCACGCTCGGTAAGCATGAAGCCGACCCGAGGACGTATCGCTATGGACTGGAGGCCTTCGAGCGCGGGGCGACGCACGACCCGTTGTGGAAAGCGGCACAGGGCCAGTTACGTCAGGAGGGACGCATTCACAACTACGTGCGCATGCTCTGGGGAAAGAAGATTCTTGAATGGACGGACGGCCGCGACCCGAATTCACACAGTGGAATTTTCTGGACCTTGAGCCGATATGATCGGCCGTGGGGCCCGGAACGCCCCGTCTTCGGGACGGTCCGGTATATGAGCTTCGGAGAACACCGCGCGAAAGATGTCCGTGACGGGCTATATTCGCCAGTACGCGCCAGAGACGAGCGATGCGCCTGCCCAGCCGGCGCTGTGGACCTGAACTGACGTGCCAATCTACGAGAAGCGATCGGTCATCGACACCCCTGCCCCCGCCCTGTTTGCCTGGCACACTCGTCCCGGCGCCTTCGAGCGTCTGGCGCCGCCCTGGGAGCACCTGCGCGTCGTCTCGCGCCACGGTGGCATCAGCGACGGCAGCCGGCTGACGCTCGAGCTGCGACGCGGCCCGATCAAGACGCGCTGGGAAGCCCTGCATCGCGACTTCGTCGAGGGGAAACAATTCACCGATGTGCAGGTGGCTGGGCCGTTCAAGCGCTGGGAGCACACCCATCGGGTCGAGCCAGTCGGCGACGCCAGGGCGACCTTGATCGACCATGTCGAGTACGCCCTGCCCCTTGGCCCGCTGGGCGCGCTGGCCGGCGGGCCCTTTGCCCGCCGCATGATGGACCGGTTGTTCGCCTTCCGCCATCGACGGATCGCGACCGACCTGGGCCGGCACCTCGCCATCGGCCAGCACCGTCGGCTTCGCATCGTGCTCACTGGGCGAACCGGTTGGATTCTGACGCAACTGGCGGCTTTTCTGGGCACCGGCGGGCACGTCGTCCGGCTGTTCCCGACCAGCGAGGACCCGCGCACTCAGCCGTCGGAGGCCGCCTGGGGGCCCACGCTGGTGCCCGACTTTGCGGCGCTCGAACAGGCCGATGCCGTGATTCACATGGGGCTGGGCGACCTGCCGGGCCTGCTGAGTGCGCTCGACCAACGTGGCAGCCGCGCGCGCACGGTGATTGCCCTGCCGACCCTGGCGCTGCCGACCGCCACGTCCGTCAGCCAGGACGCGCTCGACCTGGCCCTTGCGCGGGCAACTCGACGCGTAGCGGTGCTGCTGACGCCGGGCGTGCTGGCGGCATGGCCGGCCCTTGAAGGCAGCGTGCCCCGCGAAGCGCTGGCTCCGTCGGTTGACGGCGCGCTGGTCGGCGTCGACGACCTGATCGGCGCGACCTACTTCGCGCTGTGCGACGACAGCGTGCGCGGCCTGCTCGACGTCACATTGCCGCGTGTGGGGGCGACCTCGGCGCTGCCCTCGGCCGTCGCGCGGTGGGTGGACCAACTGCGGGTGCTCAAGCTGCTCAGCCCCGAGGCCGCGTCCGCGACGCCAATCACCACACTGGGCTTCACGCCGCTCAACCCCACGCTGGCCGACACGATCCTGGCCGAGATCGGCTGGCCCGGCTAGCCACGGCTCTGTGCCTTCTGTGGCTATAACTGGAACCGCCCGGGACGGGTAAGCGGCGCGAATACATCAGGCCGGGTGATAAACTCGCGTTATGGGTCAGACGCTCCTTCAGAAGGTGTGGGA
>JAENWD010000304.1 GCA_016650245.1 Vicinamibacteria bacterium
ACGGTTACCGAAGGACCGAGATCCTCTTCACGCTGAACAGACGTCTTAACCGTTAAAGGATCCGCGGATTTCGAGATTCCGGGATTTCCTGTCCCTCGAAATTGCTCGCCTCAGTCGGGTGCGGTCGACCGGCGCGGCCGCGAAGCGGCCGGTGTTGCGGATACGCCGCGCCGCCGGTCGACCGACTGTCGCCACCCTGCTCGTCTGGTCTCAAGTCGTGACGAGTGTGTCCTGCAATTCCGAGCAGAAGAATGATCTTCAAATCCGAAAATCCGCGGATCCCTTGAGGGCGGCTCACGCAAAAAGCCCGCGCGTCTAGTTTGAATCCACTAGTCCGGCCACCGCGGTCTCCCTCTGTGGCGTTCTACAATCCTGGACTCGACGGTTATTCCAAGTCTCGGGAGTGTGGATGCGGATACGAGTGGCAACGGCAGGTCTGGCGAGTGGACTGGCGGTAATGGCAGGTGTCACGCCGCTCATGGGACAGGGCGGTGCCGTGACGTTCAAGGACGTCACTGCTGGCGCTGGAATCACGTTCATCCACAACAGCGGGCGCTCAGGGAAGAAGTACCTGCCCGAGACGATGGGCGCCGGGGGCGCCTTCGTCGATCTGGACGGCGACGGCTGGCTCGACGTCGTGATCGTCAACGGGCGCGACTGGGTCCCGAAGGCCGGTGCGGCATCGGTCCACGGGCTTTACCGCAACAACCGCAACGGCACGTTCACCGACGTCGTCAAGGGCAGCGGCCTGGACCAGCCTGCGTACGGCATGGGCGTCGCGGCGGGCGATGTCGACAACGACGGCGACGAGGATCTCTACATCACGGCGCTTGAAGGGGACCGTCTGTATCGCAACGACGGGGCCTTCAGGTTCACCGACCTCACCAGGGCCGCCGGGATCGTCAACGCCAACTTCGGCACCAGCGCGGCGTTTGTGGACTACGACCGCGACGGCCGGCTGGACGTGTTCGTCGCCAACTACGTGAAGTGGTCCGAGGCCGCCGACAAGCGCTGCGCGCTCGACGGCAGGAACAAGTCGTACTGCACCCCGGAGGTCTATCCTGGCGTGGCCTCGAAGTTGTTTCGCAACCTGGGCGCGGGACGCTTCGCCGACGTCAGCCAGAAGGCCGGCGTGGCAAACCCCGGCGCCAAGGCGCTTGGCGTTGGGCTGATCGACTACGACGGCGACGGCTGGGTGGACCTGTTCGTCGCAAACGACACACAGCCCAATCAGCTCTTCCACAACAACGGCAACGGCACGTTCACCGATACCGCCGTCGCCGCTGGCGTCGCGTTCTCAGCCGACGGTGTGGCGCGAGGGGCGATGGGCGTGGATGCCGCCGACTACGATCGGTCGGGCCGTCCGCACCTGCTCGTCTCGAATTTCCAGAACCAGATGCTCGCGCTCTACCGCAACCAGGGCGGGGGGCTGTTTGACGACGTCGCGCCGGCCAGCCCGGTGGGCCGCGTCAGCATGGCGACGCTGGGGTTTGGCGCCTTCTTCTTCGACTACGACCTCGACGGCTGGGTCGACGTGCTCGCCGCCAACGGGCACATCGAGGAGAGCGTCACGACCGTGCAACCGAAGGTCCAGTTCAAGCAGCCGCCCCTGCTGTTCCGTAATGTCGGCAAGGGCCGCTTCGAGCACGCGTCGCCGACGGCCGGACCGGATTTCGCGATGCCGCAAGCTGGCCGCGGCGCTGCGTACGGCGACTACGATCGCGACGGCGATCTCGACGTGCTGTTTGTCAACAACCACGGGCCCGCCCGGCTGCTCCGCAACGACGGCGGCAACCGCAACAACTGGATCTCGGTGCGTGTCTCGGGCGCCAGGGCCAATCGAAGCGGCATCGGCGCTGTCGTGCGCGTGACCAGCGCACAGGGCACGCAGTGGCAGATGGTGCACAGCGGATCGAGCTACTGCTCGCAGAGCGACCTGGCGGTGACGTTCGGTCTGGGCAAAGACGCGGTGGTCACCTCGATCGAGGTGGAATGGCCGGGCGGCGCCAAAGACACGATCAAGAATGTCCCCGCAAAGACGTTCGTGAAGATTGTGGAAGGGAAAGGACGCCTGTAGGGGCGCGCAAGCGCGCCCCTACCCGCGTCGTCCCGGCAGCAGCACCAGCGCGACGAAGTAGAGCGCCAGCGTCACAAACGCGAGATACCCCGTCGTCGCTCCATCGGGCACGAAGCCGAGCGTGCCCAGCGAGACGCCCTCGAGCAGCGTGAGCATCACCCGCCGCAGCAGTCCCCCCTGCGGCTCGTACAGGGCGGAGAGCACCACGAACTTCAGCACGAACGCCCCGCCAAATACCACGAGAAGACTTCGCAGCAGCTGCCGGCGGTCGGGCTCCACCGCAAGCGTGTTCCACAGCAGCAGCACGAAGAACGTCGTGAACACGAACGCCAGCAAGCCGCTGGCCGGCGTGACCAGCGCGAAGACCTGTGCGGTTGCGGCCAGCAGCGAGACGAGCACCACGACGCCGGAGCTGTTCTCGAGGGGCGTGCGATGGTCGTGCACCAGGCGGCCCGGCACCAGCGCGCGCGAACGGACCAGCGCGCCCACGAGCACCGTGGCGAGGATGAGCGACATCAGCGCCGGCGGCACCAGCGACAGCGCGCCGCCCTGTGCGACGCGCACGCCACCAAGCGCCGCCACGGTCAGCAGCAGCAGCGGCAGCGTGATCGCCTCGCGTGCCACGGGCCAATCGCCTTCGACCGGCGGCGGCAGCAGGGGCTGGTTCATGGCCGCTCCCGGAACACCCGGACCGGGTTCAGGTCCGAGAGATCTTTCGTGAGGCCGCGGTCGAACTCGGCCGCCACTTCCTCGGCCGTATGGAGCCGGAGATTCGGGTCGTCGACCACGATGCTGTTGTTGGGCGCCAGGCTGCGCGCGTGCGCCAAGGTCGCCTGGCCCGCCTTGTAGAGCGCGTCGTCGGCGTAGACGCGGCCCCAGCCTTGCCGCAGATAGGCGTAGGCGATGTAGAACTGGACCGAGGCGTCCTGCCGCGCGGGGTCCGACTGCGCAAAGGCATCGCGCGCCTCGACGAATTCATCTTTACGAAAGAATGTCAGGCCGGCCTCGAAGCGGGCCTGGTCGATGCGGTACGCGCCGACCGACGAGGTGAGGCTGCCGGCAATTTCGGGCAGCGTCGCCGGCTGGCGGACGTAGACCCGGACGATCGCGGCGGCGTAAACCAGCGACAGGACCAGACCGGCCACGCGGAGGGCAGACGGGGACACAGAGACATTGTAGGGGACCGGAACAGGTTCGGTCAGGTGGGGTCGGGTTGGGGCAGGTTGGGGCAGGTTGAAACCGGTTGATCGGGTTGCCGCGGTTCCGCAACCTGACCAACCAACATCAACCTGACCGAACCAGGCCCAACCCGACCCAACCCGTTCGTACAGAGATAGGGCGCGACCCCTGAAAGGAGCCGCGCCCTGCGTCACACCGAGTCTGGTGTTTAGAACTCGTAGCGTGCCGAGAACTGCATGCAGCGGCCGGCGTTGCCGTCACATGTGGCGTAGGTGCCGTCATAGGTCCCAAAGGTCGAGCCGATGTCCGGGGTCATGATCACGTTGCCGGCGTCGAAGCGCGGGGTGTTGGTCACGTTGAACGTGTCCCAGCGGAACGACAGCCGGTTGTTGCTGCCCCATGGCATCTTCCACGACTTGTTCACGCTCATATCGAGCGTGAAGAAACCATCCCCCCGGAGTAGGTTGCGAAAGCCGCCTTCGCCCGGGTAGTCGAACCGGAAATACTCCGGGACCTTCTCCAGATCCTCAGAGAATGGGCTGGGCTTGCCGTTGAGCGCGTCCTTGGTCGTGCCCGTCGCTGGTAACCGATTGGGGTCCACCAGCGAGGCGTTGCCCTGGAGTTGCCAGTTGGTCGCCCAGCACGACCGGCAGTTGATCACATTGAACGGCAGTCCGCTGGTGAGGCGGAACAGGCCGGCGACGCTCCAGTCGCCGATGATTGAGTTGAGCAGCGGGCCGGCATTGCGGCCGATCCTGCGTCCCTGGCCAAACGGCAGCTCGGCCACCCAGTTGGCATTGAACTGATGCCGGATGTCGAAGTCCGCATCGGCGTACTGCTGGTCCGGATCCCACGAGTTAATGAGGTACCCGGTGTAGCCGCCGTTGAAGAACTCGCCGTCCGCCGAGCCCCGCTCGACGGCCGACCCGTGGTCCTTCGCATGGCCGAAGGTGTAGTTCATGTCGAACTGGTACCCGTCGGCGAAGCGGCGCCTCAACGTCAGCTGCAGGGCGTTGTACTCGGCACGTGCCAGAGTGCTCTGCGCCGACAGTGAGGCGAACTGCCCGTTGAAGAACGTGTAGGCGCCGTACTTCGAGCACGCCGGCGAGCAGAACAGGTCCAGGTCCACCAGGGCCGACGTGTGGTCGGGATAGTAGCC
>JAENWD010000305.1 GCA_016650245.1 Vicinamibacteria bacterium
CAGGAACTGGCCGAAGCGGTGCAGAACTACATCCGCGATCAGATGCCCGGGTGGAAACAACGCTACGACGGCGTCGAGACCCTCACGCTGGCGGTGATGGGCTGCGTCGTCAACGGCCCCGGCGAATCCAGAGCCGCCAACATCGGCATCTCGCTGCCCGGCACCGGCGAAGCGCCACACTGCCCCGTCTTCATCGACGGCGTGCACGCGACGACGCTGCGCGGCACCTACGACGAGCTGGCGCTCGCCTTCCAGACGCTCGTCGACGACTACGTCGAGAGCAAATACGCTAAACGGGGGCTTCGCACCTAGCCTCGGGCGTCGGGAGCTTCGCTGCGGGCCTCGGGAGCTTCGCACCTAGCCTCAAGCCTCTGGCGCTTCGCACCTAGCCTCGGGCCTCGGGCGCTTCGCTGCTAGCCTCGGGAGCTTCGTACCAAGCTCATTCGCGTCTTGAATGCTCGAGACGCTTGATGCTCGTCACGACGGTCTGCAGCCCACGGCACACGTCGTCGTAGCCAGTCCACAACTCATCCCGACGACCCTGAGGAAAGAACTGAAGCCGCCCACACAGATGAATGAGGTAGCGCGTCTCCGACGCCGAGCTCTGCGCGGTGTTGAGAAAATGCAGATAGTCTTTTGGGGACCATCGTGCAGATCCTTCAACGATGTTGGTTGGCACCGAGACGGCGGCGCGTCGCAATTGGCTCTGAAGCCCGAAGCGCTCCTCGATAGGAAATCCCTTTGTTGCCTCGTAGATGCGGACGGCAAGTTCGTCGGCCCTGCAGAACACACGCAGCTGCCACGGATCTCGGCTCATAACACCCTCCGTGCAGTGCCAGAGCAAGCACAATGCCGAGGCCCGAGGCTAAGTGCGAAGCTCCTGAGGCTAGGTGCGAAGCTCCCGAGGCCCGAGTGCGAAGCTCCGGAGGCCCGAGGCCAGGTGCGATAGCTCCTGAGGCCACGCTCCCGTCCTCCAGAGGCTAGAGACACTCGCCGTACAATGGCGCTCGATGACACGTGCCTTCTTTGTCCTCATCGCCATTGCCGGTCTCCTCGCGACTCCGCTCGCCCAGCAGCCGCCCTACGACATCCTCATCACCAACGGGCGTGTCCTGGACGGCTCGGGCAACCCGTGGTTTGCCGCCGACATCGCCATCAGCGCCGGCCGCATCGTCGCCGTTGGCCGGATCGACGGCGCGAAGGCGACGCGGATCATCGATGCGGCGGGCCTGGTCGTCGCGCCAGGCTTCATCGACGTGCACTCGCACGCGGCCGAGGGACTGGGCGGCGCGCTGAACACGGCGGTGCCGCTGCTGGCGCAGGGCATCACGACCGTCTTCATCAACCCGGATGGCGGGGGCCCAACGGACCTGACCTCGCAGCGCACGGCGCTTGAAGCCAGAGGTGTCGGCGTCAACGTCGCGCAGTTCGTGCCGCACGGCTCGGTGCGCGGCGCGGTGCTGGGCATGGCCGATCGCGCGCCAGCCGCCGACGAGCTCGCCAGGATGACAGCGCTCGTGCGGACCGGCATGGAGGCCGGCGGCGTCGGACTCTCCTCTGGCCTGTACTACGCGCCTGGCAGCTACGCGACGACCGAGGAAGTGATCGCGCTGGCGAAAGTCGCCGGTGAGTTCGGCGGCGTCTACAGCAGCCACATCCGCGACGAGGCCGACTTCTCCATCGGCGTGGTCGCGTCGGTGCAGGAAGTGATCCGCATCGCGGACGAGGCGCACCTGCCAGGCGTCGTCTCGCACATGAAAGCGCTGGGGCCGGCGCAGTGGGGTTTGTCGGTGGCGTTGACGACGCGCGTCGAGCAGGCACGTGCGCGGGGCGTGCAGGTCTACGCGGATCAGTATCCGTACGACGCCAGCGGCACGGGGTTGTCGGCGGCGCTGGTGCCGCGATGGGCGCAGGTGGGCGGACCAGACGAGTTCGCCAGGCGCCTGGCCGGTGCCGACCGCGAGCGCATCAAGGCCGCGATTGCCGAGAACATCTCGCGGCGCGGCGGCCCCGACACGCTGGTCATCTCTGGCTACGCGCCCGACCACGCGCTCGAGGGCAAGTCGTTGGCGGCCGTCGCCGCCGAGCGCAGCGTCGCGGCGGTGGATCTGGTCGTCGCGCTGCTCGAGAGAGGCGATGGCGGCCTGGTGTCGTTCAACATGTCTGAACGCGACATCGCGCACATCATGCGACAGAGGTGGACGATGACCTGCACCGACGGTGACCTTACCGCGCCAGGCCAGGGCAAGCCGCATCCGCGTGGGTACGGCGCGTTCGCGCGGAAGCTCGGCGTGTACGTGCGAGAACGCGATGTCGTGGCACTGGCCGATGCCGTGCGCTCGATGACGAGCCTGCCGGCACAGGTGTTCGGCCTGAAGGACCGCGGCGTGATCCGGTGCGGCGCGCGCGCGGACCTGGTGATCTTCGATCCGGCCAGCGTCCAGGACACGGCGACTTACGCATCCCCCCAGCAATTGGCCGAGGGGATGCGGTTCGTGCTCGTGAACGGAGTCGCGACCATCGCCGTCGGGAAGGCGACGGGAGCCACACCGGGACGATTTCTCAAACCGGAGCGGCAATAAGCTCAGCGCCGGTACTCGTACTCGATTCTCGGATCGACGATGGTCTGCCAGTCCCCCGTGCCGACCTTGCGCTTGATCACGTAGTCGTAGGCGCCCTCGCCGGGGTCGTTCCTCAGCTTGCGTCCGATCTGGTCGCGGCTGGGGTCGATCACGCCGGCTTGCTGATTGGGCATGCTGGCTGTTTCCTTCGGAGGGGTTTGGGCCGCGGTCGGATTCCTGCTACTGGGAAACTCGACCGTGATTGCCTCGGCAGCGGTCTTGTCCCAGCAAAGATTCACGACCTCCCACTCGACGTTCAGCTTGCTCACCCGCCCGCTCCGCCTGACCACGAGCAGCGACTCGGGCGAGACCTTAGCCTTGCAGGTGCCGGTCCCGTCCTTGAACAGGAACACCGAGATGTAGGCTGTGTCCTTCTTCTGAAATTGTTTGTTGGGATTGTTCTTCATCGGGTGCAAGGGTTTGGCGCAACCGGTGAGCCCGACAACCACCGCGAGCAGGGCCATGGCGGGGAGTCTTGTCATTCTTCCTCCTGAACTGTTGATCGTGCGACGCTGTGACATCATTTGGCCGGCCTCGGCGTGGCCAGACCGAGCGCGCGCAAGTCGTCATCCACTGCCGCTTCACCTGCGCTGTAGCCAGCTTTGATCGCGCGGTCCAGCAGCGATCGACTGTCGTCAAGCCGGCCGGTCAGCGCGTGGACCACTGCCCCGTCGTAGATCACTTCGGGATTGTCCGCCGCCTCGCGCATCGCTTGCGCGCTCAGCCGCCTTGCCTCGGCGTCCTGCCCGAGCTTGGCCCGGCACACAGCCAGGAAGGAGCGGGCGTAAACGTCGGACGCGTTGGCCGTCAGCATGTTCTGGGCAAGTGAGGCTGCCTTCTCCCAGGCGACGCGCGCCTCGTCGATGCGGCCGAGGCGGTTGAGCGCATCGCCCTTGCTCCGCCAGGTCTGCTGCGACCCTGGCCGCCGGGCGAGCGACTGGTCGTAGTTGGCCAGGGCTTCGGCGAACTTGCCTTGTCGATACAGGAGCGTTCCCATGTTGGCCAGCACCGATGGTGACCCGCCAAACGTCGTGGCGCGTCGATACTGCGCCAACGCATCGTCGAGGCGGCCCATTATGTGGTACGTCGCTCCGAGACGCTGGTACGCGATCGGGTTGTCCGGTTGCAGTTCGACGGCGCGAACGGTGGAAGGCAAGGCTTCCTCATAGCGCCCTCGGCTGAACAGCGCTGCGGCCAGCGCGGCCTGATTCTCCGCGTAGTCTGGCCGCAGGCGAATCGCTTCGCGAAGTTCCACTAGCCCGGGCTCCACGCTGCTGCCGCCTCGGACAAGGATCTCACCGAGCTCGCGGTGCAGGTCGTCGCTGCGCGGTTGCCGCTCGAGCGCGGAGCGCAGCGCCTGTATGGCCTCGTCGTGCCGGCCAGCGGCGTCGTAGCCCAGGGCAAGAGCGGTGAGCCCGCGCGTGTCGGCCGGGTCGAGGTCGACTACGCGCCGCGCGGAGGCGATCGACTTGTCGACCAGCGCCGGCGTCTTGGTCTCTCGAAACTGCGTAAGATAGGCGCCGGCCAACCCGGCGTGCGCGGCGGCAAAGCCCGGACTGCGCGCGACGACGCCTTCCAGGATGCGCGCAGCCTGGTCCACATTGCCACTGATGAATCGGCGGCCCAGCATCGCGATGGCGGCGCTGTACTCGGCAAAGTCGTCCACCGACGAGGTGCCGGCCTTGAGCTGCGCGGTCGGCGCCGACGAGCCCACCGCCGAATTGAGCAGCGCGACCACACCTGCGGCCAGGCGCTGCTGCACGTCGAAGAACGCGGCGTCGCCCAGCGACCCGCGCTCGGTGACCGAGCCGAGCAATGCCTGGTTCTCTACCCGCACCAGTTGCGCGTTCAGCTGCACTCGGCCACCCTGGACCTGCGCGAGCACGGGCACCAGAAATGTCGCACCGAGATTGCGCCCGGCCGTGAAGAGCCCCGCCGCCTGCACCTGCTCGGGCACACCGTTGGAGTTCACGATGGTCGCACGCGGCGCGCTGTTGGACAGAAACCCGCCCAACTCGGCCGCGACGCCAAGCCCGAGGTTCGAGTACGCTGTGTTGTCGCTTACCGTCGGCAACGCGACGACCGCGACAATCGGCATCAGCCCGGTCGCGGCCGCGCCGGCCGGACGCCACAGACTTGCCGTGAGCACGCCAGCCGCGGCCAGCAGCGCGAGCGCAGCCAGGCCGACCAGCACCATGGTCCTGGCCGACGTGCGCGCGCTGCCGCTTCCCAACAGCCGGGCGCGGACCGACGAGGGCAGACGCAACGGACCGGTCGGGCGATCGACGAGCTCGGCCAAGAGCGATGCCAGATCGCGACGCAGCGCGACCACGGACTGATAGCGCTGCGACGGCTCGCGCGCCATGCATTTGGCCGCGATCTCTCCCAGCCCACCCGGCAGCATCGTCGTGATCGGCGGGGGCGGCTCGGTGAGCACGGCCAGCGCGACGCTGAGGAAGTTGGTGCCATCAAAGGGCGTATGTCCGACGGCCAGCTCGAAGAGCGTCACACCCAGACTGTAGATGTCGGACCGATGATCGGCGGTCTGCCCCAGCAGCACTTCCGGAGCCATGTAGGCCGGCGTGCCGATCACCTGGCCCTCGGAGAGCGCAAGGCTCTCGGCCACGGCGACGCGATCGCCCATCGGCGCGACGGCCAGCGTAGAGGGCCGCTTGGCCAGGCCGAAGTCGAGCACTTTCACGCGCCCTTCGGGCGTGACGCGCACGTTGGCGGGCTTCAGATCGCGGTGGATGATGCTGTGCCGATGCGCTTCTGCCAGCGCGTCGCACAGCTGCAGGCCGATCTGGACGACGTGGTCGGTCGACAGCGCGCCCTGGCGGTGCAACTGATCGGCGAGCGACTCGCCGGGCACGTACTCCATCACGATATAGGCGCGCCCGCCCGAGTCGAGCACGTCGTACACCGCGGCGACATTGGGATGGTTGAGGGTGGCGGCCGCGCCGGCCTCGCGCAGGATCCGCACGCGCGCGACGGCGTCGCCCAGCGAGGAATCAGTGAGCCGCTTCAGGGCGACCTGGCGCCCCAGCCGGGTGTCGTCGGCGAGGTACACCTCGCCCATGCCGCCAGCGCCTAGCCGCTCGACGATGCGATAGGGACCAACGTCCGGTTCCACTGCGCTTCGGCCCTCCCGGCCGGAATGCTGGGGGTAGTGAGCATAACCGCCAGTTTGGGCAGGCACAAGTTACCCAGGCGGGCCTCGTGAGCGTCGCACTTAGCCTCGTCGGCTTCGCGCCAAGCCTTAAGCCTCAGGGGGTCGAAGCTCCTGAGGCTAGGTGCAACCTCCTGAGGCTAGGTGCAACGCTCTTGAGGCCTGAGGCCTAGTGTTTGTTGTCCGTCCCCGTGATCAGCCGTACCGACCGCTGGTACGTCAGATAGGCGCCGGCCCACTGGACGAGCACCGTGAGCCGGTTGCGGAAGCCGATCAGCCAGACGATGTGGATGAACAGCCAGAGCAGCCAGGCGGGAAATCCGGCTATCTGCAGCCAACCCAGATCTGCGATGGCGGCGTTGCGGCCGATGGTGGCCATGTTGCCGAGGTCTTTGTAGCGGAAGGGCCGGCGTGGCCGATCCTCCATCGCGCGCCCGATCATCCTGGCGGCGTGCGCCGCCTGCTGCATCGCGACCTGCGAGACGCCTGGGTACTGCGTGCCGTTTTCGTCGGTGAGTCCGGCCATGTCGCCGATGACAAACGCCTCGGGATGCCCGGGCACCGACAGGTCGGGCTCGACCAGCACTCGACCGGCTCGATCCCGTGGCACGCCGAGCGAGGCACCCAGGGGTGATGCCGCGACGCCAGCCGTCCACAGGACCGTGCCGGCTTCGAGCCGCTCGTCGCCAAGCCAGACGCACCCATCCTCGATGCGCGTCACCAACGTGTTCTCGCGCACCTCCACGCCAAGGCGTGCGAGCGAAGCGCGCGCGGCACGGCGCAACGGCTCGGGAAATGACGTGAGGATGGTCGGGCCCGCTTCAATCAGCAGCACGCGCGCGGCGGAGGTTTGAATGGACCGAAACTCCTGCGACAGCGTCTGGCGCGCGATCTCGGCGATCGCGCCGGCCATCTCGACACCGGTGGGCCCGCCACCGACCAACACGAACGTCAGCAGGCGCTCGCGCTCAACAGGGTCCGGCGTGCGCTCTGCCCGCTCGTATGCCACCAGTATCCGCGCCCTCACCCTCAGCGCGTCGTCGAGCGTCTTGAGCGACGGCGCGTACGGCTCCCAGTCGTCGTGGCCGAAGTACGAGCTGCCCGCGCCGGCGGCGACGATCAGGTAGTCGTAGGACAGCGACTCGCCGTGGTCCAGATCCACACGCCTGGCCGCTAGGGCGATCCCCTCCGCCCGGGCCAGGAGCACGCGCACGTTGTCGTGATGGCGCAGCACCCAGCGAATGGGCGCCGCGATGTCGCCTGGCGACAGGCCCGCCGTGGCCACCTGATACAGCAACGGCTGGAAGACGTGGTGGTTGTGGCGGTCCACCAGCGTGACGCGCGCCGACGCGCGCCGGAGGGCCTTGGCGGCGAACAGACCGCCGAAGCCGCCGCCGACTATCACGACGTGCGGGAGAGACATTGACGATTGCAGATTGACGATTGACGATTGACGATTACGGGGGCTGGCACTTCGGCACCTCGAGTGTACACTTCCCCTATGCCCGCTCGTGAACGCACGCCTGCCACCGATATCACCGTCGAGACGGCCTGTCCGCTCGACTGTCCGGATGGATGCAGCCTTTCGGTGACCGTCAGCGACGGGCGCGTCGTCGAGATCGACGGGAGCCACACCAACCCGGCGACGCGCGGGTACATCTGCGCGAAGGTGCGTCGCTTCGACCAGCGCGTCTACGGGGACAGCCGCGTGCGGTTTCCGATGGCGCGCAGCGGCGCCAAGGGCAGCGGGAAGTTTGCGCGGGTGTCGTGGGATGAAGCCATCGAGGCGGTGGCGCAGGCCATCGAGCGCACACGTGAAAGCAGCGGGGCCGAGGCGATCCTGCCGTTCTGTTATGGCGGGTCCAACGGCCTGGTGACGCAGGACAACACCGACGCGGCGTTCTTCCGTCGGCTCGGCGCGTCGCGGCTGCTGCGCACGGTGTGCGCGGCGCCTACCGGCGCGGCCAACATGGGGCTGTACGGCAAGATGCCGTCGGTCGCCTATCTGGACTACCCCCACGCGCGGCTGATCGTGATGTGGGGCATGAACCCGTCGGCCTCGGGCATTCACGCGATCCCCTTCATCAAGGAAGCGCAAAAGGCGGGAGCGACGCTGGTCGTGATCGACCCGCGTGTGACGCCGCTGGCCAGGACCGCGGACCTGCACCTGGCCGTGCGGCCCGGCACCGATCTGGTGGTCGCCCTGGCACTGCAC
>JAENWD010000306.1 GCA_016650245.1 Vicinamibacteria bacterium
TAGAGCGCGCCCTGTTCGATCGTGAGCGCGCCGCCGGAGATCTGCTGGATGCGGAGCAGCACGCCGTAACCGTGCTGGGGGCCAAGCGAGGTGGCTTTGAGGACCAGCAGGTCGAGCGTGCCAGGGAGGAGTTCGGCCTTCGTGCCCATGCGGGGGAGCCCTCCTAAACAGTTTAGGAGGTTGTAGCCCCGTTCTCCTAAGTTGTCAAGGAGTGCTGCCCAGAGAGGGCTAGCCCCCCGCCGAGCGACAGCGAGGCGCCCGCCGCGAGCGAAGCGAGCGCCTCCTAATCCCCCGCGCCGAAGCGCGCCCTGAACCTACCGGCGGAGCTTTGCCTGCGCCGTGATGTCAACGCCGAACTCGCCGGCGTTGTCGCTCAGGCCGTCGTCGTTGACGGCCAACCACAGCATGCCGGCGCCCGGCGACGGGATGGACGTCTGGTTGCCGATCGCAAACGGCGCCCCGGTGCCGATCTTGCCGATGAGCGCACCGGCGAGCACCGAGGGGACCGGCGCGCCGCCGGCGTAGCGGCCCTTCTTCGACCCCGCGGGCCCGGCCACATCGTCGGTGGCGGTGCTGAGCCGCACTTCGCCGGTCGAGTTGAAGAGCAGCGTCTGGCCCTGCGACACCATCAGCCCCGTGTTCACCCAGCCCGCAGTGCCGGCCACGCGCACGCGGCCCGAGGCCGCCGCCAGGCCGGACGTCGAGGTGCCCGTGCTGGTGCTGCCGGATGAGGCCCCTGGCTTGGCGAAGTAGATCCGCGCCACTTCGTTCGACCGGAACTCGCGGTTCGTACCGCCCTGCGCGAATGTGATGCGCAGCGGTGCGGTCCCGCCGACGTCCACCAGCCTGCCCTTGATGAACTGGCCGTTGGTCAGGACAAGCAGATGCTCGCCGCCGGCCTGATCCACTTCGTTCGAGGGGAACGAGGTCCCACCCGTGAAGTCGATCACGGCGACCTGTCCGATGGTCCAGGTGCGCGACTGACCGCCCACCCTGACCGTAAATCCGCTGGCGCCAAAGTCAACGAGATCACCGGAGACGTGCTCGCCCGAGCGCAGCACGAACTTTGCGCCTGCCGCCGCCTCGACGGGCACGGCCAACGCCACGGCCACCAGGGATCCGCCCACAACAGATAGTAGTCTTCTCATCGTCATTACGCTCCTTCGATGGCCTTCCAGACTGCAAAGATGCCGCCAATTGACGAGATACCGGTAAACCGCTGAGGAAATGTGAGTTCGTGTCGTGAATCAAGTCTAGCTGGGTGTATCTGGAGCGGACACTTCGGCCGCTATAATAAACGAATGTCTTCAGCCTCACTGGAGCTGACTGAGGCGGGCAGCGTGCGACGGGCCGTCCTCAATAACGGCCTGACCGTGTTCGTGCGCCCCATGCGCACGGCACCCCTGGCATCGGTGTGGTGCTGGTACAAGGTTGGCTCGAAGGACGAGCGCCGCGGGCAAACCGGCGTGTCGCACTGGGTCGAGCACATGAACTTCAAGGGGACCACCAACATCCCCCGCGACCAGGTGAAGGGCATCATCGAGCAGTGTGGCGGCAGTTGGAACGGCTACACCTGGATCGACCAGACGACCTACCTGGAAACCGCCACGGCCGACGCGCTCGACCGCATGCTCTTCATCGAAGCCGAGCGGATGGCCAACGGGCTCTACCACTCAGACGACGTCGAGTCGGAGCGGACGGTGATCATCTCGGAGTTGCAAGGCGGCGAGAACGACCCCGAGCAGGTGCTCGACACCGAGGTCACCGCGGCCGCCTTCAAGGCGCACGGCTACCACCACCCGACGATCGGCTGGTTGAGCGACCTGCAGACAATGACGCGCGACGACCTCTACGGGTACTACCGCTCGTGGTACGTCCCCAACAACGCCACCCTGGTCATCGTCGGCGACGTGGATGTCGACGACGCCTTGCGGCGCGCCGAGCAGCACTTCGGGGCGATCGCGGCTGGCGTCCTGCCGGCTCGCGTGCGGACGCGCGAGCCCGAGCAGCATGGCGAACGGCGTGTGCGGGTGGAGCGGCCCGGGACGACGGCGTACTTGAAGCTGGCGTGGCCGGCCCCCGCGGCGTCGAATCCTGACTTTGTGCCGATGCTCGTGCTGGACGCGGCCCTTTCTGGCGCCAAGGGAGTGAACCTGTGGGCGTCGTTCCGCAACCCTCCGCAGCGCAGCACCCGGCTCTATCGCGCGCTGGTCGAGAAGGGGCTGGCCTCGTCGGTGTTCGGCGCGCTGCTGCCCACGGCAGAACCCTTTCTCTACAGCGTGACGTGTACCGTGTCCGACGGTACGCCTATCGCCTCGCTGGAGGCGGCGGCCGACGAAGCGCTGGCCGCCGTGCGGGCGGTCGGCATCACGCCGGTTGAGTTCGAGCGCGCGCGACACCAGCTTCGCGCACGGCTGGTGTTCGAGTCCGACAGCGTCACCAACATCGCGCACCAGATCGGGTATTTCCACACACTGGGTGACGTCGATCTCTACTACGGCCTCGAGGGGCGCCTGGCGTCGGTCACCATCGACGACATCGCGCTGGTAGCTCGCGCGTATCTGTCGCCCGCCCGGCGGACGGTGGGCTGGTTCCAGCCCGTTGATGCGCCGGCCGGCGGGGACCGTTGATGACGACCGCTGTGCATCGCGGGCTCTCGCCGCTCAGACGGGGCCTTGCCAACGGCGCGGCCGTCATCGCCCAGCACACGACCACGCACCGCGCGGTGACGATTCACGCCAGCGTCGCCGCCGGGTCCGGACACGATCCCGACGAAGCACTGGGCACCGCGTATTTCGTGGCCAAGGTCATTGACCGCGGCACCGCATCACACTCGGCCGATGCGCTGGGCGAAGCGTTGGACGGGCGCGGCGTCTCGCTGTCGGTCGGCGTGTCGCGGCACCTCATGACGTTCACCTGCACATGCCTGTCCGAGGATGTAGAGGAGGTGCTCGACCTGGTGGCCGGCGTCATCACGCAGCCGATCTTTCCGCCAGATCAGGTGGAGCTCCGCCGTTCGTCGGTCATCACCTCCATCCGGCAGGACGAGGACAACCCGGCCGTGGTCGCAACCGAAGCGTTGATGGCGACGCTCTATTCGGGCGGCCACCCTTACGGCCGCCGCGCTAAGGGGACGGCCGCCTCGATTCAGGCGATCGGGCGCGAGGCGTTGGTTGCGTTTCACCGCGCGCACGCCGGCGCGTCGACTCTGCGGGTCATGATCGTGGGCGACGTGGAGGCCGGCAAGGCCGTGACGCTCGCCGACGCCGCGTTCGGCGGCTGGAGTCACGCGGGCGGTGCCCCTCTGGCGCCGCCGCCAGCCACGCCGGGGCGCACGAGGACGACGCAGACGATCACGATGCCGGGCAAGGCCCAGAGCGACATCGCGTATGGGTTCACGTCGGTTGCCCGGCCCGATCCGCGGTACTACGCGCTCACGTTGATGAACACGGTGTTGGGCCAGTACGCGATGGGCGGCAGGCTTGGCGACAGCATCCGCGAGCGACAGGGCATGGCGTACTACGTCCTCAGCGGCTTTGACGCCAACGTCGCCGAAGGTCCGCTGATGGTGCGCGCCGGCGTGAACCCGTCAAACGTCGCCCGCGCCATCACCTCAATCGACGAGGAGCTCACGCGGATGGCGCGCGACGGCGTCACGGCCAGCGAGCTGGCCGACGCCAAGAGCTACCTGACCGGGTCGATGCCGCGCATGCTCGAAACCAACGGCGGCATTGCCGCGTTCCTTCACGCGGCCGACTTCTTCGGCCTTGGCCTCGACTTCGACCAGCGCCTGCCGGGGCTCCTCCATGCCGTGACGCTCGACGACGTGCACGAGGTCGCGCGGACGTTCCTGGCACCCGATCGGGCAGCCATCGTGGTGGCCGGCCCGCCGCCCGACGCCGTCGGCGGGGAGCCGCATCGGTGACGACGGCCGTCTGCTTCGATGTGGACTTCACGCTCATCTATCCCGGCTCGACATTTCGCGCCGAAGGGTATCGCCGTTTCGGCGTACGGCACGGCCTGACTCTTGACGAAGGGCGTTTCCCTCACGCCGTCTCTGCCGCCGCGCCGATTCTCGATGCAGCGCAGGGCGACATCTACGACCCGGCCATCTTCTACAGGTATACAGCGCAGATCATCCGCGCGATGGGCGGCGAGGGCCCCGCCGTCGAGCCGTGCGCCGTCGAAGTCTACGAGGAGTGGGCGAGGAACCATCACTTCGAGATGTACGACGATGTGCCCGACGTGCTGGCGGAGATCGCCGGGCGCGGCATCCGCATCGGTCTGATCTCGAACAGCCATCGCTGCCTCGTCTCGTTCCAGGAGCATTTCGAGCTGGCCGGCTTCATCACCGCGGCCGTGTCGTCGTCGCAACACGGCTACCTGAAGCCGCATCCGAGCATCTTCCAGGCCGCGCTCACCTTGCTGGGCGTGCCTGCGGGCGAGGCGGTGATGGTGGGCGACAGCGTTGGCCAGGACATCGAGGGCGCCAGGCGCGTGGGGATGCGCGCGGTGCTCGTGCGCCGCGGCGCCTGCGACGAGCCGTTCGGCAGCGACGTGGACGCCGACGTGCCCGTGATTCACTCGCTTCGGCAGTTGCTGCCGCTGCTGGACGCCGAGTAGCCCGCCTTGACGTTTCGATTCGCCGACCTGACGACCATCGCGCAGTTCCAGCAGATCGAGCGCCTGGAAACCGAGATCTGGGGGCCCATCGACCTGGTGCCGGTGCCGATCATGGCCGTGACCGTGAAGCGCGGCGCCGTGCTGATTGGGGCCTACGACAGCGACAGGCTCGCGGGGTTCGTGTATTCGTTTCCGGCGTTGAGGCGCGAGGATAACCAGAATCACGAAGGCGCGAAGGCGCAAAGGCGCGATGACGTTGGCTTGGAACCTCCGCGCCCATCACATTGGTCGCACATGCTGGGTGTCCACCCTGACTATCGCGGCGCGGGGTTGGGCCGGGACCTGAAGTTGGCGCAGCGGGAGCGGGTGCTGGGGCTGGGGCTGGACCTGATCGAGTGGACCTACGACCCGCTCCAGGCGCTCAACGCCCATCTCAACATCGTCACACTCGGGGCCGTCATCGAGGAATACGAGGAGAACGTCTACGGCGAGTCGGCCAGCCCGCTGCACGGCGGGCTGCCCACCGATCGGTTCGTGTGTCAGTGGTGGATCCGACGGCCGCATGTGGAAAGGCGGATCACGCGGGTTGACCAGGTTGGCCAGGTTGACCAGGTTGATCGGGTGGGCGACATCAGGTTGGTGGCGGACGAAGTCGCCAAGGCGCCGGTGGTCAACGAGACCACGTTCGACGGCACTTGGCTCGAGTGCGGCGCCGCCGATCTGACGCGCACAGAGCCGCGGCTCACGGTCGACATCCCGATCGACTTCACCGGCATGTTGGCCGGCGACCTCGACCGCGCCCGTCGCTGGCGGCTCCACACGCGCGAGATCTTCACGCGCTACTTCCAGGCCGGCTACCGCGTTGTCGATTTCGCGCTGCACCGCGAACAACATCGCGGGCGGTATCTGCTGACTTCAATCTCTCCCGCAATCGGTTAGAATCCGCGTAATTTCGCACTCGTCACTCGTCATTCGTAACTGCGAGAGCCCATGCCTTGCCTCTTCTGTCGCATCGCCTCTGGCGAGATCCCGGCGTCGAAGGTTTACGAAGACACCGACGTGCTGGCGTTCAACGACATCAACCCGCAGGCGCCGCTGCACGTCCTGATCGTTCCGAAGCGGCACATCGCGACGACCAACGATCTGACCGAGGCCGACGAGGCGCTGGTGGGCAAGCTCGTGCGAACGGCGGCGGCCATCGCCGCGCAGGAGGGCTACGGGGAGCGCGGGTATCGCACGGTGTTCAACTGCAACGCCGAGGCGGGCCAGACGGTGTTTCACGTGCACCTGCACCTGCTGGCAGGCAGGCCCCTGGCGTGGCCGCCAGGGTAGAATTGACGATTGCAGATTGCAGATTAGGATTCGTGACGGGTTACGGAGATTTCTCGCGAATCGCGTGTAGGGCGGGCCTAGGCCCGCCTGGCGACAAGTGTTCGCTCGTGACCTTGTAGATCGCGCAAGA
>JAENWD010000307.1 GCA_016650245.1 Vicinamibacteria bacterium
ATCCAGGTCATGGGTGACTCACGAAGAAAGGCCTCAGGCCTCGGGCCTCGGGCGGCTACCGCGTTGGCGCTCGATCAGAGCGTAAACCGGCAGGCCCAGCAGCACAATCGCCGTGCCCGCCAGCGCCTGCAGCGGCCGGCTGGCCACGAGCATGACCAGCAACATCGCTACGAGCGCGAGGAAGACGATCGCTGTGAAGGGAAACCCGGGAGTCAGGTAGACAGGCGCACAACCTGGCCCAACCTGACCCAACCCGACCACACCTGCCCAACCTCGAAGTTTGAATAGTCCCACCACCGTCAATCCAATGAACGCCACCGTCACGAAGATGAAATACGCCACGATCGCGTCAAACGACCCCAGCGCGACCAGCACCGACGCCAGCACGGCCTGGAGCGCAATCGCGCGGACGGGAGTGCCGCGCGTCGGGTGTAGCCGGCCGAGGCTGGCAGGAAACAGCCCGTCGCGGCTCATCGCGTAGTACAGGCGGGGCAGCATCATCTGAATCGCGAACAAGCTGCCGAGCACCGATACGATCACGATGGAGGCCAGCACGACGCCGCCGGCGCGGCCGAACAGCACCTCGCCCGCCTGGGCCGCAAACGCCTCGTCACTGGTGACGGCCTCGAGCGGCACCAGATACAGAAACGCCGCGGACGTCAGCATGTAGGCCACCGTCACGATGGCCACACCGGCCGTGAGCGCGCGCGGCATCGTGCGGCCCGGATCGCGCACCTCGCCGGTGAGCTTGGCCGCCTCCCACCACCCGCCAAAGGCAAAAAACGCCGAGACAAACGCCCCCGCCAGCGCGCCGCCCAGCGGGGCGGCTCCGGGATGCTGTGCGACGAAGGGGACAAAATGCCCCCAGTCGCCGCGCCCGAGGCCAAACCCGGCGACGACGATGGTGGCCAGTGCCCCGAGCTTGAGCACGGCAAGCGTGGAGACGACGCCCGCGCCAAGGCGGGCGCCGGCGATGTTCACGCCCGCGCCGACGGCGATCGCGGCGATGCCGGCGATCTTCAAACCCATGGGCGACAGCGGCACGAGGTACCCGAGATACGCCGCCAGGCCGGTCGCCAGGGCCGCCGTGATGCCGGGGTCCATCACGAGGCAGCACTTCCACCCGTAGAGAAACGCAACGCGCGGGCCCCACGCCTCGCGCAAGTACACGTAGCCGCCGCCGGCCTCGGGGTACCGCGCGGCCAGCTCGCCGTAGACCAGCGTGCCGCACAACGCCATCGCGCCGGCGACCAGCCAGACCATCAGCAACCAGAAGGGCGAGCCCAGCAGGCGCGCCATCGCGGCCGGCGTCAGGAAGATGCCGACCGCGATGACCTGACCGACGACCAGCGCGGTGGCGCCGGCCAGGCCCAGATGCCGATCCATCTAGAACAACACGCGCACGGCCACCTGCGCGGCCCGCGGACCGCCGCTGCCGAAGACGCCGCCGGCGGTGGAGACGGGTTGGCCAAACGACGAGGACGTCCGGTAGCCCGGGTTCGAGGGGTCGTCGCTGTCGCGGACCAGCGCGTTGGTGAAACCCGAGTAGTTCAGGTTGGAGCTTCCCAGAAAGTTGGTGACGTTGAACACGTTGAAGATCTCGAGCATCGGCTCGATCCTGACGCTGCCCGTCAGCGTGAACGGCCGCGCAATTCGCAGGTCGAGGCTGTCGAACCGGTCGTTGAAGCGCGCATCCTCGCCCACCAGCGGCATCGGCTCGCCGCCGACGCCCCCGCGGCTGTTGAGGTCGCGCAGATACGCGTTGAGATCGCCGGCGGTCGTGAACTGGCGTCCGCCCGCGTTGCGCTGCAGCTCGGGGATCCGCGATGCCGCTGAGGGCAACAAGATATCCATCGGCACGCCAGACGCCAACGTCCAGATCGTCGACAGGTTGAATCCGGCCGGCGCCTCCCACGAGGCGGCCAGCGTGAAGCGGTGCCGCTGGTCGTTGGGCGTCGGGCCGAACTCCGCGCGCAGGTTGGTGGGATCGACCGGGCCGTTGCTGAACGGGATCTGGTCGTCGTTTGCGTAGTTGGACGCCTTGGCCAGCGCGTACGACGCGCGAACTCCCAGGCCCTGCGACAAACGCCGCTCGACGCCCACCAGCAGCGCGTCGTAGTGCGTCCGGGCGCTCGACTCGAGGTTCACGACGCGGTCCGGTCCGCCGACGACGGGGTTGTACACCACGCCGGCATCGCGCCCGATGATGAAGTGCGTGCCAAGCGCGTGAATCCCGTCCACTCGGACGCGCCATTTGTCGCCAACCTGATGCTCGACGCCGAGGTTGAACTGCTGCGTCTGCGGGTTCTGCATCGTGTTGTCGATGATGTTGATGCCCGAGGCGCCGGCGCCCGGCAGAATGAAGCCTGTGAACGGGTTGGACAGGTTCGGCGCAAATGGGGGGAACTGCCCGTTGGGGCCGAGGAAGAACACGTTGCCGGCGCGCACCTCGATCGGCAGCGCGCGGCCATCGAGCCCGCGCTCGAGCGACTGGATCTGCAGGGTGATGCGGTCGAAGTAGATGCCGTACCCGCCATGGATGCTGCTCTTGCCGTTGGGCGTGGACCAGTTGAAGCCGATGCGCGGCCCGAAGTTGTTCAGGTCCCTGCCGCGCGTGCCCACCAGAAACGGCTGCACGATCGGGTTGATCTCGTCGTAGCGGCTGACGTTCTTGACGTCGGTGTCCAGCTCGTAGCGCAGGCCGAGGTTGAGCGTGAGGTTCGACCGCACGCGCCAGTCGTCCTGGATGAAGAAGGCGGCGTGTGTGTTGTCGGCGTCGGGGATGTTCAGGTCCTGGTCGGGCTTGCCGCTGCGCAACGTCACGGCAAACAGCAGGTCGTTGTCGTTCACCTGCCCGTCGCCGTTGTGGTCAAACGCCGGGAAGTCCTGGACCAGCTCGACACGCCCGTCTCGGAACACCCCGAGCCCGAAGCCAGCATCGACCAGCTGCAGCTCGCCGCCGGCGCGAATCGCGTGCGAACCCAGCGCGTAGCTGAACGTGTCGGCAAATTGCCAGCGGCGCTGCACTGTGTTCTGCGGGACGCGGAACGAGGAGCCGTCCTCGATGCTCGGGAAGGTGTACTGCGGGCCCGACGAGAGCGAGACGGTGGCGTTGTCGAAGTCGCTGAGGCTGAGGCTGAAGCTGTTCACGCTTTGCGAGGAGAGCACGCGCGTCCAGGTGCCCAGCAGCGCCTGGTACTTGTTGGTCGCCTCCTGGCGCTGCGCGGCCGAGGCGACCGGCCGATCGCCACCGCTGCTGGCGACGTCGGTCGCGTCTTGTCCCGAGTAGCGAAACACGACCTGATCGCTCGACCCGGCGCGCCAGTCGACACGCGCAAGACCCATCAGGTCGTCCAGCGGCGCCGGCGCGAACGACCGACGGATCGCTTGCGCCGCCGTGTCGCGGATGCCGACGATGAGGGCTCCGTCCTGGTTGCGATACTCGAACGCGCCGAACGCGAACAGGCTGCCCCTCTTCAGCGGGCCGCCAACCGACGCGGAAAGCTGCTGCCGGTCAAACGGCGGGGCATCGGCACCCCGGTCGGCCGTCGGAGGAAACGCCTGCATCGAGTCGTCGCGAAAGAAGAGCGACCCGGATCCATGGAGCGTGTCGCCGCCCGACCTGGTGACGACGTTGATGACCGAGCCGGCCGACCGGCCCAGATCGGCGGCAAAGCGGCTGGTCGCGATCTGGAACTCCTGCACTCCCTCCTGCACGATGTTCAGCAGAGGCCCGCCGACCACGTCGTCGTTGTTGTCCATGCCGTCGATCGAGATGTTGCCGCCGCGACCGAGCTGCCCGGCCGAGGAGATGACGACGGAGTTGGTCTTGGTGGGGTCGAAGTTGGGCGCCGGCGCGTTGCCGGGCACCAGCAGCGCCAGCTCCATGAAATTACGGCCGTTGAGCGGCAGCCGATCGATGGAGGGCGCGGTGATCACGGCGTCGACGACCGACCGGGCGGTGTCGACCAACCCGGCGCCGGCCGCGTCGACGACGATGTCTTCGCGCACGCCGGCAACGGTGAGCGTCGCGTCGAGGTCCAGCAACTGCCCGACGCGCAGCGTCACGGCTTCGAATCGCTGCGTCGCGAAGCCGGAGGCCGTGACCGACACGACAAAGCCGGCAGGCGGCAGGTCGGGCAGCAGATACTGCCCGCTGGCATCGGTGGTCGCCTCGCGCGACCACCCCGTGGCCGATGCGGTCGCGGTCACCTGCGCGCCCGGTACGGGCCGGGATTGCGGGTCCAGCACGCGCCCGCGCACCGTCGCGGTGGCCGCCGTCTGGGCCGCTGCCCCGCCGTGACTGGCACACGCAACCACCAGCGCCGCCACCATCCATCGCACAGCCGTGCCATTTACCACATGCACTATCAGCCTCCTCGCGAAAACGATTGCGTGAGTCTGCGGGAAGAGGCAGGCACGGCGGTAGTACGCGTTTCCACTAGACGCGTCCCGGGCTTGGACTAGATCGCTACCCGCTATCGAGGCAGAGTAAGATGCCTGTCCGGCGTCTGACGCGCCGCTTTGGAGGACACCGCGATGAGACTGGCAGCCCTACTGTGTATCACCGTCCTGGTGAGCGCCTCGTCTGCGCTGGCGCAGGACAACCCGTTCACGCCGGCGGCCAAGAGCACGCTCGCCCTTGTAAAAGGCAACGTCGTGAAGGCAGCCGAGCAGATGCCCGAAACCGATTACGCGTTCAAGCCCACACCCGACGTGCGCAGCTTCGGCCAGTTGATCGGCCACGTTGCCAACGCGAACTACATGATCTGTTCGACAGCCACCGGGGCGGCGAACCCCAGCGCGGGCGACATCGAGAAGACCAAGACCTCCAAGGCGGACCTGACCAAGGCCGTCGCCGAGTCCTTCGCGTTCTGCGAGGCGCAGTTCGACGCCCTGACTCCGGCCAAGGCCGCCGAGGTCGTCGATGTGTTCGGCATGAAGATGCCGCGACTCAACGCGCTGCAGTTCAATACCTCGCACGACTTCGAGCACTACGGCAACATCGTCACCTACATGCGCCTCAAGGGCATGGTGCCGCCGAGCAGTCAGCGGGGGATGTAGCAGTTGTAGGGGCGCGCAAGCGCGCCCCTACGTGTCGTGGCCATGTCCGATCTGACCGTCCAGTTCCTCCCCCTCCCCCACGGCGCCGATCTCCCAGTGCCCGCCTATCAGTCGGCGCATGCGGCGGCCATGGACCTTCACGCAGCGGTGAGCACGCCGGTCGTGATTGAGCCGGGAGCAATTGCCCTGGTCGGCTGCGGGTTCGCGATGGCGTTGCCCGAGGGCTACGAGGCACAGGTACGGCCACGTTCGGGCCTGGCCTCCAGGCATGGCGTGACCGTCGTCAACACGCCCGGCACGATTGACGCCGACTATCGCGGAGAGGTGAAGGTCGCCCTGATCAATCTTGGACAGGCAGCGGTGACCATCGAGCGCGGGATGCGGATCGCGCAGATGGTCGTGGCGCCGGTGACGCGCGCCACGTGGGAGACGGTGACCGAACTGCCGGCCAGCGATAGGGGCGACGGGGGATTTGGTTCGACTGGTTGAACGGGTTGGGGCGGGTTGGGGCGGGTTGGGCCAGGTTGGGCCAGGTTGGGGGCAGGTTGGGCCAGGTTGGGCCAGGTTGGATCCGGTTGAAGTAGGTTGATCAGGTTGATTTGGTTGACCGGGCTGAGGACGCTGCGCGCCGCCAAGGCAGGGGACGTCTCCGCCGAGGGGCCATTGGAGCAGTGACACGAATCGCCTGACACCGAGCGACCCGAGCGGCGAGCGGCCGTTCAAAGCCGAGGACCGGTGTCCGGCGCTGCGACTGGCACCGCGGCGGAGACGTCCACGGCCATCAGCGGCGCCCGCATTCAGAGTCCGCAATTGGAGCGCGACCCGCGTGAAGCTACGGGTTCGGCGGGTTGGGTCTGGTTGAAGGAGGTTGATCAGGTTGATCTGGTTGGTTGGGTTGATCGGGTTGCTCGTCGGGCAGCAACAACAGCCGCACACGCGGCCTGGGTGGCCATGTGTCGGGCGGCCCGACCCTTCGATGGTGCAGGTGTCGGAAGGCAGCGGCGGACAGGTGTTCCTGCTGGACCCCTCAGAGGTCGCCTCCTCGGCGACGCTGCTGATGGCCCGCGACGGTCACGACGAGACGCTCCGCCGCGTCGTCGGCGCCCTCGACCCGGGGACGCGAACCATCGACGTGAACCTCGACACGAGCGTCCAACGGGTGCTGTTCTCCGTCTCGCTGCAGTGCCTGCAGGAGATCGAGATCGTCCGGCCATCGGGCGCGCCGGTTGCGGCCTCGGATCCCGGCGTGACATGGACAGCGTTTCAGGCAGGCCGGCAGGTCGGCGTGGACACGCCAGAGACGGGCCTCTGGAAGGTCAGACTCGCCGGCGAAGGCCTGCTCTTCCTCGTCGTCCACGCGCGGGCATCGCTGGCGCTCGACGACGTGTGCCTGGTTCGTCCTGGCGGCCGGCCTGGGCACGAAGGGATCTTTCGAGACGACGCGCCGCTGGTGCCTGGGACCAGTCGGCTGATGGAGATAGCGGTTTCACCAGGCATTCTGGGACCGACCTTCGAGATGCGCGGTTCGACCGACCAGCGACTTGGCCCGCTGACTCCGGCCAGGCCGCCGGTCGGCGATGACGAGCAAACCTACCTCGCGGAGTTCCTCGTGCCCGCGACTCCGTTCCGCGTCGTCGTCACAGGACGCGACGCCACGGGAAAGATTGTGCAGCGCGCACAGGGCGCTCTCTTCCAGCTCAGCCAAACGCGCTAGAATCGGCCCGCGTGCCGTATCGCCTCGAAACGAAGCTGTTCGTGCCGGCGCCCCTGCCGGATGTCTTCAGGTTCTTCGCCGACGCGCGGAATCTGGAAACGATCACGCCGCCGTTTCTGCGTTTCAAGGTGCTGACGCCGGCGGTCACGATGCGCAAAGGCGCGCGCATCGACTATCGGCTGCGCCTGCGCGGGCTTCCGCTTCGCTGGCAGAGCGAGATCACGGCGTGGGAGCCCAACGTGCGCTTCAAGGACGAGCAGCGCCGCGGGCCCTACAGGTACTGGCGGCACGTCCATCTGTTCCGCCAGGACGCCGGCGGGACCCTGGTCGAAGATGGCGTGGAGTACGAAGTGGCGTGCGGATCGCTGCTGCACCAGTGGCTCGTCGCGCCCGAACTGATGCGGATCTTCCGCTACCGGCAGGACGCCCTGGCGCGGGTCTTTGGAGAAGACCCGCGCCAGCCTGGGAAAGTGGCGATCCTGAAGCTGCTTATGAACGGCTCGGGACGCCGACGGGCGTGACGGCGGCTTGATCCTCTTCACCGGTGCGGATGCGGTAGATCTTCTCCACCGGCAGCACGAAGATCTTGCCGTCGCCGACGGCGCCCGTGCGCGCCGCCTTCAGAATCGCCTTCACCGTCGGATCGACGAAGTGATTCGACACGCAGATTTCGAGCCGGGACTTTTCCGACAACTCCATCTTGACCGTCGTGCCGCGATAGGTCTCCACCTGCTCGCGCTCGCCGCCATGCCCCTGCACGCGGCTGATGGACAATCCCTGCACGTCGGCCCTGTAGAGTTCTTCGAGCACGGCACTCAGCCGCTCGGAACGAAAGATTGCCACGACCAGCTTCATGACCGACCTCCAGCCGCCGCCGACGCCAGCGCCGGCGACACGACGGCCTCGCGTTCGTGCAACACAAGGATGGCGCCTTCGCCGTCCATGTACGCTTCCTCGCCGTGCTGGGTGACGTCCATGCCCAGCCCCTCATCGGTCGCCTCGGCTCGCAGCGGCACCAGGACGCCGACCAGCTTCAACAGCCCGAAGGTCACCACGCCACTGTAGAGGAGGGTGGCGCCCACGGCGACCGCTTGAATCCCCAGCTGACCGGGGTTGCCAAAGAGCAGGCCGTCGGCCACGCCGCTCCATGCCTTCTCCGAGAAGACGCCGGTCAGCAACGCGCCGACCGTGCCGCCCACGCCGTGCGCCGCGACGACGTCGAGGCTGTCGTCAAGGCGCGTGCGGGCGCGGAAGACCAGGCCGTAGTAGCTCGGAATGGCCGCGATGCCGCCCAGCAGGATGGCGCTGATCGGGCTGATGTGTCCGGCCGCCGGCGTGATAGCCACCAAGCCGACGACGATGCCGGTCGCGGCGCCTACCGCCGTGATCTTGCCATTGCGCATCAGGTCGAGCAGCGTCCACACCACCAGCGCCGCTGCCGGCGCCAGCATGGTCGTCGCGAACGCAAGCGCCGCCGCGGGCGTGGCGCCAAGCGCCGAGCCGGCGTTGAAGCCGAACCAGCCGAACCAGAGCAAGCCGGCGCCCAGCAGCGCAAACGGCACGTTGTGCGGCAGAAACGCCTGACGCGCGTAGTCTTTGCGCGGGCCAAGCACGATGGCCGCCACAAACGCCGCGACGCCGGCATTCACGTGCACGACGGTGCCTCCCGCAAAGTCGAGCGCGCCCCAGGTGAAGAGCCACCCGTCAGACGCCCATACCCAGTGGCAGATCGGGCTGTAGACACACAGCGTCCACAGCGAGATGAACACCAGATAGGCGCTGAAGCGCATGCGCTCGACGATGGCGCCCGAGATCAAGGCGGCCGTGATGATCGCGAAGGTGCCCTGGAAGCACATGAACAGGACGTGCGGGATCGTGCCCTTCGCCTCGAGGTTCACGCCACGCAGGAGCGCATGGTCCAGTCCGCCGATAAACGCGCCGCCCGGCGCAAACGCGAGGGAGTAGCCCAGCAACGCCCAGAGCACGCCGACGACGCCCAGGGAGACAAAGCTCATCATCATCGTGTTGAGCGAGTTCTTCGAGCGGACCAGCCCGCCGTAGAAAAACGCCAGGGCTGGCGTCATCAGCAGGACCAGCGCGGTCGATACCAGCATCCACGCGATATCGGCCTGATTCATGGTGTGCACCTCTCTTATCTCTTAAATAGTCGATCCGTGCCGCGCCGGCTCATCCGGGGCCGCGTCTGGCAGAGTGTAGACCAAAGCGTGCAGACTCGACATCAAGAAACTTTCACTTTGCAAAAAGAAGTCGATTGCTGTCTGTGGCGTCATTCAATTAATGACGAAACGTCATGAAACACGTGACGTACGACTGCTGCTTCAGATAGGTTTGAGCAACCTGCCATCCTCGCGGCGATCCAGAGCGTCACAGTTCCGCTGGATTTCCTCTGGCTCGGGCTGCTCATGAACGGGTTCTACCGTCGTGGATATGGGTTGGGGGCTTTGGTCTGCATTGACGATTGCAGATTGACGATTGACGATTGACGAAATGGCGCAGATAACCCCGCGCTGCCCCTGGTGCGGAACCGACCCCCTCTACCTCGCCTACCACGACGACGAGTGGGGCGTGCCGTCGCACGACGACCGGCACCTGTTCGAGATGCTAATCCTCGAGGGCGCACAGGCGGGCCTGAGCTGGATCACGATCCTGCGTAAGCGCGAGGCGTACCGCGCGGCGTTTGCGGAGTTCGATCCGGTCACGGTGGCCCGATTCAGCCAGGCCAGGGTTGAGCGCCTTCTCCAGAACCCCGGCATCATCCGAAACCGGCTGAAGGTCGAAGGCACCGTGCGTAACGCGCGGGCATGTCTCGAGACGCAGCAGGCGTTCGGGTCCTTCGATCGCTACATCTGGCAGTTCGTCGGCGGCGCGCCGATCGTGAACCGCCCCAAGACATTGAAAGATGTGCCGGCGCAGACGGCCGAGTCAGACGCGATGAGCCACGGCCTCAGGGCACGCGGGTTTACCTTCGTCGGGCCGACCATCTGCTACGCCTTCATGCAGGCGACAGGGATGGTGAACGACCACTTGGTGGGATGTTTCCGGTACAAACAGATCACAACCACGAAGGGCACGAAGAAAAACACGAAGACCACGAAATAGACATTTTCGTGACCTTCGTGCAATCCATCGTGACCTTCGTGATTGTGATCGGAGCGGTTACAGCTTCCTCAGCCACACGCTCGCGATCTCGTGCTGCGGGTCTTTCCGCAGGATGAGGTGCGCGCGTTCCCGTGTGGGCTCGATGTTCTCCTTGAGGTTCACGTAGTTGACGTCGCGCCAGATGCGGCGGGCCGTCGCCAGCGCCTCGGCATCGGTGAGCGCGGAGTACTTGTGGAAGTACGAGCGCAGGTCGGCGAACACGGTCTCGCGCAGCGTCATGAAGCGGTCGATGTACCACCGCTCGATGTCGGCCGCATCGGCGTCGATGTAGATCGAGAAGTCGAAGAAGTCCGAGACAGCCAGCGAGCGCCCCTGCTGGCGCTGCGGGCCCTGCAGGACATTGAGCCCCTCGAAGATCATGATGTCGGGCCGGTTCACTTCCTGGACCCGGTCTGGGACGATGTCGTATGTCAGGTGCGAGTAGACCGGGGCGGTGACGTGCGATTTGCCCGACTTGACGTCGATCAGGAACTCCAGCGCCCGCCGTACGTCGTAGCTCTCCGGAAAGCCCTTCCTGTGCATGATCCCGCGCTCTTCGAGCACGGCATTCGAGTACAGGAAGCCGTCGGTGGTCACCAGGTCCACCCGGGGATGTTCGGTCAACTGCGACAGCAGCGTCTGCAGCACACGCGACACCGTGCTCTTGCCGACGGCGACACTGCCGCCAATGCCGAGCACGAAAGGCAGCTTGGCTTCCGGGTTGCCGAGGAAGTAGTGGGTGGCCGTGCGCAACCTATGCGTGGCCTCGAAATACATGCTCAACAAACGGGTAAGCGGCAGGTAGATCTGCTCGACCTCCGACAGCGTCATCTGTTCGTTGACGCCCTTCATCGCGAACAGGTCGCTTTCGGTCAGGGTCATCGTCCTCTGGTCGCGCAGATGCGACCATTCGTCGCGCGTGAAGGCGACGAATCGTGACGCGCCGAGTCCGTCAGTGGGAGTGTGCACGGAACGGGTTGACTGGGTTAGGCCAGGTTGGGTCGGGTTGGGCCGGGTTGCCCCTGGTTGATCACGTTGCTCATGGCGCCCGCCGAAGGGCCACGGTCACGATCAGCTGCTCGGTGCCGCGAGCGATCGTCACGCGTGGTGTGTCGCCCCAGTTGTAGGACGCCATCTGGCGGCTCATCGCCTCGCGGGAGTCGATCGCGACCTCGTCGATCTTCACGATGACGTCGCCGACCTTGAGGCCCGCCTGGGCCGCGGGGCTGTCCTTCTCGATGTCGATGATCGGACGGCGTCCGCCTTCACCAACGCGGGTCGAGAGCCCGAACGAGGGCCACGCGCTGGCCTGCTCGCGGGCCACGCCCCAGAGGAAGTTCGCATACGACGCGCGCACGGGACCGGTGGGCCCCTTGTCGTCCGTAATGGGCATGGCAATCACGCTGGCCACGCGTCCATCGAACCAGGTGCGCGCTTGTCGCTCGATGCCGAGGCCGTAGGCGACATGCCCCGATCCCACCAGCACAACCATGATGGCGTTCGGGTCGTTCACAGCCTTCAGCGCCTGCACGGCGTTCCAGGCCATGGCCGCATCCCAGGTGGCCTGCGCGGCCTGCATGCCCTTCCACGCGTCGTCGGTCATGCCGCCGTGGAGCGCATCGCCGCCACCGACCTGAGCCTTGAACAGCACGAGGTGGTCCGCACTTTCGGTGTCAACCTTCGGGGGCATTCGCGCGGCTTGCTGCGCGGAGAGGCCCGCGATGCCGGTCTTGCGGACCGCAGCAACCAGATCGCGCGGCGCGTTGACAGCAGCGATCGGAATCCCCTGCGTGCGCGCGAAAAGCAGGACGTCGCGGTAGTAGCCCCAGTGATAACCCCAGTGCTCGTACCATCGAGACTTGTCGACAAACTCGGTCTCGGACCAGCGACCGGCGTTCCAGGAATCAAGCGACGTCTGCTCGGTGTAGGGAAACATCTCGAGACCGACGCGGACGACGCGGCCGAGCCGCGCCAGGGCGCGCAGCACCTGCAACTGGACGCGATGCGACTCGACGCTTGTATGCGATTCGCCCAGCAGCAGCAGTCTCGTCGTGTCCAGCCGCGCGGCCAGCTCCTCGGGCCCGAGCGTCTCGCCGGTGGCCGTATCGACGACGGCGTCGAGGACGAGCGTGACGTCCTTGTCGCGGCGAGCCGGGTCGCCAAGCGACAGACGATGAACCGGATCGGCTGCCTGCGCAGCCACCGGCGCCAGCAGCACCAGCAACGAGAAAGCGAGCGCGCGCATCAAGAGTCGATCCTAACAGGTCGTGGCGCGTGAATGGGGTCTGACCCCATTGCCGCCAGCGTGCGGAAGGTCAGACGAGCGCGGCGCTTGCGGGCAGGGACGCCGCCAGGTCGCGCAGGGTCTCGAGCGCCTGCCGCAGCCGCTCGCGCGTGGCTGGGGGACCCAGGCACAGCCGCACCGCGCGCGGCGTCGCGCCGGGTTGGCCGAGAAACCCGTCGGTCGGGCCCAGCACGATGCCGCGGCCTCGTGCGGCACCCACGAAGTCCGCCACCCGCCAGGGTCGCGGCAACGGCCACCACACATGCGGGCTCGCCGGGTGAATCGTCGAGGGCAGCCCCGGCAGAATCTCGCGCGCCAACTGCTGCCGGGCACGCATCTCCTGTCGCTTCCACACGACGATGCGGTCGGCGGTGCCGTCGGCGATGAGCGCGCACGCGATCTCGGTGGTGAGCGGCGAGGCGGCCACCGTGGTCGCCCAGATCGCGCGCGCCGCGCGCGCAGCGGCGTCGGCGTGCGTGGCGAGAAAGCCCACGCGCACGCCGGCCACGACGCTCTTGGATAGGCTGGTGACATAGGTCCACGGCGTGGACAGCTCGGTCACCAGCGGCAGCGTCTCGGGCGCAAGCTCGCCGTAGATGTCATCCTCGATCACATGCAGGCCGCGCCGCGCGACGACCTCGGCGATGGCGCGGCGGCGGGCCGGCGGCATCGAGATACCGGTGGGGTTGTGCAGCACCGGCTGCACAGCCAGGGTGCGCGCGCCGGTGGTGTGCGCGATGCGGTCCAGCGCGTCGGGCCGCAGCCCATCGGCATCCATGGACACGGCGACCGGCACGATGCCCAGCAGCCTCACGGCTTCGAGCAGGCCAGCGAAGGTGAGCTCCTCGACCAGCAGCGTGTCCCCGGGACCGAGCTGACCCGATAGCGCCGCGACCAGCGCGTGCTGCGCGCCCGCAGTGACCAGGACGCGCGAGGGCGCGACAAAGACGCCACGACGCGCGATCCAGTCGGCGCCGGCCAGCCGATGCGCGTCGCGGCCTTCGCGCGGGGGATAGTTGAGCAGCGCCGCGCGGCGCGCGGCGTCGGGTGGCAGATCGAGCCGCGCGGCAATCTCGCCCAGAAACGCGTGCGGCGGCAACGCGTTGATGGACAAGTCGACCAGGCCCGCGTCGGTGTCGCTGGTGATCGCGGGCCGGACAAACGTACCGCGGCCGACGTGGCCGCCCACCAGACCGCGCCGGGCCGCCAGCGAGTACGCGCGCGTCACCGTAGGCACCGTGACGCCCAGCGCCTCGGCCAGCTCACGCTGCGGCGGCAGGCGGTCACCGACAGACAGGCGGCCCGACGCGACATCGCGCGCCAGGGCCGCCGCTAGGGCCTCATAGATCGGCCGATCGGCCCGGTTCCACAGCGGCCGCCATTTTGTCATAGTGACAATATACGTATTGACACCTTCTCATTCAAGGTGCAAATTGACGCAATGCCTCAACTCCTTCATATTGACGCCTTCACGGACCGGCCATTCAGCGGCAACCCTGCCGCCGTCTGTCTGCTGGATGCGCCGGCCGACGCCGCATGGATGCAACTGGTGGCCGCCGAGATGAACCTGGCCGAGACGGCGTTTCTGGTGCCGCAAGGCGACCGGTTCGGGCTGCGATGGTTCACGCCGACCGTGGAAGTCGAGTTGTGCGGGCACGCCACGCTGGCCTCGGCGCATGCGCTGTGGCAGGTCGGGCGGGTGCCGGCCGGCGCGCGAATCGCGTTTGAGACCGCCAGCGGCGTGTTGACGGCCGAGCCTGACGGCGACCGCATCGCCATCGAGCTGCCGGCGAGACCGATGATCCTCTGCGAGGCGCCGGACGGACTGGTCGACGCGCTGGGCGCGACGCCGCGCGTGGTGTCCGAGAGCGTGCCGGCACGTGCGCACGACAACCTGGTGGTGGAGTTCTCGCACGAGTCCGAGGTGCGCGCTCTGGCGCCGAGGTTCGACCGGTTGCGCGCGTTTGACTTCGGCGTGATCGCCACCGCGCGTGGCACGGGCCGTTACGACTTCATCTCGCGCTACTTCGCCGTGCCGTTTGGCATCGACGAAGACCCGGTGACCGGGTCAGCGCACTGCTCGCTGGCGCCCTACTGGGCCCAGCGGCTTGGCAAGACGACATTTCTCGCGTGGCAGGCCTCGGCACGCGGCGGCGAGCTGCGCGTGCAGCTCACCGGCGACCGCGTGCGCCTGTCCGGGCAGGCGGTCACCGTGTTGCGCGGCGAGCTAACCGTCTGACCGACGTTCACCCGTCAACCATAGAGACACGGAATCACAAAGACGCACGGAGAATCTTCCGGATCTTCATCTGCCCTCAAGAACGGCCCTTCGTCGATTTGAGTACAGCCATTTGAGCTCGATGCCCGGCAGCGCGCCGCGGTCGAGGCCGTCTGCACGGACATGCATCGACCCTACGTGAACGCCGTGGCGCACCAGTCGCCGACGGCGGAGATCGTCTTCGACAGGTTCCATGTCCTACAGCACGCGTCGGCCGCACTGGACGAGGTGCGGCGGCAGGAGTTCTCTTGCGCGGGCTCGGTGATGCGCGCGTACGGCCGCGGGAAGCGCTGGTTGCTCTTGCGGCGATGGAAAACGGTGCGCGGGTCGAAGCGGGCGGAGTTGCAAGACGTTCACGGCCAATCGGCGGGAGCGATGCCGACAGGTCGCGACGTGAGGTCCATGTTTGTCGAGCCTAGCAAGGCGCGCTCCACTCAGTCAGGCGTCCACGTAAGAGAAGTCGTAAGAAGTTCTCGGTGCGTCTTTGTGCCGTTGTGTCTCTGTGATTGACGAGTAAACGTCGGTCGTATCAGAACAACGCGTCGACGCTGAGAGTGCTGGTGGCCTGCTTCCACGCTTGGTCGAACTCGCGTCTGACGATCGCGGCTTCGGCCGTTCGGCCTTGCGCCTCGAGGCTCTTGGTCAACCCGAACAGCGTGCGCCCGCTCGCCGGGTTCTTCTCGAGATCCTTCCTGAACACTTTCTCCGCCTCCGCAGCCCTGCCGGCCTTCAGCAGCACCGCACCCAGCGTCTCGCGCACCGACCAGGGCCAGGGCTCGGGCTCGTCGTAGGTCAGCGCATCCTGAGCGGCCGCGGCCATCTCGAGGTGCGTGACCGCTTCGTCAACCGAACCGGCCAGTTGGCCCTGAAGGAGGTGACGGACCATGGCCAGGACCGTCGGTCCGTTGTTGAAGGTCACGACGAGCGTCTCTGCGGGCACCTTCGCGCGCGTGGATTCCAACGCCGCGGCCTCGATGCGGGCCTGGCTGGCCTTGCCCGTCATCTGCAACGCGAGCGCGCGGGCGTAGTGGTCGAAGGATCGCGCCAGCGGCTGACTCTCGGGGGGTCTAGGCGCAGAGAGGATCGCGTCCCACTTGTGGAAGCGCACGTGCGCCAGCGTGGGCAGAGACAGCGCCCACTCCACCATCGGCCCCATGTCGGCGACATGCGGCGCCACCAGGCCGACCATCTGCTCGCCGGCCTTGAGCGCGTCCTCGTACCGCCCGACCAGGATGTTGCCGACCACGACGAAGTGCACGTTGTGGCCGTAGTACATGAACGGATACACGCCCTCGGGCTTGGCCACCGCGATGTAGCGCTCGTCGGCCGCCGCGGCCTTCGCGTTGAGCTCCGCGACACGGCTGATGTGACCGGTGTGTATGTAGATGTGCGTGGGCATGTGCACGAGATGCCCGGCGCCGGGTACCAGCGTCTCGAGCCGTGTGGCGCTGGCCAACGCCCGTTCAGGCGTCGGCGAGGCCTCGACGGCGTGCACGTAGTAGTGGTTGGCGCCTGGGTGGTTGGGATGTCGACGCAGCACGGCCTCGAGCACCTTCACCAGCTCCAGCGTGTCGGGCCCGGGTGTGCCATCGGTGCCCCACAGCTGCCACGGCCGCAGGTTCATCACGGCATCGGCATACAGGGTCCCGACCTCGGGGTCGTCCGGGTAGCGCGCGTAGGCCTGGCGCATGGCGTCGCGGTACTGCGCGTTGAGCACGGTGGGATCCGCGTTGGGGTCGCGCGAGTAGCGTGTGGCCAGCGCCTGAGCCAGGGCGGCCTCGACGGGCGAGCCGCCGCGGCTGAGCGCCACCGCCTTCTGCGCGGCGTCGCAGGCGCGAGTCAGCCGCTCGCCTTCGAGCTTGGTGACGTCGCGGTTGTAGTTGAGGCCGAGCGCGATGCCAACGCCCCACCACGGCATCGGCGCTGTCGGATCCAGCTCGGCGGCCTTCAGAAACGATCGCTCGGCTTCGGCGTGATTGAAGTTGTAGAGCAACGCCATGCCCTGGTCGAAGTACGTCTGGGCCTCGGGGCTGGTCGTCTGAATCGGGTGCGAGTAGTCGCCCATGCCGGGCAGCAACTGCGCGCCGGCAGCCGACTGCGCGGAGACGGGCGACGAGGTAACGACGACGAGAAGGATGGCTGCGAGAGCAGATAGGTGCATGGGCGGTGACCGGGTTGGGCCGATCTACGGGGCCGGCGTGGCTGTCTTCTGCGCAGGGTTGTAGAACGGCGTCGCCACCACGGCGGCCCGCGCGCGATGCCGCACGGCTTCAACGGTGATCTCGACTTCCAGCGTCGTCCCCGTCGCGAAGTGCGGACGATCGACCGTCGCCAGCGCAATCAGCTTCTTCAGCACCGGTGACCAGGTCGTCGACGATGCCTTGCCCACCTGACGGCCACCCTTGTAGACCGGCACGGCGACGCGTGACGCGGCGATGGGCACTTGCGGGGTCAGCCCGACCTTCGTGTAAAGCGACTCGACGTCGGTCCACGAGATCTCGAGGCCGACCACCTGGCGCTGGTGGCCGCCTGCACGCTCACGGCGGATCGCATCGCGCCCGATGAACGGCCCCTTGCCGTCGCTGACCAGCCGGCCCAACCCCATCTCGTCAGGCGTGTAGCGTTGCAGGTCCACGCTGACCTTACGCGATCCGTGAAAGTCGACGTCGATGAGGAGCAGCCCGGCTTCGATACGCGCGACGTCGAGCGCGAGCATGCCGGCCGGCTTGGCGTCATAGGCCTTACCGACCTCGACCAGCCGATCCCACACCGTGGTGGCGCGATCCCACGGCATCCAGACTTCGTACCCGAGGTCGCCGGTGTAGCCGGTGCGCGAGATCTCCACCGGCACATCGGCGATGCGCCCGCGTGTCATGCGGAAGTACTTCACCGGGTCCAGGTCGGCGTCGGCGACCGCCTTCAGGAGCCGTGCTGATGTGGGCCCTTGCACGGCCAGTGCGGCGACCTGCTCGGAGATGTCCTCGACCTGCGCGTTCAGACCCGCAGCGTTCTGCCGGAACCAGCGCAGGCTGGGGTCAGCGGCGGTCCACCGCCACACCTGATCGTCGAGCCTCGTCACCGTGCCATCGTCGATGACCTTGCCACGCTCGTCGCACCAGGGTGTGTAGATGACCTGCCCCACCGCGACCTTCGTAGCATCGCGCGTGATGACGCGGTCCACCAGGCGCGTGGCGTCGGGCCCGCTGACGATGTACTTGAACAGCGGCGAGACGTCGATCAGCGCGGCGCCGTTTCGAATCGCCGCGTACTCGTGCTCGTGATGCGCCTCGTAGGCGCTGACCGCGTAGTACCCCGCCCACTCGCGGTAGTTCAGGCTCCCGCACAGCGCGAGCGTGCGGTCATGGAAGGCCGTACCGACGGGCATGGGGGAAATATAGCTGAATTAACGATTGACGATTGCAGATTGACGATTACAAGTGACGCAGATGGGGCCCACGACTTCGCCGGGGTGCATCTGGCCGAACCGTAATCGTCAATCGTCAATCTGCAATCTGCAATCTGCAATAGAATCCCGGCCAATGTACGACTGCATCGTCCTGGGCGGTGGGCACAACGGGCTCGTGTATGCGGCGTACATGGCGCGTGCGGGGCGCAAAGTGCTCGTGCTCGAGCGGCGGCACGTGCTGGGCGGCGCGGCGGTCACCGAAGAGGTCGTTCCCGGCTTCAAGTTCTCGGTCTGCTCGTACGTCGTGTCGCTGCTGCGGCCCGAGATCATCCGCGAGCTCGACCTGCCGCGGCACGGCCTGGAGATCCTGCCGCTCGACGGCACGTTCACGCCGATGCCCAGCGGCGATTACCTCTGGCGCGTGAACGACCACGCGCGGACGTTCCGCGAGATCGCACGGCACTCGCGGGTGGACGCCGAGGCCTACGACGAGTACGGCCGCGCGATGGTCGAGATGGCGCGCTTCGTCAAGCCGATTCTCGACATGACGCCGCCGGACCCGTGGTCGCTCAACCCGCGGGAGTTGGCACGATTGGCGTTTCTGGGCAGGCGCTTTCGTGACCTGCCCGGCCCAGACCGCTACAACCAGGTGCAGTTGATGACGATGAGCGCGACGGACTTTCTCGACCAGTGGTTCGAGACCGACGTGCTCAAGGCGACGATGTCGGCCAGCGGCATCATCGGCACGTTTCTCGGCGTGCGGTCGCCGGGCACGGCGTACGTGTTGCTGCACCATTACATGGGCGAGATCGACGGCGCGTTCAGGTCGTGGGGACTGGCGCGCGGCGGGACCGGCGCGATCTCGAATGCGATTGCCGCCGCGGCCCGGGAGGCCGGCGTCGAGATCCGCACGCAGACTTCCGCTGCCAAGGTTCTCGTGCGCGACGGCGCCACGCGCGGCGTCGTACTGGAGAACGGCGACGAGATCGAGGCCGCCATGGTCGCCTCGAGCCTCGACCCGCGCCGCACGTTTCTCGGACTGGTCGGCGAAGACGAGCTGCCCGGCGACTTCGTCGACGGCGTCAAGCGCTACAAGTTCCGCGGCTCATCGGGCAAAGTGAACCTCGCGCTCGACGGGCTGCCCGATTTCACCTGCCTGCCTGGTGCCGGCGCCCATCTGCGCGGCGCGATCTCGATCTCGCCAGGCGTGGACTACATGGAGCGCGCGTACGACGACGCGAAGTACGGACGGTACTCGCGGCATCCGTACATCGACATCGTGATCCCGTCGCTGACCGACCCGTCGATTGCTCCGCCCGGCAAGCACGTGATGTCGTGCTTCGTGCAGTACGCGCCCTATCACCTGGCCGACGGCACGTGGGACGACCACAAGGAGGCGTTCGGCGACACGGTGGTGAATACGATTGCGGAGTTCGCACCCAACTTCAAGAGCCTGATCCGTCACCGCCAGGTGGTGACGCCGCTCGATCTCGAGCGCGAGTGGGGCTTGTCGGAAGGCAACATTTTCCAGGGCGAGCTGTCGCTGGAACAGCTGTTCTTCCTGCGTCCGGTACCCGGCTGGGCCAACTACCGCACGCCGATCCAGGGCCTCTACATGTGCGGGTCGGCAACGCATCCCGGCGGCGGCATCATGGGCGCGCCCGGCAGGAACGCCGCGCTCTCGGTGCTGGGGAAGACAAGATGACTGTCACGTACGCCAACCACGGAGACACTGAGAACACAGAGACCACACAGAGATTCATTTTGACTGGTCGCTGTGGGCGGACCCAGTACAGATCCTATGAAACTCCGTGCGTCCTCCGTGGTCTTCGTGTCTCTGTGGTTGGCGTACGTGGACAGGTCTTCGTGGTTGGCAAACGTGGACAATCGAGGTCATGAGTCGCCCGATCATCATCGGCGCCGGCCACAACGGCCTGGTGTGCGCGGCGTACCTGGCCAGGGCGGGATTGCGTCCGCTGGTGCTCGAAGCGCGTGACGAGGTCGGAGGTTGCGCCGTCACGCACGAGCTGATGCCGGGTGTTCGTGTGCCCGCGTTGACGCATACCGTGGCGCTTGGCGCCGATGTCGTGCGTGACCTCGGTCTGGACACCCAGGGTCTGCACGTCACCTCGCCCGCAGTGTCGGTATGCGTGCCCACCAAGGACGGTCGCGCTCTGGTCGTGCCTCGCGGCACGGCTGCCGCCGTGCGTGCGCTGGCGCCCTGGTCGGCACGCGACGCCGAGCGGTGGCCGGCGTTTGTCGCCAGCACGCAGGCGCTGACACAGGCGATGGGCGCGGTGCTCGGACAGGTGCCCCCGTCGCTTGACGCGCCGTCGCCGAGCGAGATGTGGGTGCTTCTGCGGGCCGGCCGCAAACTCCGTGGCCTGGGCCGCCAGGGCCTCTACGATCTGCTGCGATGGGGACCGATGCCCATCGCCGACCTTGCCGCTGAATGGTTCGAGACGCCCGCCCTGCGCGCCGCGGTCTGCGCGCGCGGGGTGTTTGGCATGCAGGCCGGACCGCGGTCGGCCGGGACGACGGCGGCGTGGCTGCTGCAAGCCGCCCAGGAAGGCCATCCTACCGGCGCGGTCACGGTGGTTTCCGGTGGCCCTGGCGCGATGGCGGCGGCACTTGCCGTTGCGGCCACCAGTGCTGGCGCACAGATTCGCCGGACGGCTCGTGTCGCGCGCATCGAGATCGACGACGACGGTGTGCGCGGCGTCGTGCTCGACACGGGCGAGCGCATCGAGGCACGCGCCGTCATCTCGGGCGCCGATCCGAAGCACACGTTCCTGCAACTCGTCGATCCGGTTCACCTGCAGCCGTCGTTCCGCCAGCAGGTCCTGAACTATCGCGCCCACGGCGTCGTCGCGAAGGTCAACCTGGTGGTCACGGGTTTGCCGGAGGTCGCTGGACTCGACGCCTCGGGGATGCCGATCGAACAGGCCCTGGCGGGACGCCTGCTGGTCGGAGATGAACCGGACGAGCTCGAGCGCGCGTTCGACTGCACGAAGTACGGCCGGATGTCGGACCGACCATGGCTGGAAGTGACGGTGCCGTCACTCACCGATGCCTCCCTGGCGCCGGCCGGCCAGCACGTGCTTTCCATCTACGCGCAGTACGCGCCGTACCGGCTCCGAGAAGGGGACTGGGATTCGGGCCGAGAGGCGCTCGGCGATCTCGTGGTCTCGCGGCTGGCCGAGGTCATGCCCGATCTGAAGTCGCAGGTCCTCGCCGGCGAGGTGCTGACGCCACTGGACCTCGAGCGAGGCTACGGCCTCACCGGCGGCCACATCTTCCACGGCGAGCACACGCTCGATCAGCTTTACGCGATGCGCCCCGTGCTCGGATGGGCGCAGCACCGGACGCCTATCCACGGCCTGTATCTCTGCGGCGCCGGTACACATCCCGGCGGTGGGGTCACAGGCGCTCCAGGTGCGCACGCAGCCAGGGTCGTCGGCAAGGACCTCCGCCGCGCGCGGGCGTAACCGCCCCACGCCCCTACGCCCCGTCAGTTTCCCACGGCAACGGCCGATCCGGCGGCACCCACTCGGCGCGTGCGCGCGTGTCGTCGATGACGTCGAAGGTGTAGCACTGCTGCAGCAGCTCGCAAGGGCTGGTGAAGCGAGCGACCGCCCAGCGCGATGCCTCCCATCGCGTGGTGGCGGGATTCGCGCGGAGGTGAGCCTTGATGGCCATCACCCACAGCCGCGTGATGCTCTCGTGATAGCCGCTGGTCGCCGTGTTCTGCCCGCCGATCGATTCGTTGAACGTGCGGATGCCGGGCCGCATGATGGCCAGCGTCGCCTCTTCGTCGTGGTCGAACGCGTAGTAGGCGCAGACGCCGACATGCGCGCCGTGGGTCCACGCCTCGCGCGTCAGGCGATGGGCGTGCCAGTCGGCGACAAAGGCGTCCAGCGTCGTGGCGTCGTGCAGGAAGGGGTGAGTCATGGCAGTCGAATCGCGCAGTGTAGCCGATTCGCCATGCTGCACCCCACCGGCCATTGACATGTGCATTACATGGGCACATGCTCCGTGCGTCGCAAGCGCTCGAGGATTTTGCAGATCTGCCCATCGTGCGCTATCCCCACGACGTCCTGATCGACCGCGTCTGGCAACTTCGTCACAACGTGACCGCCTATGACGCCTGCTACATCGCTCTGGCTGAAGCGCTCGATGCGCCCCTGCTGACGACCGATCGTCGTCTCTCGGCCGCCTCGGGCATCCGCGCAAGGGTGATCGTGCCGTGACAACGGTGTCGCCACTCAAGAGCCGTCCGCGCCCGAACTGAAGTTCGGGCCTACGTACGTTAGAGTCGCGGCGGATCGGAGGTGGCGATGAGACGGTGGATGGCAGTGGTGGCGGTCGCAGTTGGCGCGATGACGGGCATTGGCGCTCAACAGGCATCGACGGGGATCTTCGGGTTCATGCCCGCATCCGAGATCGCGCAGCGCGAACTGGAGCGGCGCTTCCTGGCGCTGCCCTCCGCCGACCGCGCGCGTGACTATCACCGTTACCTCACCGACGAGCCGCACGTCGCCGGCTCCGACCGCAACAGGCACCTGGCCGAGTGGATGCGTGACACGTGGAAGGAGTACGGCCTGGACACCGTAGAGATCGTCGAGCACGAGGTGCTGCTGCCCTTCCCCACCGAGATGAAGTTGACGATGGGCAACTGGGAGGCCCGGTTCACCGAGGATCCCGTGCCCGGCGACCCAGACACGCAGAAGCCGCTGCTGCACTACAACGCCTACTCGAAGTCCGGGGAGGTCGAAGCGCCTGTGGTGTACGCGGCCAGCGGGAACCCCGAGAACTACGACTGGCTCGAGTCGCAGGGCATCGACGTGCGTGGCAAGATCGTCCTGGTCCGCTACTCGGTGCCGTACAGCTATCGCGGTTTCAAGGCGCTGACGGCCGAGCAGCGCGGCGCGGCCGCGATGCTGGTCTACTCTGACCCCGCGGAGGACGGCGCGCGCAAGGGCGCGGTCTACCCCAACGGCCCATGGGGCAACGAGAGCCACATCCAGTCCGGCGGCATCCCGTACGACTTCCTTGTGCCCGGCGATCCGCTCACGCCCGGATGGGCGTCGGTACCAGGTGCAAGGCGCATCGCCGCTGAAGAGGCCGCGTCGCTGCCCAAGATCATCAGCGCGCCGCTGTCCGCTCGCGACGCGCGGGTGCTGCTGAAGGCCATGGGCGGGCCCGACGCACCGGCCGAGTGGCAGGGCGGCCTGGGCATCACCTACAAGGTCGGCCCTGGCACGACGCCCGTGACGCTGCGTGTGATGGCCGACGACAAGGTCCGCGCGATCCAGACGGTCATCGGCACCATTCGGGGCAGCGAGCGCCCGGACGAGCAGGTCATCCTCGGCAACCACCGCGACGCGTGGCAGTACGGCGGCGTGGACCCGTCCAGCGGTAGCGCGTCGATGATGGATCTGGCGCGATCCCTGGGCGCGCTCGCCCGCGGCGGCGTGCGGCCGAAGCGCTCGATCGTCTTCGCCAGCTGGGACGCCGAGGAGTTCACGCTCACCTCGTCCACCGAGTGGGGCGAGCAGTTTGAATCGACGCTGAAGGAGAAGGCCATTGCCTACGTCAACGTCGACAGCTCGACGTCTGGGCCCAACTTCACGGCGACCGCGGTCCCCTCGCTCAATCGCTTCATCGAGGAGGCGGCGGCCACGGTGAACGACCCCGCGACTGGTGTGTCGCTCGTGGAGGCCAAACGTCAAAGCGCCGGCCGGCAACAGGGCTCATTGCCCAATGCCGGCGGCCTCGACCTTGTGAACAACCGCCTGGGCAGCGGATCCGACTACACCGTGTTTCTGAACTTCCTGGGCGTGTCGGTGATCGACATGTCGTTTGACGGTCCGTACGGGGTCTATCACTCGCAGTACGACAACCACCAGTGGGTCGCGCGCATCGGAGATCCCGGCTTCCGCTATCACGAGGCCATGACGAAGCTGTGGGGCGTGATGGCG
>JAENWD010000308.1 GCA_016650245.1 Vicinamibacteria bacterium
CGCCTGAACTACACGGCGGATGACGGGCAGCAATACGTCCTGAACCTGATCGACACGCCCGGCCACGTGGACTTCTCGTACGAGGTCACTCGGTCGCTTGCCGCGTGTGAAGGCGCGCTGCTGCTGGTGGACGCCAGCCAGGGCGTGGAAGCGCAGACGCTGGCGAATGCGTACCTCGCGGTGGACAGCAGCCTCGAGATCATCCCGGTCATCAACAAGATCGACCTGCCCAGCGCCCAGCCCGAGGAAGAAGCCATCGTCGCGCGCATGCCCGCGCCCAAGGGCGACCCCGCCGCGCCGCTCGGTCCGGGACCGAGCCTGCAGGAACTGGCGCTCCCACCCCTTGATGGCTTCGACGTTTTCGTCCAGCACGGCTGGCGGGCGTCCACCGTCCATCGTCTGCCGTTCCCCGGGCACTATCGATTGCCCGAGCGACCAGCGGTCCGCGCCCGCCTGGCGGCGCGGGCCTTGGCCTCTGCCGCCCGGGTGCGCTCGGTTTGCGCGACCATCGGCTGATCCGGCGGGGCCGGCCGCTTCCGCTTGCCATTCCCGGTCTTCGATCCGGCGGCTCGCGTCTTTTTCGGCACGTGTGCCTCGGGCCGCCCGAGCCTGAGGAAGTTCGGCACCGCCTGCATCAGGCGGCTGCCTGCCTGGCTCGCCGACGCGATGCGCTGGTTGACGTCGGCGAGCTGCCGTACCAAGGCGTCCTTCCGGTTCATCAGGTCCGCCAGGGACTCACCGATCACTTCAGCCACATCTCCGGCCGCGCCGGCCCGAGCCACCGCCAAACGGGTCTTCGTCGTTGCTGCCGCCTTTGCCGCCTGCTTCTTGGCCACTGTCCGCCCTCCACGCCACGCCTTGCCGTTTGAACACGCCCAGGTGGGGCTATCGCGGTTCCCAAGCACGTCCTGAGCCATCGGCAGCGAGACGCACGAGAGGGCAACGGAGGGCGATCGCCGAGTAGAATCGGCCCGGCTGTTCAGCCAGATGTCACCGACGCGTCGCGCCTGACGACTCCAGGCCGTTCGTTTGGGCACATATCTTGCTCCAACCGTGTCATGGCCACCGACTCCCACACGCCCGTGGACACGTCGCCGTACTGGGCGGAGAGTGTCTCGATGCCGAGCTTCGCCGCGCTCGACGACGACCTTCAGGTCGATGTCGTCGTGATCGGCGGCGGCATCACCGGCCTGACGGCCGCCTACCTGTTGACCGCGGCAGGCAGGACCGTGGCGGTGCTCGAGCGCGGCCGCTGCGCGCAAGTCGATACGGGCCACACCAGCGCGCACCTCACGATGGTGACCGACGTGCGGCTCTCCGCCCTTGTGCGCAGCTTCGGCCGCGACCATGCCCAGGCGGTCTGGGACGCCGGGCTGGCCGCCATCGCGCAGATCGACGACACCGTGCGCGCGCATCGGATCGACTGCGGGTTCGCGTGGGTCGATGGGTATCTCCACGCGCCGTCCGGCGATCCGACCCGACGCCACGAGGCCGAATGGCGGGAAGAGGCCGACCTGGCGGCGGATCTTGGCTTCGACGCGTCGTTTGTGGAGGCTGTCCCACTTGCCGACGTTCCTGGAATCAGAATCGCGGACCAGGCGCGGCTCCATCCGCGCAAGTACCTGGCGGGTCTGGCCCAGCGGGTCGTCGCGCAGGGGGGCCGGATCTACGAACAGAGCGCCGCCGACGAGTTTCGCGACGAACCCCTGACCGTGACGGCCAATGGTCATGCCGTGCGGTGCCAGGACGTCGTCATCGCCACGCACAACCCCATCGTCGGACTCGGCAGTGCCCTCGGCGCGACGCTGCTGCAGACCAAGCTGGCGCTCTACACGAGCTACGTCGTCGCGGGGCGTGTGGAGACTGGCCGGGTGCCCGACGCGCTCTTCTGGGACACCGCGGCGCCGTATCACTACCTGAGGCTCGAGCCGCATCGCGACCACGACCTGGTGATCTTCGGAGGCGAGGATCACAAGACGGGGCAGGTCCAGGACACCGCCGGCTGCTACAAGCGTCTCGAAGAGACGCTGAGCTCGCTCATCCCCGGCGTCGAGGTCGTCCACCGGTGGTCCGGTCAGGTCATCGAGACCCCGGACGGTCTGCCGTACATCGGCCGTGTCGTCGACCATCAATACGCCGCGACCGGGTTTGGCGGCAACGGCCTGACGTTTGGCACCCTCGGCGCGATGATCGCCTCCGACGCCGTCCTGGGGCGGCCCAACCCCTGGGACGCGTTGTTCGATCCGGGACGCACCGCCATCGGCCGCGGCGTGTGGCACTATCTCAAGGAAAATGCGGACTACCCGTATTACCGGATCCGCGATCGCTTTGCCGGCGCCGAATCGCGGTCGTTGCGCGCGCCGAGGCGCGGACATGGCAAAGTCATCGACCAGCACGGCGAGAAGATGGCCGTCTATCGCGACCCCAGCGGCGCCGCCAGCGCGCGATCGGCCCGCTGCCCGCACATGGGCTGTGTGGTCACGTGGAACGACGCCGAGCGCACGTGGGATTGCCCGTGTCACGGCTCCCGATTCACCCCGGAGGGCGAGGTGATCTCCGGGCCCGCCGAAAGCCCGTTACGGCGCATCGAGGGATAAAGGACTCGCGATCCTCTTAGGCAGAGACGCCAGCAGGTCCAGTCCGCCGCCACCGCCGTGTGAGCCGCGGGAACCCGCAGCAGCGCTACCTACCGGCGTCAGCGTCGTGCTCGAACTCCACGATCACTTCTACGAGCGGGTGAAGCCGCAAAAGGGGATCGTCTACTTCGGTGGGGTCGGGCGGGCTATGGCA
>JAENWD010000309.1 GCA_016650245.1 Vicinamibacteria bacterium
GCCGTGAGGCGTCCTCTTGACGTGTCGTACCGTCCCACACGGGCGCACACGTTCGCGGTCCGCGGCGAACCTCGCTGCATCGAGAGGACGCCTCACGGCGTGGGCCGCGACGGAGCCACGGCCCCTGCTAGGAGACCGCTTGCGGTAACTGTTCAGACTTGGGGGGAAGCGAGGAGAGCAAGACAGCTCTGGTAGGGGTCACGCTCCTGTGCGCGCCACGTCCCGAACAGCGTCGCCAACGTCATGCGCGTCCGGGTGCCGTTTGTCGAGCGCGTCCCACCACTGATCTTGCGGCTGATCACCTCGTGACGCACGCTGCGCTCGGCGGCGTTGTTGTGTGACGGCACGCCTGCTTCACGCACGAAGGTGAACAGGCTGTGCTGATACTTGGCGACCCGCCGGCACAGTTTCGCCTGCGGGGCCGTCGCGTGCGTCTCGAACGGTTGGCACAGGGTGCACAGTGCGGCGTCGCAGGCACGGCGTGCCAGCCGACGCACGTCATCACTCGCGCTGCTGGCCGTCAGCCTAGCCGCCTGCGCCAGCGCGTCGCTGTAGCAGTCGCGCACCCCCTGCGCCCAGGCGGCCAGGTCCGCGTCGTCCGGATGCTGACGCACGAGGTCATGGATGTCACGCAGCAGATGCACCCAGCACTTCTGCTGGAGTCCGTCGTAGTGGTCGTAGGCGGCGTAGAAGTCACTGACCAGCACGCCGTCGAAGTCCGCTCCCAACACCGTGTCGACCATGGCTTTTTCCCGGCTGCCGCAGGTGAAGTAGCGCTGCGTCGGGGTCGAGAAGCTCCAGATGAAGCGGTTGCGCCCGTTCTCGCGCAAGCCCGTCTCATCCCCGTGCACGACCGGCCCGGCCCGGATCGCCGCCAGCGTGACCGCCACCGCGCCCGCCCCAGCCCGCGCCACCTGGCCGAGCGCCCCGTGGATCGCGCCCGTGCTCAGCGCCAGTCCATGCACGCTGCCAAGCACCTGCTGGATCGCGCGCAGCGGCAGACGCCACTCGCTGCGCAGCGTCGCGATCAGGCTGATCAGCCCAACGCCCAGCCGGGAGTGTCCGATGACCTGGCCGCCGAGATCGACCGCTGGCGTCCAGCGCTTGCCGCAGCCCGGACAGCAGCGTTCCAGGTAGACGTGCTCGGTCACCGTCGCCGGGATGGGCGTGATCTCGATCACTTCGCGGGTGCGCTTGACCGCGCCACCCGCCAGCGCGATGCCGCAGTCGGGGCAGTGCGCCAGGCTGTGGGTGACCTGAGCGGTCGGTTCGCTCCGTGCGCGAGCATGGTTCTCGGCGCGCTTGCGCCGTGGCCCGCGCGGCACGGCTGGCGCCTGCTGGCGCGTGTGGCCCGGCATGCCGCGCGGGGGACCATCGCCTGCCTCCAACTCGCGCACACGCTGCTCCAGACGTTGGATGCTCGTCGTCTGGGTGGCAATCGTCGCCTGCAGCTCGGCGATCAACGCCTGCTGCTGCTGCACCAGGGCGATAAGGTCGGCATGACTGAGTGTCAAGAAGTCCATGCGGCGCAGTCTACAGCCCATCACCCGAACTGTGAACAGTTACCGCTTGCGTCCCTCATTCCCAGCCTCTCGCGATACACTCCTGATTGGCGGATACGGTCGTCACAACGATGAACAGCAGGAGGACACCGTTGTCGTCCCCGGAGGTTGTGCGCGAGGACTGGCGCGAGGCGAACCTGCGATCGGTTGAGGAACTGCGCTCCCGGCTGGATCGCGTCGCCCTTGGCGGCGGCGCCGCGTCCCAGGAACGCTCGCGACAGCGCGGCAAGCTGCCCGTCCGCGAGCGGATCGACCGCGTGCTCGACCCGGCAACGCCGTTTCTGGAGCTTTCTCCTCTGGCCGCCGAGGGAATGTACGACGGCGACGCGCCCGGCGCCGGGATCGTGACCGGGATCGGGATGGTCGAGGGGCGGCAGATCGTGATCGTCGCCAACGACCCGACCGTCAAGGGCGGCACCTATTTCCCAATCACGGTCAAGAAGCACCTGAGAGCGCAGGAGATCGCCCTTCAGAACCGGCTACCCTGCCTTTAC
>JAENWD010000310.1 GCA_016650245.1 Vicinamibacteria bacterium
ATCAACTCGTTTGGCATCGGAGGGCGAGTCGAGGTCCGCACGGGCCTGCACGTGCAGCGCACGCTCATCAGCTCGCCCATCGTCCACATCGGGCTCGGCGAGGCGACGCGCGCCGAGGTCGCGCGCATCTTCTGGCCCAACGGCACCATCCAGTCCGAGTTCGGCTTGACCGCGGACGCGACGGTCGCGGCGACGCAGCGATTGAAAGGCTCCTGCCCGTGGCTGTTTGCGTGGAACGGCCGCGAGATGGCGTTTGTCACCGATCTGATCTGGCGTTCGCCGCTCGGGCTGCGCATCAACGCACAGACCACCTCCGACATCCACGCCACTGAAGACTGGGTGAAGGTGCGCGGCGACCAGCTTATCGCGCGTGACGGCGCGTACGACCTGCGCGTCACCGCGGAGCTCTGGGAGACGCACTTCTTCGACCGCCTCGCGCTGGGTTACGTGGACCATCCCGTGGGCACCGAGGTGTTCGTGGACGAGCGCTTCGCCGTGCCGGCCCCGCCGCTGGACCTGGTGGCGACCGATCCGGTGCGTGCGTTCGCGTCGGTGCGTGACGACCGTGGCCTCGACGTCGCCGACGTCGTCGCCGCGCGTGACGACCGGCATCTCGACTTTGCCGGCCGGGGTGCCTACCAGGGCATCACGCGCGACCACTACGTCGAGTTCGAGTTGCCCGAGGACGCGCCGCGCGAGGGCCCGATGTGGCTGATCGGGCAAGGATGGGTGCATCCGACCGACAGCTCGGTGAACGTCGCGATCTCACAGGGGGCGCACGCAGCCCCGAAGGGGCTGTCGCTGCACGTGGCCGACGCGTCGGGGCGGTTCCGGCAGGTGCGCGCAGGGCTCGGCTTCCCCTCGGGCAAGGACAAGACCGTGCGCATCGACCTGTCCGGGATCCTCCCGTCGGTGGGGCCCAGGCGACTGCGCCTGGCCACCAATCTCGAGGTGTTCTGGGACCGTCTGGGCTGGGCGGCGGGTCGACGGGACGTGCGCCCGACGCTGTCCCTGCTGCCGCTTCGTGCGGCCGACCTGCGGTACCGCGGGTACTCGGTGACCGAGCAGCCACATGCCAGCACCCCCGAGCGGCCACGCTACCGAGTGGCCGGGACGGCGCTGCGCTGGCCGGATCTCGAGGGGTATCACACGCGGTTTGGCGACGTGATGCCCCTGGTGACGACGACCGACGACCGCTACGTGATCATGAACGCGGGCGATGAACTGGCGTTGCGCTTCGACCAGGCGCCACCGGTTCCGGCCGCGATGGTGCGCGACTTCGTCGTCATCGGCGACGGCTGGGTCAAAGACGGCGACTTCAACACGACGTTCTCGCGGACCGTGCTGCCGTTGCCGACGCACACCAGCGGGCGGTACGATCGTGCGCCGAGCACCCTCGAGGCCGATCCCGTCTACCAGCGGCACCGCGACGATTTCGAGCAGTACCACACGCGCTACGTCTGGCCGGTGGTGGCAGAGACGCACCGTAGATGACCCGTTACGCCAAGCCCCTTCTCGCCGTTGTGTTCGTGGTGCTGCTCGCCACGCCGTTCCTGATGCGCCATTTCGGGCCCCGGGCGCCGGTGACCGCCACCAACGGCGATCCGCTCGCGCGCTACGGCTTCGCGCTCACCGAGGTCGCCAAGGGCGCCGGCATCTACTTCCAGCACGAAGGCCCGACGCTTGACCCCAAGCTGAATCACATCATGCCGCAAGTGGCCTCCATGGGCGCCGCGGTGTCGATCGTGGACGTCGACGCCGACGGCCACAACGACCTGTACGTCGTGAACAGCAGGGAAGGGTCGTTCAACCGGCTCTATCGCAATCGTGGTGACGGCACGTTCGAGGAAATTGCCGAGCGACTGGGACTCGCGGATCTGAACCAGCCCGAGACCGGCGTCTCGATGGGCGCCGTGTGGGGCGACTACGACAACGACGGCTACGAGGATCTGCTGCTGCACCGCTGGGGCAAGCCCGAGCTGTTCCACAACGACGCCGGCACCTCGTTCGCTCGCGCCACCGACGTGGCGGGGCTGCCGCCGTGGGCCAACATCAACACGGCGATCTGGCTCGACTACGACAAGGACGGCCGCCTCGACCTCTTCATGGGCGGCTATTTCTCCGAAGCCCTGAATCTCTGGAAGCTCGCCGACACGAAGATCATGCCCGAGAGCTTCGAGTACGCGAACAACGGCGGGCGCAAGTACCTGTACCGCAATCTCGGCGGCGGCCGCTTCGAAGAAGTCAGCGACAGCGTCGGCCTCTCGTCGCGGCGGTGGGCGCTGGCCGCCGTCGCCGCGGACCTGCGCGGCACCGGCTACCCGGACCTCTTCATCGCGAACGACTACGGCGTCTCCGAACTCTTCGTCAACGAGGGCGGACGTTATCGCGAAGTCGGGCGCGAGTCCGGCGTCGGCTACGCCCCCAAGAGCGGCATGAACGCGTCTGTCGGCGACGTGTTGAACCAGGGAAAGTTTGCCATCTACGTCTCGAACATCTCGGAGGAGGGCATCCTGCTGCAGGGCAACAACCTGTGGATGCCAACCGGCGGCACGCCGAAGTTGCCGACTTACGAGAACCTCGCGCGGTCGATGGGCGTGGATCTGGGCGGCTGGAGCTTCGGCGCGCAGTTCGGCGATCTGAACAACGACGGCTTCCTGGACCTGTACCTGGTCAACGGCTACGTCTCGGCCTCTCGTAACGAAAGCTATTGGTACGACTACTCCAAGGTCGCCGGCGGTCACGAGGTGGTGATCTCGGACGCGAAGAACTGGCCGGCGATGGGCACACGCAGCCTCGCCGGCTACCAGCAGAAGAAGGTGTGGCTCAACGACGGCGCCGGCCGCTTCATCGACGTCGCGCAGATGGTGGGCGCCTCGGATCGGTACGATGGCCGTTCGGTGGCGCTAGGCGACTTCTCGGGGCAGGGGACGCTCGACGTCGTCGTGGCCAACCAGCGTGGGCCCCTGCTGTTCTATCGCAACGAAGTGGCGCCGGGCCGGCGGTGGATTGCGTTCTCGCTGGAGGGCGGGTGCACCGCCAGTTCTGCGGCCGGCACGTGCTCGAATCGCAGCGCCATCGGCGCGCAGGTCGAAGTGTTCTGGAACGGCCAGCGGCAGATTCAGGAAGTGTCCGGTGGCTCGGGCTTCTGCTCGCAGAACCAGCGCCGTCTGCACTTCGGCCTTGGCGCCGACGCCAAGGTCGACCGCGTCGTCGTTCGCTGGCCCTCAGGTAAGAGGAGCGAGCTGACCGGTCCGGAGGTCAACCGTGCGCACATCGTGAAGGAGCCCGTATGAGCGGCGCACGTCCGCGGCTTCAGTTCGACAAGCGCTACCTGGCGCCCATCCTCGTCACGATGGTGCTGGTCGTCGGCCAGATCACCTTCGGCTTCCTCGAAAGCTGGGGCAAGACGATGCTGGCGATCGCGGCGGCCATCGCGATCGAGCTGGTGCTGGGGAAGCTCTTCACCGGTAAACTCCCGCACCTGGCCAGCGCCTATATCTCTGGGATCTCGATCGGCATGCTCGTCCGGTCGCCCGAGATCTGGCCGTACGCGTTGTGTTCGGCGATCTCGATCTCGTCCAAGTACCTGATCCGCGTGGACGGCCGGCACCTCTGGAACCCGTCGAACCTGGGCATCGTCGCGATGCTGGTGCTGGCCGCTGATACGGTGGCGGGCCTCAGCGTGCAGTGGGGCAACACGCTGTTGCCGATGGTGACGGTGTGGTTGTTCGGCGCGGTCATCATCAACGCGCTCGGACGGTTTCACATCACCTTGACCTACGTGGTGTCGTTCCTCGCGTTTGCCGCGGTGCGCGCCGCCGTCACCGGGCATCCGTTGATTGCCGAGGCGGCGCCGATTACCGGGCCGATGTACCAGCTCTACATCTTCTTCATGATCACGGACCCCAAGACGACCGTGCGGACCAAACAGGGCCAGATGCTGACCGTCGTCGTCGTGGCGGCGGTTGAAGCCGCCCTGCGTCTAATGCAATTCGTGCACGCCCCCTACTACGCACTGTTCATTGTCGGCCCTATCGCAAACCTGATAGAGATCGCCAACGATCGCAAAAAGCGTGCGCAGGCCGTCGCAGCAGCCTGAACATGATCGTCAATCGTCAATCGTCAATGTGGAGGAACCGATAATGTCCGACGCCACCGCCGCCAACCAAAAGACCATCATCGGCAACCAGAAGGGGATTCTGACGAACCAGAAAGCGATCCTCGCGAATCAGAGGGCGATTCAAGGCAACCAGAGGACCATTCAGAAGAACCAGGGCGCGCTGCTCGCGAATCAGAAGACGATTCTGGGGAACCAGAAGAAGATACTCGCGAAGTAACTCGTCAGTTACGGGTTACGAGTTATGGGTTACGAGTTGAACTACGAGTGACGGGTTACGAGTGACGAGTTGGACGAAATTACGCAGGTTCAAGACTCACTCGTGCACCGAGCTCAATCCACGAAATTTCGTACTCGTAACCCGTGACTCGTAGCCCGGCACTCAACCCGTAACCCGTAACCCGTAACCCGTAACTAGGCAGGCTCAGTCTTGTTTCCTCGGCGCGATGCCCACGCAGCCGCGCCGAGCACCAGCACGTTGGCCGTGATCACGGGCGCGGCCTGCATCACGACGCCGTAGCCGATCCACAATAAGGCGCCCGCCATCTGCACCTTGCGGAGCGCGTCAGCACGCGTGCATAGGTACGACCCGACAAACACCGCAGTTGCGACCCAGCCAATCCAGTCTGCGTTCATGGCGTATTGCGTCTCCTCACGCCACCGCCGCGTCGTCTGCCGGTGGCGTCTCGCGCACGGTGACCCAGTCGGTGCGCGCCTTCTCCCACTCCTGCAGCGTCAGGCCGTAGGACTCAAACAGCGTGCGGATCTCGGCCGACCTCCAGCCGACGATGTCCTCGAGCACGGGTACCAGGACACTGAACGCGTTGTCGCTCAGCACCGTGCGCTTGGCGATGCGCGCCAGATGCCTGTTTTCGGAGACCGCGATGGTGAAGCCGTCGCGGTTGTTCACGTGCAGCATCACGTGCACGTCCGAACTGCCATCGCCGACGTAGATGGTCCGATCAGGATGCACGTCCAGCCGCGTCTCGAGGTCCTCGAGCGCCGCCACCTTGCCGTAGCCGGCCGGCACACGCGCGATGGACCGCACCTCGCCGGACACCTGGTCCCACTCGAACTCGGTGCCGATGATGTGGTCCGGCGCGACGATGCCTTCAAGCGCCGCGTGGACGATCTCGCTCGGCGCCGCCGACAGGACATAGAACGAGAACTTGAACCCGGGGATGCCCTTGCCCAGGAAATCCACGAGCATCGGGATGTTGTGCCGCAGCCGCACGCGCCGGCCCGCCTCGTACAGCTGCTCGCGCCGCACGCTGCGGAACTCCGGGTCGTGACGAATCAGATAGGCCAGCTCGCCGCCCTGCTGCACCAGGTTGATGCGCGCCAGGCCCTCGACTTTTTCGTCGAAGTCGCGCACCCCGAGCATCTCCGCGAGCACACGACCCGAGTCGTGGAAGCTCAGCGTCTGGTCGAAGTCCGATGCCAGCAGGAAGTGGCGGGTGCCGTCGTGGGAGGCAGTCATGCGTCGCCCTCCAGGGAAACTTGATATAACAACTCGCATGGAGATCTTATCGGCAGTTCGTGGGTAAAGTCAAACAAATGGCTGTAAGTAATTGTAGTGCATGTCTTTGATGCCAATGGCCATCACGACGATAGCTGTATTGACAGCATTGTAAACTTGTCATACCATTTCAGCATGAGCTCGCCCGACGCCGTGCACGCGCCGAAGCACCGCCAGGTCTACGACGCACTGGTCCAGCAGATCACGGTCGGACGCATGCGCGCCGGCGAACGCCTGCCGAGCGAAGCCGACCTGGTGCGGCGGTTCGGCGCGTCGCGCATCACTGTGGGACGCGCGCTGCGCGACTTGCAGGTGGCCGGGCTGGTCGAGCGCCGCGCCGGGTCTGGCACCTTCGTGCGGGCGCCACGCGCGATCACACGGGCGCAGGCCTTCGGGGTGTTGATGCCGGAGATGGGCGACGTCGAGGTGTTCGACGCCATCTGCCACGGCCTGCTCGAAGCCCCCGAAGCGCGGCAGCACGTGCTGGTGTGGGGCAGCCGGCCATCGACCTCGACGTCGAAGGCTGATCACGCGTGGCGGCTGTGCGAGCAGTACATCGAGCGCCAGGTGGACGGCGTGTTCTTCGCGCCCATCGAGCTGACGTCGGTCAACGACGCGGTGAACCGCCGCATCGCCGACGCGCTGGCCTCGGCCCGCATTCCGGTGGTGCTCATCGACCGCGCAATCGAACCGTTTCCCCGCCGAGGGCGTCACGACCTGGTGGCCCTGGACAATCGCCGCGCCGGCGCGCTGGTGACCGAGCACCTGCTCTCCGTCGGATGCACGCGCCCGGTCTTTCTCGGGCTGCCAAACGCCGCGTCCAGCGTCGACGGGCGCGAAGCGGGTTTTCGTGAAGCCGTCCGCGCTGCCGGACTCGACGCGTCGATGGCGCGTATCTGGCGCGAGGATCCCGCCGATCGCCCCCGCGTGGCGGCGCTACTCGACCGCGACTCTCCAGACGGCATCGTCTGCGCCAGCGATCGCACAGCCGCCGTGCTGATGCACGCGCTGCCCGCACTCGGGCGGCGTGTGCCCGAGCAGATTCGGCTGGTGGGAATCGACGACGTGGACTACGCGGGGCTGCTGCCGGTGCCGTTGACGACGTTGCGGCAGCCGTGTCATGAGATCGGCGTGTCGGCGATGCGGGCGATGGTCGATCGCGTGGGCCAGCCGGATCTGCCGCCGCGCGAGATCCTGCTCCACGGCATGCTGGTGGTGCGCGAGTCGTGTGGATCGCGGCGGAACTGAAGTTCCGCCCTACGTACCGCCCTTCGTCTAATCGCGGCGGCCGCCGAGGAACCGCAGGAGGAACAGAAACAGGTTGATGAAGTCGAGGTACAACCTCAGCGCTCCGACGATGGCGTACGATCCGGCCTTCCCCTCGGGCAGGTCCAGGGCCATCGCCTTCAGCCGCTGCGCATCGTAGGCGGTCAGCAGCGTGAAGAGAATCACGCCGCAAAACGAGATCACGAACTGCAGGCCGCTGTTCTGCCAGAAGATCCCGACGACCGACGCGAGCACGATCCCGATGAGGCCCATGAAGAGGAACTGCCCGAGTCCGGACAGGCTCCGCGAGGTGACCGTGCCGTACAGCGCCAGCGCGCCGAAGGTGCCCGCGGTGACAAAGAACGTCGTCGCCACCGACTCGCCGGTGTAGACGCGCAACACGAACGCCATCGTGAGCCCGGTCAGCGCCGAGTAGCCGAGAAACAGCGCAGCCGCGGTGCCGGGCGCCAGCTTGTGCACGCGTGCCGACAGGAAGATCACGACGCCAAGCTGCGCGGCGAAGATACCCCAGAAGAGCAGCCGGTTCGACGCAATCGCGTAGACGAGCGAGTCGGATCCCGCGACCACCCACGCCACCATGGCGGTGACCGTGAGGCCGACGGCCATCCAGCCATAGACGACGCGGAGAAACGCGGTGACGCGTGCGGCCGCGTCGCTGATTGCGCCGAGTGACGCAGTCTGGGATGTCTCGAACCGATCCATGGCAGTGACTCCAGTGCCTGGGATGGTAGCACGCAGGCGGCGCAGCCACGCGCGGTAAGATGTCGGATGCGCGTTGGCGTGATCGCTGCGAGCCTCGGCCTTTCGATCGCGCAGCAGATCCCCCCTGCAACAGCTCAGCGTCCGCACTCCCATCCGGCTGCGCTCACGGTGGCTGTCACGGCGCGCGCGATACAACCGGGCGAAGTCGTGCGACTCGACATCGCCGGCCCGCGTCTCGTCACAGGGCTGACGGTCCGGGCGTTCGACAAGAGGATCGCGGCCGCGCGCCTCGGTGAGAACGACTGGCTCGCCCTGGTCGGCATCGATCTCGGCGTCGCGCCGGGCGAGTATCCCGTGACCATTGACGCCACGCTCGATGACGGCAGCCAGGCAGGGCACGTCGAGACGCTGATGGTCGCGGCGAAGGAGTTCGCGACGCGCCAGCTCCGCGTCTCGCCGCAGTTCGTGAATCCGCCCCCCAGCGTGCAGCACCGGATCGACCGGGAGCGCCGCCAGCTCGGCACGCTGTTCAGAGAGATCGGGCCCGAGCCGCGCTGGACGGGATCGTTTCTGCGACCGATCGAAGTCAGCGTCGTGTCGGGCTTCGGCGTGCGAAGCGTCTACAACGGCGAGCCACGCGCGCCGCACACCGGCGCCGACTTTGCCAGTCCCAGCGGCACGCCGGTGCTGGCGCCAGGCGGCGGTCGGGTGGTGCTGGCCGAGCCGCTTTACTTCACGGGACGGACCGTGATGATCGACCACGGAGTGGGATTGGTGTCGTTACTGGCGCACTTGTCTCGGATCGACGTGCGCGTGGGGACTGATGTCGTGGCGGGTGCGCGGATCGGCCTGGTGGGCGCCACCGGCCGCGCCACGGGCCCGCACCTTCATTGGACCGTGCGCCTGCAAGGCGCACGGGTCGATCCGTTGTCGGTGATTGCGGCCCTGCAGGGCCCGCGGAATTGACGATTGATGATTGATGATTGACGATTACGGTTTCGGGGTCGTTGGGGCCGGTGCTGGCGTCGGTGTCGCCGGTGCGGGCTGCGTGGCCGCGGGGGCCGGGGCCGGCACTGAGCCGATGACCGAGCCCGGACCGCGCGTGCTCACGATCGTCAGGGCCAGCGCCCCGGCAAAAAACAGGCTCGCACTCACCCAGGTGACCTTGGTGAGCAGCGTCGCGCCGGTGCGGGCGCCGAAGGCGGCCTGGCTGCTGCCGCCGCCAAACGCCGACGCCATGTCGCCCGCCTTGCCCTGCTGAATCAGGATGACCAGCAACAGCACCAGGCAGTTCACTACGAAGATCGTTGCAACCAAGTAATACAGCATGATTTAGCACTCCCGGCGCAGCCTGACGCTGCGGGCGGAACTCCCAATTCTACCCCATTCGGTCGGTCGGCCGGGAAGCCAGCTTCGGGAGGACGGGGACCTAGCCTCTGGAGGACGGGAAGACAGCCTCGGGAGGGCGGGAGGAAGATAGCCTCAGGAGGACGGGAAGCGAGCCTCCGGAGGCCGGGAAGTTAGCCTCTGCCCTCGAGGCTATCAGCGACGCGCCTGAGGCTTGAGGCTAACAGCGACGCGCCTGAGGCCTGAGGCCAGCAGCGAAGCTCACCCCCGTGAGCGGTTCACGATCTCGAAGAAGTTCTTGATATCGAGCGACGCGCCGCCGACCAGGGCGCCGTCCACGTCGGGCTGGGCGAGCAGTTCTTTGGTGTTCTCCGGCTTCACGCTGCCGCCGTAGATCACGTGGCACTGGTCGGCCGCCGGCGCGCCAAACCACTGCCGCAGGCGCTGGCGTATGTGCGCGTGCACTTCCTGGGCCAGGGCCGAGGTGGCGGTGCGGCCGGTGCCGATGGCCCACACCGGCTCGTAGGCGACCACCAGCCCGGCAATCTGGTCGCCGGTGATGCCGTCAAAGCCGTCCTTGATCTGCCGATCGAGCACAGCCAGCGTCTGGTTGCGCTCGCGCTCGTCGAGCGTCTCGCCAACGCACACGATGGCAATCAACCCCGCGCCCAGCGCCGCGCCGAGCTTGCGGTTCACGCTCTGGTCGGTCTCGCCGAAGTACTGCCGGCGTTCGGAGTGCCCGATGAGCACGTAGTCGGCACCGGCCTCGCGCACCATCGGCGCGCCGATCTCGCCGGTGAACGCCCCCTGTTTCTCCCAGTGGAGGTTCTGGCCGGCGATGCCGACCTTCGAGTTGCGTGCCGCCTCGGCGCAGGCGTGAATGGCCGTGAAGGTTGGCGCCAGGACGATCTCGACGTCCTCGATGTCCTTCACGAGGCTGCGGAACTCCTTCACGTACACGACCGCCTCGTGGACGGTCTTGTGCATCTTCCAGTTACCCGCAATGAATGGATGACGCATGGGGAATCCAGGAATTGCCGATTGCCGATTGCAGATTAGGGCTTGTCCGACAGCGCGGCCACACCGGGCAACACCTGTCCGCCAAGGAACTCGAGCGAGGCGCCGCCGCCGGTGGAGATGTGCGACACCTGATCGGCGACGCCCATCTTGTTGATCGCCGCAATCGAGTCGCCGCCGCCGATGATCGTCGTGCCTTTCACCGCGGCCACGGCGCGGGCGATAGCCTCGGTGCCCCCGGCGAACTCGGGGATCTCGAACACGCCCATGGGGCCGTTCCAGATCACGGTCTTCGCGGTCTTCAATACCTCAGCGTAGAGCGCCGCGGTCCTGGGACCGATGTCGAGTCCCATGCGCTCGCCGATGGCGGCATCAGTGACGGCCAGCACCTCGGCGGGAGAACCGGCCTCGAGCTTCGGCGCCACGACGTGATCGACCGGCAGCTCGAACCGCACGCCGCGCTTCTGAGCCTTCGCGGTGACCGCGCGCGCGCTGTCGAGCCGCTCGTCCTCGACAAGCGACGTGCCGACGGCAAGCCCCCGCGACTTGAAGAAGGTGTACGCCATGGCGCCACCGATGAGTAGCGCGTCCACCTTGTTGAGCAGGTTGTCGATGACCTCGATCTTGTCCGAGACCTTCGCGCCGCCGATGATCGCGACAAACGGGCGGACGGGATGCTCCACCGCGTGGCCGAGGTATTTCAGCTCCTTCTCCATCAGGAAGCCGGCCGCACCTTCGCCGATGGCACGGACGATCCCGTCCACCGACGCATGCGCACGATGCGCCGATCCAAACGCGTCGTTGACGTAGAGGTCGGCCAGCTCGGCGAGTTGCCCGGCAAACACCGGGTCGTCCTTCTCTTCTGCCGCGTGGAAGCGCAGGTTCTCCAGCAATACGACGTGACTGCCGGCGTGCGCCTCGGCGACCGCCGCCTGTGCGGCATCACCCACGCAGTCGCTGGCGAACACGACCGGCCGGCCCAGGAGCGCGGCGAGGGGTCCGACCAGCGGCTGCAGGCTGAACTCGGGCGCCACCTTGCCCTTGGGCCGACCAAGGTGCGAGGCCAGGATGACGGTCGCGCCCTTGTCGAGCGCGTACGTAATCGTCGGCAGCGAGGCCCTGATCCGCGTGTCGTCGCCGATCACGCCGTTTCTGATCGGCACGTTGAAGTCGACGCGGATGAAGACCTTCTTGCCAGCGAGGTCGAGGTCGGAGATGGAGAGCGTCATGGGAACGTGGGAACGTGGGTGCGTTAGAGTCCCTTCTGTCCCAACAGAATCGCCAGGTCGACACACCGGCTCGCGTAGCCCCACTCGTTGTCGTACCAGGACAGGACCTTCACGAAGTCGCCGTCCATGACCTTGGTATACGCCGAGTCCACGATCGAGGAGTGCGGGTTCCCGCGGAAGTCGATCGAGACCAGCGGCGCGTCCTCGACGTGCAGGATGCCCGTGAGCGGGCCGGCAGCGGCCGCGCGGAACGCGGCGTTGACCTCGTCGGAGGTGGTCTTCCTGCCAAGCTGCGCGACCAGATCCACGACCGACACGTTGGCCGTCGGCACGCGCATGGCGATGCCGTCGAGCTTGCCCTTCAGCTCAGGTAACACCTCTCCGACCGCCGAAGCCGCACCGGTGGTGGTCGGAATCATCGAGAGCGCCGCCGCGCGCGCACGCCGCAGATCCTTGTGCGGAAGATCGAGCAACTGCTGGTCGTTGGTGTAGGAGTGGATCGTCGTCATCCAGCCGCGGACGATACCGAACTGCTCGTGG
>JAENWD010000311.1 GCA_016650245.1 Vicinamibacteria bacterium
CACGCGAAGACGAGCCGGTAGAACTCCGGATGTGACTGCCAGGTCTGGCCGGTGACGATGCGGCCGTCGCGCACCGCTTGTTCGGCGGCGACATAGGTCGCTCCGGCGGCTTCGATCTCCCAGCGGCAGTTCTCGTAGGTAGTGACACGCCGGCCCACGACGAGCCCGGCGGCGGCGAGGATCTGCACGCCGTGGCAGATGCCGAAGATCCATTTCTGCGCGCGGTCGAAGGCGCTGACGATCTCCAGCACGCGCGCGTCGTGGCGCAGGTACTCCGGCGCGCGCCCACCGAGGACCAGTACTGCCGCGTAGTCGTCTACGCGCACGTCGTCAAACGTCAGGTCCGCGTCGGCGCCATAGCCCTGGCGCTCGATGTAGGTATCCCAGCCGGGCTCGAAGTCGTGGATCACCAGGTGCAGGCGCCGGCGGCTGGGGGCCGCGACGACCGGGACCAGGCCGGCTTCGAGCAGGCGATGCCTGGCGTAGAGGCACTCGTAGCTCTCGCCGGCATCGCCCGTGATCAGCAGAATCTGGGTAGGCACGCAGACGATTGTTCACGGACGAGCGCCCCGGTTGCAAGGGTGCTTGCCCGTCGCCTTGGCCCCGCAATAACATCGGTGCCATGACCACGATCCGCAAAGGCCGACGCGAGTTCCTGAAGTCGTCCCTGTCTACGGCAGCGATTGCCGCCTCTGCATGGCCACGGGTGTCGGCGGCACAACCGCCAGCCGCGGTGCCCCGCCCGGTGCGGCTGCGATTTTCTGCCATCGGCCTCAACCACGGCCACATCAACGGCCAGGTCGAGTCGGTCATTCGGGGCGGGGGCGAGTTGGTCTCGTATTTCGCCACCGAACCGGACCTGATCGCGGCGTTTGGCAAGCGCTTTCCGCAGGCGCGCCTGGCGCGCAGTCAAAGCGAGATCCTGGAAGACTCCACGATCAGGCTTGTGGTCAGCGCCTCGATTGCGAAGCAGCGCGCGCCGCTCGGCCTCGAGGTGATGCGCCACGGCAAGGACTTCATGGTCGACAAGCCGGGCATCACCACGCTCGAGCAACTGGCCGAGGTCCGCAAAGTCCAGGCCGAGACCAAACGCATCTACTCGATTCTCTATAGCGAACGCCACGAGAACCGCGCCACCGTGCGTGCCGGCGAACTCGTGAAGGCCGGTGCCATCGGCAAGGTCGTGCAGACCATCGGACTGGGGCCGCACCGGATGAACCCGAAGACACGGCCGGCCTGGTTCTTCGACCACGAGAGCTATGGCGGCATCCTCTGCGACATCGGGTCGCACCAGTTCGATCAGTTCCTCTTCTTCACGGGCTCGACTGCGGCCGAGGTCGTCGCCTCGCAGGTGCGCAACGTCAACCATCAGCAGTACCCCGGCCTTGAAGACTTCGGCGATGCGATGGTTCGCGGCAACGGTGGCACCGGCTACGTGCGCGTGGACTGGTTCACTCCCGATGGACTGAGCACCTGGGGCGACGGCCGGCTCACGGTGCTGGGCACCGACGGCTTCATCGAGATCCGCAAGAACGTGGACATCGGCGGCCGTCCCGGCGGCAGTCATCTGTTCCTGGTCGATCAGAAGGAGACGCGTGTCGTCGATTGCAGCGACGTGACGCTGCCCTACGGCGAGCGTCTCGTTGACGACGTGCTCAATCGAACCGAGACGTCGATGCCGCAGGCCCACGTCTTCCTGGCGACCGAGCTCGCGCTCGAGGCTCAGAAGCAGGCACGGTGAGCAATCTCACGCGCGCGACGACCAGGTCGGCGTCCAAACGCGCAGCAGGCCGCAGGGGAAGAAGCCGGTCTGAAGCTGATGGAGATCCGGCGGCTGCGCGCGGCCGGCCACCGCATCACGCTGGTCACCGAGACGCGGTTCTGGCGGCTGACGAGCGCGAAGCGGTGAAGGCGCCTTGAGTCTACCGGGCCGATGCCCAGGCGAGCCCGTCGGCGTACTTGCCGGCGTCTATGACCTTTTCGACGGTCCAGTCTGACGTGCGGATGGCGGCCACTTTGCCGGGCACGTCGCACGAGACGTAGGCCACCTTCCCGTCGGGTCGCACAAGGACTTCCTGCGGCGAGGGCGGCACGTCGATCGTCCTGGCCACGGCGAACGTCTTCAAGTCGATCACGGCGACCTTGTTGGCGGTCGAGACAGCGATGACCAGCCACCGCCCGTCGGGCGTGGCCGCAGCGCCGTAGCCTGGGGCCGGCAGCACGATCCACCGCGACACGGTGTTGTTCTTCGTGTCGATCACGGCCAGCCGCGGTTGCGTGGTATCGGAGGTGAAGGCCCACCGGTCGTCTACCGACAGCGCGATGCGCTGCGTGTGGGTCGCGACCGGGATGACCGCGAGTGGCTTTCGGCCCACCAGGTCGAGCACCGACACCGTGCCCGGCGCGACATTGGCCGTATACCCACGAGTGCCGTCGCTCGAGATGGCCAGCATGTGGGACTCCGGCTGGTCGGTCGACACGGTGCCGACGACCGTCATCGTCTTCGGATCGAACACGGTCACGGTGTTGTCGAGCTCGGTGGTCACGTAGAGCAGGCCGTCTTTGGGCCCGAACACCGGATGGTGCGGCCGCACGCCCTTGCTGAAGGTGAACGTCTTCTCGACGGCGCGCGAGGCCAAATCGACGACGATGATGTGCTGGCCGTCGGTGCCGGGCTTGCTGACACCGCCGCTGCCGTACAGGGGAACGTAGGCCTTGGCGCCGTCGGGCGAGGCGATCACTTCATGCCCGGTGACGCCGTTTTCTGGCACCGCTGCGACCTGCCTGCCGGCGACCGGGTCGATGATGCCCAGGGCCTGGTCGCTCTTGTTGGCCACGAGCAGCCAGCCTTCGCCGAGCCTGGAACCAGCGCTCGGCTTCGGCTGGCCTTCGGCGCGTGGTCGACTCGATGCGGGTACAGTCAGGGCGAGGGCGACGATCATGGCGGCAGCGACGTACCTCATGCGGCCAATCCTATACGCGCCGCCCCCAGGGCGCCACCGCGATTAGCGGCGCGGGCCGTACCCCTCGGCATACGCCTGCCGGAAGCCGTCGCGGTATCCGGCTTGGTACTGGTCGCGCGGTCCGAGCTCGTTGCGATAGCCAGCATCGGCCTGTTCCATCTCGCGCTGGCCGTCCAGATCCCACACGCGCCGTTGGCCGTCTTCGCGACCGGCCTGCCGGCCGTCGAGCAGGCCGCGGTCGCGGCCCAACTGGAACGTGCGCGTGACGGCCGGCGCAGCGTTGCGGGTCCAGAGCTCGTCTTCGGTCAGCGAGCCGTCGCGGTTGACATCGAGCTGGGTGAACGCCCGTCGCCACTCCTGTGCCGTCACGTAGCCGTTGCCGTCGAGATCCACCGACGCGAATTCGCGCACGATGCCCCTGGTGTCATCGGCGCGCACTTCATCGCCCGACAGCTTGCCGTCGCCGTTGCGGTCGTGCTGGCGGAACGACTGGTCGTTGCCGCGCCACTCCGCCCGCGTGATGACGCCGTCGTGGTTTTGGTCCATGCCGCGAAAGCGCGTCGGGTCCTGGGCCGAGATGGTGCAGGGCAGCAGTGTCGCGCCGCCGAGCAGCGCCATCGCCAGCACGATCCGATACTGATTGCTCGTCATGTCACTCTCCTGAGTTACTGGGCGAGCGCGAGTGCCCAAGCGGTCAAGAGCATCAGTCGTGCCAGGCGTGGGCGGCCGGGCAGGCCGCAATGGCACGCGAGATGGTTGCCCCAGGGATCAGACCCCATACAGGCGTGTCGGTATTACTCCGCCGTGACCCGGAACGCCGGCGGCGCCCCCACGCATGTCGCCGTGGCGGCGATACGGTGTGGAAACCGGATGGTCGGGTTAGAACGCGGTGGGCGGGTTAGCGACACCGGCGGGCGGGTTACAAACCCGCCCCTTCCGGATGGTCGGACTCGTTGGGCCATTCGAAGGGGTTGGCCGCGATGTACTTTCGAATCTGGCACAGGATTGCGGCATCTCTGATCACCTGATCATGAAACGCGCGCTGCCAGACGGCCACACCGCGCGCCTTGCGAAACTCGTTTGCCCGTCGTGCGGAGAACGTCTTGAAGCCGCGGACTACTTCGCTCAACCCGTGCCGTGGTGACGCCGGCGTGTCTAGCGCGAGTACCACGACGCCGTGAACGTGGTTCGGCATCACGACAAAGGCATCGACTTGGACGTGTGCGTAGTGTTCCGGTAGCGCCTGCCACACCGACGCAACGGCTTGGCCGCTCGGGTTGAGCCGCATCTCGCCGTCCACAACCTCGCCGAACAGGCACGCGCGGTCCTGCGTGCATACCGTGACGAAGTACGCGCCGGCCTGGGAATGGTCATAGCCGGCAAGCCGCATCGATCGCCTAGCGTGGAACGGATGCGTGGTGGACCGCACGAACCAATTGTCTCCGGTAGGGGCGGGTTTCAAACCCGCCCACCGCACACGATGACACCAACGCGGTAGGGCGAAGTAATGCGTTGTGCAATCCTGGTGGCGGGTTTGTCGTCGTGACCGGGCCGACGATGACCGGGAGGGGCGGGTTACAAACCCGGTGGGCGGGTTACAAACCCGCCCCTACCGGAACGCCTGATCGGGGTTCACCTTGGTCTTGACCTCGATCGTATGAACGGCGCCGTCGACTCGCACCGGCCGCACCCAGCCGAACTCTCCCGCGCGGTCGGAGGCGGAGCGCTCGGTCTGGTCGACCATCGTGTCGTCGGCAAAGCGCCATTCGCCCGCGTGGTAGTTGCCGTCGGGGGTCTCCAGCGCCACATGAATGTGCTGGGGGATGCGCGTCTGCGGGTACGACGCCGGACGAATAGTCCTGAACTCGAACGAGCCGTCAGCGGCGGAGCGCACCGCGCCGCGCAATCGCCACGAGTGCGCCGCCTCGTCGGGGTTGTACAGCCCGTGTCGGTCGGTGTGATACGCGAAGACCAGCGCGCCGGACAGCGGCGTCTGGCCGTCGGCGCGAAACAGGGTGCCCCTGACCTCCAACGGCACACCCGGTTCCCCGACTGGCGCGATCCGTCCTCTTGAGGCCGTCGCTGCCGCGAACTCGCGGAAGGCCGATTCCACCGCGCGCATATACGTCCAATCCTGCGCGTGCGCGTGCCGAGGCCGTCGCAGGACGGCCAGCGCCGAGACAAACGTCGTGAGCCATTGACGGCGGTTCATGGTTGAACTCCCGCGGGACTTCGGACTTCGGACTTCGGGTCGAACTTGACCGTTTCGACGCAGCATACGGCGAGAGAGTTGTCGGGCAGCATCGACCGTACAAGATCGCGGGGACGGTTGGCGGAGGGCTGGGACGAAGGACCGGTGTGGCGACACCGCTCGTGACAGGATCGGCGCGGGAGGTGTGCCGCAGTGCCGGATCATCATCGGTTGTCGCGACGTCACGTGCTGTCTCTGGGAGCGGCCTGCGTCGCCGGTGCTGGACTGCAGGCTCAGGCCCCTCAGCCGGCAGCCCCTTCCGTGCAGCCGACAAAGCCGGATCCGCTGCCGCCAGCCCTGGTGAAGGACTTTGTCGGCAAGGCGCACGCGAACTTCGAGGCCACCAAGGGGCTGTTGGCCGAGCACCCGACGCTGCTCAACGCGACGTGGGACTGGGGCGGCGGCGACTTCGAGACCGGGCTCGGCGGCGCCAGTCACATGGGCAACCGAGACATCGCGGAGTTCCTGATTGGCCGGGGCGCGCGGATGGACCTGTTCACCGCCGTGATGCTCGGCCGCCTCGATATTGTCACGCCGATGCTGTCGGCCTATCCGGCGTTGCTGCAGTCGCGCGGACCGCATGGGCTCACGTTGCTCCACCACGCGCGCAAAGGCGGCGGCGCAGCGCGAGAGGTGCTCGATTACCTCGACCGCCTCGGCGCGTCCTGAAGACCGCCTTGCCAATCGCCAATCGCCAATCGCCAATCGCCAATCTGCAATCTGCAATATATTCTCCCCGTGCCCTCCCTTCCCCTCTCGCGCCGCGCCGCACTCGAGTTGCTTGGCGTCGGTATGGCCGGCTACGCGCTGCCAGACTGGGCCGCGGCGTCCCCTGTTGCCGGCAAGACCCGCATCGCGCGTATCGACGTCTTCCCGGTGCGCTACCCGATGCAGGGGCGCTTCAAATTCTTTGAAGGCCCCGAGGGCTCGCCCACCGGGCGTCCCGCCGTGCTTGTCCGCATCACCGACGATCTCGGTGGCGTGGGGTGGGGCGAGAGCGTCCCGATTCCCAAGTGGAGCGACGAGACGCTCGAGACGGCAGCGGGGACGATCGAGAAGTACCTCGCACCCGACCTCCTCGGGCGTGACCCGGCCGACATCGCCGGCGCGCACGCGGTGATGAATCGGGCTATCGCGCCCGCGTTTTCGACCGGACAGCCGATCGCCAAGTCGGGCGTCGATCTCGCGCTGCACGACCTGGTCGCCCGTCGGCTCGGCGAGAACGTCACGGTGCTGTGGGGCCGCACGCCGGGCGCGCCGCTCACGCTCAGCTGGACGGTGAATCCGCGCACGCTCGACGAGGTCGCGCCCCTGGTCGAGGCGGGTCGCGCAAAGGGGTACCGGCACTTCAACGTGAAGGTCGCCCCGGATCCCACGGTCGATCTGGAGCTGTGCCGGCGCGTGAAGGCCGCCGCGCCCGAGGGCTTTCTCTGGGCCGATGCCAATTGCGGCTACGACATCGAGACGGCGCTGGCCATTGCGCCGAAGCTGGCCGATCTGGGCGTGGCCGTGCTCGAAGCGCCCCTGCGGCCCAATCGCATCGCGGGGTATCAAGCTCTCGCACGCCAACGCGCGCTGCCGATCCTGATGGATGAAGGCATCGTGTCGCCGGACGAACTGGCCGAGTTCATCCGGCTCGGCATGCTGGACGGCGTCGCGATGAAGCACGCGCGCTGCGGGGGCCTGCTCGCCGCGCGTCGTCAAGTCGAGATGTTGCTTGACGCCGGGTTGATGTGGCTGGGCAGCGGCCTCACCGATCCAGACGTCTCGCTGGCCGCCACGCTCGCGCTCTACAGCAGCTTCGGACAGGCGCGTCCCTGCGCGCTCAACGGCCCGCAGTTCCTCGCCACGTCGGTCATCGACGCGCCCTTCACGCCGAAAGACGGCATGCTTGCGCCGCCGACGGGACCGGGTCTTGGGGTCACCGTCAACGAGACGAAGTTGCGGGCGATTGCAGAAACGCGACGCTGACGACTGCCCCGACTAGGTCTCCACGATGCGCCTGGCGCCGGCGTCATAGCGGACACGCCGGCCGGTGCGTTCGGCCACGCGACCCAGGCAGCAGGCGACCGCGTGGGCGAAGCCAACCTGGATGGGCGCGTTGGGCGCCTGGCGCGACCGCATGCAGTCCAGCCAGTTGCCGACGTGGCTGCGCCCTTCGTCGGGCGGCATCGCCAGCGTCACGTCCTGGGCGTCGGCCGGTCGCCGGTGCGCCGCGGTGCGGCTGATCCAGTTGCGCGAGTCCAGCTTGCGGTCCTTGCCGTAAAACACCTCGAAGTCTTCTTCCGGACCCGATCCGAGGCGCGAAGAAAACGTCAGCAGCCACCCCTTGGGGAACTCCAGGACGTACTCGGCCGTGTCGCTGATTTCACGCCCGTCCTTCCAGGCGACATTGCCGCCGATGGCGACCGCCGAGGCGGGATACGGGTCGTCGAGGAACCACTGCGCGACGTCGATCATGTGGCTGCCGAGCAGCCCCACCAGCCCGGTCGTGTACTCGTAGTACCACTGCCAGCAGCGATAGCGCACCGGATCGAAGGGACGCCTGGGCAGGTCCATCTGGTACTGCTCCCAGTCCACATCCTGCGGGCGCACCGCGTCGGCCGACCGGTTCCAGCTGGCGATGTTGCGGTTCCAGGCCGTCTCGACTTTGCTGATGTGCCCCAACGCACCTGATCGGATGTATTGCTCGGCCGCCTTGAAGTAGGCGCTGCTGCGGCGCTGCGTGCCCACCTGCACGATGCGGTCGGTCGTCTGCACGATGTCGAGCGCCCTCACCGCGTCTTCGAGTCGCGCGCTGAGCGGTTTTTCGACGAAGGCGTCCTTGCCGGCGCGCACCGCATCGACCAGCACGCCGCAATGCGCGTGATCGGGAGTCGCGATGATCACGGCATCGAGGCCCGGCGTGTTGAGCAGGTCCTGGTGCCGCGACATCAACGTTGGCGTCTGTCCCGGCAGCCTCGTCGTCATGGCCGCCGCCAGCTTCTCGCGCGCCTGTGTCCAGACATCACACAAGCCAACGAGCTGAATCTGCCCCGGCGCCGCGGCCAGGGCCTGATCGAGCAGGTAGGTGCCGCGGCTGCCGCAGCCGACCAGTCCGATGCCGATTCGGTCGTTGGCAGCCGCCCGCACGGACCGTGGGCCGGCAACGGCCGCGGCGGCCAGGCCGACGCTTGTGGCGAGGAACTGGCGCCGGCGAATGCGCAGGTCGGGCATGGCTGATTGTCTATCGAGTCCAGCCTTCAGGCGCAACGGCATCGTGGATGCGCCGCGCCAGGTCGAGGTGCTCCTGATAGATGCCCGCTGGCAGATGTGATCCGAAGGATCGCAGGTAATGTTCCTGTCCCTCGACGGCCTCCACCCACTCCGCGGCATCGACTCTCAGCAGGTGCGCCAGCGTCTCGGCTCGCAGGCGCAACCCGTTTCGGTCGAGCGCGTCGGGGGTGGGTACCAGTCCTATGGGCGTCTCAACGGCTGCGCCGCCGCCGTCGCATCGCTCGAGGATCCACTTCAGCACGCGCAGGTTGTCGCCGAAGCCGGGCCACAGGAACTTGCCGTCGTCACCCGTGCGGAACCAGTTGACGCGGAAGATACGCGGCGGGCGGGTGAGCGCGCGACCGACGTCGAGCCAGTGGCCCCAGTAGTCGGCCATGTTGTACCCGCAGAAGGGCAGCATCGCCATCGGGTCGCGCCGCAGGACGCCGACTTTGCCGGTAGCCGCCGCCGTCGTCTCCGACGACAGCGTGGCGCCGAGAAAGGTGCCGTGCTGCCAGCTTCGGGCTTCGTACACCAACGGCACGCGCCGCTGACGACGCGCGCCGAAGAGGATCGCGTCGATGGGCACGCCGTTGGGGTTGGCAAACTCCGGCGACAGCGACGCGCACTCGGTGGCCGGCGTCGTGAAGCGGCTGTTCGGATGAGCGGCTTTCTCCTTTGACGCCGGTGTCCAGGGACGGCCCTGCCAGTCGAGAGCCTTTGGCGGTGCGGGGTCGTCGTGCCCTTCCCACCACGGCGTGCCATCCGGCCTGAGCGCGACGTTGGTGTAGATCGTGTTGCGGCGAATCATCTCGAACGCCGTGGGGTTGGTCTTGTGACTCGTGCCTGGCGCGACGCCGAAGAACCCGGCCTCGGGATTCACGGCCCAGAGCCGCCCGTCCGGGCCAGGACGCAGCCACGCGATGTCGTCGCCGACGGTCCAGATCTTCCAGCCCGGCATGGATTCCGGTGGCACCAGCATGGCCAGGTTGGTCTTCCCACACGCCGACGGAAACGCTCCGGTGACGTAGTACGTGCGGCCTTCCGGCGAGCGCAGGCCGAGGATCAGCATGTGCTCGGCGAGCCAGCCCTCCTGGCGCGCCATCCAACTGGCCAGGCGCAGAGCCAGGCACTTCTTGCCCAGCAACGCGTTGCCACCGTAGCCCGATCCGATCGACCAGACCGTGTTCTCTTCGGGGAAGTGCACGATGAACCGCCGCTCGGGCGACAGGTCGCCCATCGCGTGGAGGCATCGCGTGAAGTCGTCGGATCCGTCGAGCGCGTCCAGGGCAACCGCGCCGACGCGGGTCATCGTCCGCATGTTCAATACGACGTAGCGGCTGTCGGTGACCTCGACGCCGACCTTCGAGAACCGCGAGCCGGGAGGGCCCATCAGAAACGGCACGACGTACATCGTCCTGCCAGCCATCGCGCCCCGGAGAAGGGGCGTCAGCCTGGCGTGCGCGGCGTCTCGAGCCATCCAGTTGTTGGTCGGCCCGGCGTCGTCTTTGTCTGTCGTGCTGATGAAGGTGAGGTGCTCGGTTCGGGCGACATCGTGGCTTGCGCTGCGGTGGAGTACGCACCCCGGCAGTGACTGCTGGTCCAGAGCGATGAGCTCGCCCGAGGCCAGGCACTCCGCGGTGAGCGCCTCGCGCTCCGCTTCGGATCCGTCGCAGACGACGACGCGGTCAGGTGTCGTGAGCCCGCGGACCTGCTCGACCCAGCGGTCGACGAAGGCATTACCAGTCGGCATGAATATGATGACTCCCGCGCGCTATCTTACGGGAAATCGCGTAGCCGGGTCCAAAGGGACCGGCGGCCCGGCCACGGTCCCATTGACCGTGACCGACCCGCGTCAGACGCCGAGCGATCGTCGCCGTGGCGCAGTGCTACCGCTTCGCCGCCTGCGCCGGCTGATACCCAAATGCCACGAGGTTGGCAGCCAGCGGCGTCCCGGCTCGCGCGGCGCTGAGCGCCTTCCGCACGTGCGCCTGCGAGGTTGGTCCTTCCGTGACCCGCGATGCCCCAAATTCCATCTCAGGGTCCGTCGGTCCCATCGCCAGGGCCGATGTAATCCAGGAGTAGCCGTCCAGGCCCTTCGGCGTCTCGCGAAGCTGCCAGGCGCTCTTCTCGGCGCCGCTCAACATTTCGTACTTGTAGATCAGGTTGGCTTGCCGATACGACTCGACCAGGTAGCCCGCGTCAAACAGCGCGGGTCGATTGGCCGGACCGCTGGCGACCCCGTCGATCGCCCGCCCGAGGACGCGCGACAACAGCTCGCTGGCGACGCGCGCATCGGTGGACGCGTAGATCGTCGCGCGACGGATGGTCTCCATCCGCGCCAGGACGGGCGTCGTCGGCGTCAGCAGCCGCAGCGTGTCGTCGGTCAGCCGCTGCAGGTCGTAGGTCGCGACCGTGCGCCGCCAACCTGATCCCTCGGCCCATGGCAGCGACGGCGCGCCGCCGGTGTTGAACTGATGGCAGATGGCCGGCGGACCTGCCTCTGCCCGGGGCGGCGTCATGGTCAGCAGCGAGAGCGTCAGCGAGCCTGCGGCGACGAGTCGAATCGGTGTTGGCATGTGGATCCCCTCCCAGGGAGTCACACGCTTGGACGGAGCTGGCCACGACTGCGAACGCTCAATTCTGGCGTGTCCCGGTGAGAAACCGAGGTGACTCACGGTGACACTCATCAGCGGGTTGTGGCGGGTTGTGGCGGGTTGGGACAGGTTGGGACAGGTTGGGTGCTAGAGTCACGCTAGCGATGGCGACGATCGACCCGGCCGACGTGCGCGCCGTTCTCGAGCATGTGCTGGCCAGCCCGTCGTTTGTGAACGCCGGGCGGCTCAGCCGGATGCTGCGCTTTGTCGTCGAACGCACGCTGGACGGCCAGGGCGACCAGCTGAAGGAGTACCTGCTCGGCGTCGAGGTGTTCGACCGCCCGTCGGAGTACGACCCCCGGCTGGACTCGATCGTCCGGGTCGAGGCGCGACGGCTGCGCGCGAAGCTGGCGGAGTACTACGAGACCGACGGGGTGGACGACACGCTCCGAATCCGGCTCACCAAGGGCGGCTACACGCCGACCTTCGAGCGGGTGCCCGCGTCGTCGGTCCGGTTGCAGCCATCCGCGCCGGCTGCGCCGCGCAGGCGAGGGTGGATGATTCCGGTCGCGGTCGTCGCCGTCTGTCTGGCGGGGCTCGCCGCAGCTCGCTTCTGGCAGACGTCGGCGCGTGTCGTGTCGCCCGAGCCGGTTGTGACCGTTGCCGTGTTGCCGTTCCATGTGTTTTCGGGACGCGACGACGACCGGCGCCTGGCCGACCGGCTCGCTGACGGCGTCACGACGGAGCTGGCGCGCGTCGCCTCGCTCGGCGTGGCCGCGCACACCAGTGCCAGCCAGTATCGCGACCCGCAGCGCTCGCTGGCCGAAATCGGACAGGCCCTCGACGTGCAGGTCGTGATGGAGGCCACCGCGCACATCGACGACCAGCTGGTTCGACTGGAGGTCCGGCTTGCCGACGCCGGCCTAGGACGCAAGCTCTGGGTCCAGGACTTCACCGCCCGCCGTGACGATCTCGACGGGCTCGAACGCCAGGTCGCACAGGCGGCGGCAAACTTCCTGCTCGAGCGCTATCGGCGCTGAGCGCCGGATGCCCCCGAACTGAAGCTCGGGCCTACGAAAACCCGGCCATGCGCTTTTCCGTCTAACTCGAGGTCTATGCGCAACCTGAAGCTCGCCTTCCGCACGCTGTTCCGCACTCCCTTTGTCACTGTCGTGGCCGTGGTTTCACTGGCGCTCGGGATCGGGGCGACGGCAGCCATCTTCTCGCTATTCAACCAGATGCTCCTGCGGCCGCTGCCCGTGCGGGCGCCCGAGCAGCTGGTGAACCTGTCGGCGGCCGGGCCCAAGCCTGGCAGCCAGTCGTGCAACCAGGCGGGTGAATGCGACGAGGTCTTCAGCTACCAGATGTTCCGGGATCTCGAGAAGGTCCAGACGGTGTTCACCGGGCTCGCCGCTCACCGGATCTTCGGGGCCAACCTCGCCTACAAAGGGCAGACGTTGTCGGGTTCGGGGATGCTCGTGTCGGGGAGCTACTTCCCGCTGCTTGGCATGCAGCCGGCCCTGGGCCGCATGCTTGGCCCGGGCGATGATCGCGTCATCGGCGAGTCGCGCGTCGTCGTGCTCAGCTTCAACTACTGGCAGAAACGCTTTGGTCTCAACCCGGCGGTCCTGAACGACGCGTTGATCGTCAACGGACAGAGCCTGGCCATCGTCGGCGTCGCGCCACGCGGGTTCGAGGGCACGACGCTTGGCGCGCAGCCCGAGGTCTTCGTGCCCATCACGCTTCGCGCGCTGATGGAACCGGGCTTTGAGGGCTTCGACAATCGCCGCACGTACTGGGCGTACGTCTTCGGGCGGCTGAAACCAGGCATCTCGATGGAGCAGGCAAAGGCCGGCATCAATGCCCCCTACAAGGCGATCATCAACGACGTCGAAGCGCCTTTGCAGACGGGCATGAGCGAGCAGACGATGAAGCGCTTCAGAACGCGCGAGCTGGGAGTGACGCCCGGGATGCGCGGGCAGAGCTATGTCGGTAAAGAGGCCAGGGGCCCGTTGACGCTCCTGCTGGGCGTGACCGGTTTGGTGCTCCTCATCGCCTGTGCCAACATCGCCAACCTGCTGCTGGCGCGCGCGGCGTCTCGTGCGTCGGAGATGGCGGTGCGTCTGGCGCTTGGCGCGAGCCGTTGGCAGCTCATCGTGCAGCTGCTGACCGAGTCGCTGGTGCTCGCCGTGCTGGGTGGTGCCGCCGGGTTGCTGGTCGCTCGATGGACGCTGGACCTGATTGTCTCGATCTTGCCCGACGACGCGTCGCAGATGGTTCAACTGTCGCTCGACGTCGACGTGCTGCTGTTTGCGGCCGCGCTCACGGTCGGTACGGGCCTGCTGTTCGGCCTGTTCCCGGCCATCCACTCGACGCGTCCGGATCTGGCGCCAGTACTGAAGGGCCAGTCGGGCAAGACAACGGGCACCAAGGCCGCGGCTCGATTCCGCACCTCGCTCGCCACGACGCAGATCGCGTTGTCGATGGCGTTGCTTGTGGCGGCGGGCCTGTTCACTCGCAGCTTGTTCAACATCAGCCGTGTGGATCTCGGGCTCAAGATCGACAACCTGGTGACCTTCGGCATCTCTCCCGAGCTCAACGGCTACACGCCGGAGCGCTCGCTGGTGCTCTTCCAGCGGATCGAAGACGAACTGTCGGCGGTGCCGGGCGTGACCGCCGTGACCTCGTCGCTGGTGCCCGCGCTGGCCGGCGACAACTGGGGCAGCAGCGTGCAGGTGCAGGGCTTCAAGTCAGGCCCCGACATCGACACCCACGCCCGCTACAACGAGGTCAGCCCCGGCTACTTCAAGACGATGGGGGTGCCGCTGATTTCGGGGCGCGAGTTCACGCGCGCCGACAACCTGAAGGCGTCAAAGGTGGCGATCGTCAACGAGGAGTTCGCCAGCAAGTTCAACCTCGGACGTGAAGCCGTGGGCAAGCTGATCGGGTCGGGCGAGGACGACAAGCTCGACACCGAGATCGTCGGCCTTGTGCAGAATGCGAAGTACAGCCAGGTCAAGGAGAAGATCCCGCCGCTCTTCTTCCGTCCGTACGCGCAAGACGATGGCGTCGGGTCCGTGTCGGTGTACGTGCGCACCGCGCTCGATCCGGAAGGGTTCCTGGCGACGCTGCCGCGCGTGGTCGCGCAGATCGACCCCAACCTGCCGCTCGAGAATCTGCGCACGATGCAGCAGCAGGTGCGGGAGAACGTGTTCATGGATCGGTTCATCAGTCTGTTGTCGGCAGCATTTGCCTGCCTCGCGACGCTGCTGGCGGCAATCGGACTCTACGGCGTGCTGGCCTACACCGTGGCGCAGCGCACGCGCGAGATAGGGCTGCGGATGGCACTGGGCGCCGCGCCGTCGCGGGTACGTGGCATGGTGTTGCGGCAGGTGGCTGTGATGACGCTGGTGGGTGGGGCGATCGGTCTGGGCGGCGCGGTGTGGCTTGCCCGGCTGGCCGAGTCGCTGCTGTACGAGTTGAAGGGGCACGACCCGGTGGTGCTGGTGGGCGCGGCCGCCGTGCTGTCGATCGTCGCGATGATTGCCGGGTTCATCCCGGCGCACCGTGCGTCGAAGGTGGAGCCCATGAGCGCGTTGCGCTACGAATGACGCGGCCTACCGCACGTGCCCACGCCCCAACCCGCCAATCTCCATCCGCGCCATCGTCCACAACGCCCGCGACCAACTGAGCGGACGCGAACGTACGACGACGCGTCCGGCGCGGATGGCCGCGCAGATGGCGTCCGCGTCAGCCGGTGCGTCCACCTCGCTCCACGTCATGCCGATTTGATCGAGCCGATGCAGGTCGGTGTTGCCGACCAGCGGCTTGTTGTGCGCCGCCGCCCAGGCGCGGGCCCGGCGGTTGTAATCCAGCCCCCGGGTGTACATCGCGTTGACTTCGAGGGCGTCGACGAGGTCGACGAGGTCGTCGAGCCGCGCGCCCAACGCACTCGAGATCGGGTAGAAGGGATGCGGCGCGACCACGAGCGTGCCTGGGACGTCGTGCTTCAACGCCCGGACGTCGTCGAACGACCGCACGTCGCCTGCCTCGCGCGGCACGTTTATCAACAGGACGTGTTTGCCGTCGATCGTCTTCTCGATGCCGCTCAGCAGCACGATTCCGAGCGCGGCGGCGTGCTCGAGAAACGGGACGGGATCGAACCAGCGGTTGTGCAGCGTGACGGCCAGCGCGCCGTAGCCGAAGCGCGCCGCGTGGTCCAGCAGTGCGCGGGTGTCGTGAGGAACGCGGTCGCCCGGATCGTCGGAGGTATGGGCGTGCAGCTCGATCTTGATCATGCCTCGCGCGTGAGCACCCACAGCAGATCGACCGGCTCGAATCCCAGGCGCCTTGCCAGGCTGTGGGTGGCCTCGTTGCTCTTCACCGCGCCCCATACCGGGCGCAGGCCGCGCAGCATGTGGCCCACGATCAGTCCCATGGCGGCCGCGCGGCCCAGGCCCTGGTTGCGCGCGCCTTCCAGGGTGTGGACCGAGATGTCGAACCAGCTCTCGGTGGTGTGCGCGGCATAGGCGAACGCGACCGGCTGGCCCTCCATCGATGCTGCCCACACCGTCGTGCGGGTCACGGCGTCGCGCAATTGGTCGCGCAGCGGTTGCGGCACATCGTTGGCGGCGTCGATCTGTTCAATCGTGATCGGCGCAGTCGGCCACTGCGGCAGCTGCCAGCCGCGCGCGCGATCGGGCGGCAGCGTGTAGACCGTGGCGGCTTCCGCCTGCCAGTCCGGCAGATGGTAGCGGCCGGCCGGCAGCATGACGTCCTGCAGCAGGATCGTCGTGCCCGGCACCTCGCGTGTGGCCACGGCCTCGACCTCGGGTGATAACTCGACCGTGGTCGGCACGACGAGGCGGTCCTTGCGGCCGCAAATCAGGCGGCAGCCGTCGGCCGTATCGACGACCAGTCCCCGGCGAGACATCAGCATGCCGCGCGCCTCCACCCAGCGGGGAAGGTCGGGCAGGCTCGCCAGCACGTCGGTGCCGAAGTTGGTGATGGTCATGGGCCCACAGGCAGGGCACGAATGGGAGGATACAGCAGCCAGACCTCCGACGCCACTGGACGTGTCTCTCCTGCCGGACCGGAACGTCGCTACAATCAGCGGATGCGCATCGAGACACTTGCCGTTCACGCCGGCGCCGGCATCGACGAGGCCACGCGCGCGGTGATTCCCGCGATCCATGTGTCCACGACGTTCGAGCGGCACGAGGACGGCACGTACCCACGCGGTTTCAACTACACGCGCTCGGGAAATCCCACGCGCCAGGCCCTGGAGACCGCTCTTGCGGCGCTTGAAGGAGGCGTCGCGGCCGCGGCATTCGCCTCGGGCTCTGCTGCGACGGCGGCCGTGTTTCAGGCCCTTGAACCCGGCGCGCACGTGATTGCGCCAGACGACGCCTACTACGGCACGCCCGTGATGTTGCGCGAGCAATTCGCGAGGTGGGGGCTGCAGACGACCTTCGTGGACATGACCGACCCCGGTGCGGTGAAGCGCGCGCTCACGCCGTCCACCCGTTTGATCTGGATCGAGACGCCGTCGAACCCGCGCCTGCACGTCACCGACATCGTCGCCATGGTGGCGCTGGCCAAGACCATCGGCGCGCGCACGGTCGTGGACAACACGTGGGCCACGCCAGTGCTGCAGCGGCCGCTCGAACTGGGCGTGGACTTCGTCATGCACTCGACGACGAAGTACCTCAGCGGGCATTCCGACGTGCTGGGCGGCGCCGTGGTCGCGCGCACCATGGACGGCGTGTTCGACCGGATCAGGTCCATCCAAACGACGCTGGGTGCGGTGCCGTCGCCGTTTGATTGCTGGCTGGTCCTGCGGGGCATGCGGTCGTTGCCATACCGCATGCGCGGGCACGTCGAGGGCGCACAACGCGTGGCCGGGTACCTCGCGGCCCATCCCGGCGTCGCGCGGGTCTACTATCCGGGCCTGCTGACCGATCCCGGCTACGAGGTCGCCAGCCGGCAGATGCGGCAACCTGGTGGGATGCTGTCGTTTGACGTCCACGGCGGACGTGCCGAGGCCTTCGCGCTGGTGAACCGCTTCAAGCTGGTGACCCGCGCGACGAGCCTGGGTGGCCCCGAGACACTGATCGAACATCGCGCGTCAGTTGAGGGCGAGCACACTCGCGCGCCGGAAAGCCTGCTGCGCGTCTCGATCGGCCTCGAACATCCGGATGATCTGATTGACGACTTCGCGCAAGCGCTGGAGGGCTAAGAGTCGCTAATGAAGACCTTCGCGCCTTCGCGCCTTCGCGCCTTCGTGATTGTGATGGGAGTGCTGTGCCTGGCGCAGGCCGCGTCCGCCGAGCCCCTGCGCCTTCACCCCCAGAACCCCCACTACTTCCTCTTCCGGGGCAAGCCCGCCGTGCTCGTCACCTCGGGCGAACACTACGGCGCGGTCGTCAACCTCGACTTCAAGTACGACGCCTACCTCGAGACGCTTGCCGCCGATGGCCTCAACCTCACGCGGCTGTTCGTCGGCAGCTACCTCGAGAAGCCCGGCGACTTCGCCATCCGTTACAACACACTTGCCCCGGCGCCGGGCCGCGCCGTCACGCCGTGGGCGAGGAGCACGACCGACGGCTTTGCTGGCGGCGGCGCGAAGTTCGACCTGGATCGCTGGGACGCCGCCTACTTCGCCCGGCTGAAGGATTTCGTCGCCAAGGCCGACGCCCGGGGCATCGTCGTCGAGGTCGTGCTGTTCTCGAATTGGTACGGCAAGGGCACCATGAGCCCGCTCCATCCGTCCAACAACGTCAACGGCCTCGGCCCGATCGCTCCTGACGACGCGCATGCCGTTTCCAGCGGCGCGCTGCTCGCGAGGCAGGAAGCGCTGGTCCGCAAGGTCGTCGTCGAGCTCAACGGGTTCGACAACGTCTACTTCGAGATCCAGAACGAGCCCGACGCGACCAGCCCGGACACGCGTGAGATCCCGGCGGTGCGTGACCCGAAATCGCCGACCCGGGTAAAGGTGGCCACGGCGGCCTCACTGGCGTGGCAGGCTGGTGTCGCCGGCTGGATTGGCGACCAGGAGCGCCGGCTGTCCAGGCGCCATCTCATCGCGCAAGGCTATGCGAATCACGGCGTCGAGCTCGAGGGCGTCGATCCACGCGTGTCGATCGTCAACTTCCACTACGCCCTGCCCGAGAGCGTGACGTGGAACTACGGACTCAATCGCCCGATTGCCTTTGACGAGTCTGGCTTTGCCGGTCCAGACGACTCGCTGTATCGCCGGCAAGCCTGGCGTTTCCTGATGGCCGGAGGCGCGGTCTTCAGCGGGCTCGACTACTCGTTTGCCGTCGGGTTCGAGAAGGGCACGGCGGAAAACGACGCGCCAGGAGGCGGCAGCGCCGCCCTGCGCTCGCAGCTTGGCGTGCTCAAGCGAACGCTTGACGCCACCGGTCTGATCGCGATGCGCCCCGACCGCAGCGTCGTCGTGTCCGCGTCAGGCGCGACGACGACCCTCGCGCTGTCGCAACCCGGTCGTCAGTACCTGATCTATGTCGAAGGCCCGGGGAAGACCGACCTGACGGTGACGCTGCCCGCCGGCCGCTACCAGGCCACGTGGTCGAATGCAAGAACCGGACGAACCGAGCGGCAGGAAACGGTGACGGGCGGCGCTGTGAGGTTACTCGAGAGTCCGGACTATCTGACCGACGTGGTCCTGAAAATCACGAGGAACTGAGAACTGGTCTTGAACCCTGCACATGCCCAGCACCCGGCACAGAGTTCTACTGACTTTCCGAAGTCAGTACAGCACCGCCCATCTGCGGGAGCGTCGCGGTGATCTTCACGACCTTGCGCGAGTCGGTGGCGACCCAGATGGTGGTCGCGCCGGGTTCGCCCTCGGCGCTCGACTCTTCCACCTTCCACGCCTTGAAGGTGCCGGCCGGCACCGTGACGTCTTCCACGCCCAGCACCTTCACCTGCTTGAGCGCGACTTTCTGCGACTGCACGTTGAAGTTGCGGAACGTCGCCGTGTAGCCCTCGGCCAGCGGCAGCGAAGCGATGACATTGTGCGTGCCGGCGCCGTCGGCAAACAGCGCCCCGCCCAGTTCGGCGTCAATCGGCTTGGACTGGCCGTTCATCGTCATCGTGCCCGTGGCCTTGTTGCCCTCGAACGCCAGCTCAATGACGACGGGGCCCTGAGAGACCGAGCGTTTCTTCACGATGAGCGTGCCCTTTTCGAGCGTCGCCGTGTCCACCATGTCGCCCATCGGCGTCTTGGCGGTCTCCGACGCCACCCACGCTCCGTTTTCGTCCTTCACGGTGCTGGTGATGTCCATCGGGATGGTCTGGCCGTTGACCGCGATGGTGGCCTTGAAGTTTGCGGTCGACGGCGTCAGATCGACGGCGGGCTTCGGCGTGCCGACGGCGGCCGTGTCCACCTTCTTTGTCAGCACCACGGTCTTCGGGTCGACCGTGATCTCCTTGAGCCGCGTCGCCACCTCTGGCGTCATGGACTCCTGGGCGCGCCCACCCAGGTACTTGGCCAGGAACTTCTCGATGGTCGCAAAGCCGGCCATGTTGTTGACAGGGCGGGCAAACCCGTGTCCCTCATCCGGCGCCACGATGTACTCGACCGGGAAGCCGCGGTCGCGCAGCGCGATGACGATCTGATCCGACTCGGCCTGCTTGACGCGCGGGTCGTTGGCGCCCTGCAGCACCAGCAGGGGTGTCGTGATCTTGTTGGCGGAATTGATCGGCGACTGCCGCTCCAGCTGCTTACGCCCTTCGGGCGTGTTCGGATTGCCCAGCCGCTCGTTGAAGACCGTGCGAACGGCCTCCCAGTACGGCGGGATCGAATCGAGGAGCGTGATGATGTTCGACGGCCCGACGATCGAGACGCCAGCGGCGTACACGTCCGGTGTGAACGCCAGACCTGCCAGTGTGGCGTAGCCTCCATAGGACCCGCCCAGAATGCCGACACGTTTGGGGTCGGCGATGCCTTTGGCGACCAGATACTTCACGCCCCACGAGAGGTCGTCCTGCATCAGGTCGCCCCATTGCTTGTTGCCGGCGTTGAGGAACTTCTTGCCGAAGCCGGTCGAGCCGCGGAAGTTGGGCTGCAGCACGACGTAGCCGCGGTTGGACAGGAACTGCGCGATACCGTCGTAGCCCCAGTCGTCGCGCGCCCACGGCCCGCCGTGCGGCACGACGATGGCCGGCATGTTCTTCCCGGACGTGCCCTTAGGCACGGTCAGGTACGCCGGGATCTCCAGGCCGTCCGACGACGTGTAATGGACCGGCGACATCGGGGACAACGCCTCGCGCGGCAGCTTCTCGCGGATCTTGTACTGCGAGGTGAGCTGCTTGGTCTTGCGGTCGAACACAAACGTCTCACCGGGCTCGACGTCGCTGGTCGCGCTGACGATGAACATTTGTTCGTCTGCGGTACTCGATCCGAGGTTGACCGTGCGGCCGGTCAGCTTCTTCTCGAGCAGCCGGAAGTCGGCTTCGAGGGCCTTGTCGCGGAAGTACCAGCGCGGCTTGTCGTCGAGGTAGGTCGTCGCGACCAGTTCGTCGGTCACCTCGGAGAAATGGGCGGCCCCAAAGTCCACCTTCTTTGCCGGGTCCGATTCGACCAGTTCTTCTTTGCCGCTGGCCGGATCGAACAGGGTCAGCCGCGACAAATCGCCTTCGCCCTTGCTCGTCTCCAAGTAGACGCGCTGGCCGTCCTTGTGGAAATGGACGGGACCGCAGCTTTCGAACACCGAGCACGTGTACACCGGCGTGAACCCCTTGTCGTCGACACGCAGGATCTCGGTGCTGCCAGCGTCGGTCGTTCGCGCCGCCAGGCGCAGCGTGCCGGCGTTGTCGAAGACCCAGCCGGCGATCTTCTCGGTGTTCTGCCGCATGAGCGTGCGCTTGCCGGTCGCGATCTCGAGCCGATAGAGGTCGTGCCACGCCTTGTCGCGGTCGTTGAGGCCGACGTAGAGGATGCCCGGCTCATTCTTGGGGACGTCGAAGATGCGCGCGCGCGCGCCCTTGGCATCGGTGATATTGCGCGCGGCCGGGACGTCAGCGCCGGCCGCCGGCGCCGCCGACGGGTCCACGGCGTAGACGTTGTAGTTCTCGTCGCCGCCCTGGTCCTGCACGTAGAGCACGTACTTGCTGTCGCGCGCCCAGAAGTACTGCGTCACCGGGCGCTTCGTGTCGGCGGTCAGCACCTTGGCGGCCGCAAACGGCTCGCCGGCCTTCTTGACCCACACGTTGCGGGTGCCCTTGAAGGGCTTGATGAACGAGATGTACTGCCCGTCGGGCGACAGCTGCGCCCCCGAGATTTCCGGGTCGCCGAAAAATAGCTCGCGATCGAGCAGCGGCGCCTGCGTCTGCGCCTGGCCAGCCAGCGGAGACACCAGCAGGCCGAGAAGAGCGATCATCAACAGCTTCACGACAAACCTCCAAAGAGTTGCTAGCGCGTAGCCTATTTCGTTCCCGCCGCTGCCACCGGTTTGCCTTCGGTGTCGAGCAACACGATCTCGCCGAGGTTGAGGGCCTTGACCTTGGCTTCGATCTTCGAGCGGTCGCCGACCAGCAGCAGCGAGGCCTGGCCCGGCCGCACGTATTTTTTCGAGGCCGCGGCGATCTGCTCGATCGTCACCGCGTTGGTGGCGTCGTACTCACGCTGCAGTTCGGCGGTCGGCAGACCCCACACCCACAGGTTGGCGATCTCGCCCGTGATCCGGTCGAGCGACTCGAACTGCTGCG
>JAENWD010000312.1 GCA_016650245.1 Vicinamibacteria bacterium
GACCGAGGCGCCCTCCATCTCGAAGCGGATGATGTCGCCGACGTTCGCGATCTTCCTGTCGCGCAGCACCTGGTCGTCGGGCACGACCACCGCATACAGCCGCTCGGCCGCGGGCTCGTCGGGCCGGGCCAGCCCCAGCACGCAGAGCTCCTTGACGAACGCGGACTTTCGATAGACGGCCTCGATCTCTTCCGGGTAAATGTTCTTGCCCGAGCTGAGGACGATCAGCTCCTTCTTGCGGCCGGTGATCGACAGGCGCCCCGCCTGGTCGAGGCGCCCGAGGTCGCCCGTGTACAACCAGCCATCGCGCAGGGTCGCCGCCGTAGCGTCGGGGCGATTGAAGTAGCCCTGCATGATGATGGGGCCGCGGATGAGGACCTCGCCGTCGGCGCCACTTTCGGCATCGGCGCCGGCGTCCGGCGGCGCGATGCGCACTTGGTTGCCGGGCAGCGGCTGCCCGACCGTCTCGAGCGCCGGGTCGTTTGGCCGCGTCAGCGTGGCGGCGCCCGACGTCTCGGTGAGACCGTAGCCTTGCAGGATGTTGAAGCCGAGCCGGAACAGGTCGGCGCCGATGGCCGGGTCGAATCGCGAACCGCCGGTCACCATCACGCGCATGCGGCCGCCGAGCACGTTGTGGACGCGGCGGAACAGCACCGTGCCCAGGTTCAGACCCAAAGTGCGAGTGGCGCCGTTGAGCGCCAGCATCCCCGAGAAGACCAGCCGCACGACGACGTTGGACTTGGCGACCTGCGTCGTGACCCGCTGGTGGATCAGATAGAAGAACTGCGGCACGCAGGCGAAGATCGTGACCTGGCGTTGGGCCAGCGCGCGCAATAGCTCGGTCGTGTTCACGGTTTCGAGGAACACGACACGCGAGCCGGCTGAAAACGGCAGCAGCAGGTTGGCCATCTGCGCCAGCGCGTGGAACAGCGGCAGCACGCCGAGAATCGTGTCGCGCTCGTCCACGCGCACGATCTCGAAGGCGCCGGCGCGTTCGGCCAGCAGGTTGCCGTGCGTCAGCACGACGCCCTTCGGATCGCTCGTGGTGCCAGATGTGTAGAGGATGACCGCCGGGTCGTCGAGCCTGCTGGGGCACGCGGGCAGGGGAGGCGCCGGCATGTGGCCGCCGATCATCCCCTCGAAGCTGGCGGTCTCGTCGGCCTGTCCGTGCAGCAGCACGACACGGCAGTCGCTGCCGGCGGCCGCGCGTCCCGCACGCACGGTTTCCAGGTACTTCGGCGTGGTGAAGACCACCCGGGCGCCTGAATCGCGCAGCAGCGTGTTGACCTGCGATGCCTTGTAGGCGGTGTCGAGCGGCACCGCGATGGCGCCCCGGCGCAGGACCCCGAGGTACGCCGCACACCAGTGGGCGTCGTTGTCCGCAATGATCGCGCAGCGCTCGCCGGGGCCGATGCCAATCACTGCCAGCCAGGCCGCGGTGCGCTCGGCCATCTCCCGCAGGCGGGCATACGTGAAGCTGTCGAGGTGGTCCTTGTGTTGGACCTCGATGGCGGTGCGGCCGGCGCTGCGCTGGGCCGCCCAGGCAAATTGCTCGTAGAAATTCTGCATGAGGCTCATTGTCGAGGCACTCGCGCGCCCGAGCGACGCCGGGCGGGCGTGTTGGAAGGGGAGTGGACTGCCGCGGCGGGCGTGGCCATGCCAAACATCAGCAGTTCGGTGGCGGTCCGGCCAAGACGCTCGAGGGCGGCCAGGTCGCCGTCAGCTGCGCGGCCGTCCAGCGCCAGCATCGCCAGCCCATGCACCAGCGCCCAGGCGGTCAGCGCCATCGCGTGCGCGTCCCCGGCACGCACCCGCCCCGCGCGCTGCAACCCTGCAATGCCCTCGGCCAGCAGCGCAAACACCCGTGTGGATGTTTGCTGCAGGTCCGCATGCCTCGCGCGGTCGGCCAGCTCGGGCCCGAACATGACGCGATATTCGGCCGGGCGCTCCATTGCGAAGCGCAGATACGCGACCGCGATCTCCTGCAGCCCCCGTTCTGGCGACACCCGCGCCCGCGTCGCCGAGGCGCGCATCCGATCGAAGAGGGCGGCAAATCCGCGCTCGGCCACCGCCGCGACGAGCGCGTCGCGATCGGCGAAATGCCGGTAGGGCGCCGCCGGGCTGACACCGGCCTCACGCGCCGCGGCTCGTAGCGTGAGCGCGGCGGCGCTGCCGCGCCCAAGGATGGCCAGCGCGGCCTCGACCAGCCCCTCGCGAAGATCGCCGTGGTGGTACGACTTTGGAGCAGAGCGCGGACGCCGGGTCACGCGTCAGACGATAACACTTGACGGAGCGTGGCGTCCCCGCGTATGTTAACAGTGTTTACATGAGGACCCACTGACGACTGCGGGGCCACGGGCCGTCGCAACAGCCGCGTGGCACGCGAGCCCGCCGCTGGTTGTCTTTACGGGCCTGTCGCTCGCGTTCGGCGCAGGCGCGGCCGTCGGACTGGCCGTGGACGCGCGGACGCTCGACGGCGTGCCAGTGTGGCTCAAGCCGTTGAAGTTCGGCGTGTCCAACGCGGCGTTTGCGTTCACGCTGGCGTGGATCCTTGCGGCACTCGGCGAGCGACCAGCCTTCGTGCAGCGGGTCGGCTGGGGCGTCGCGCTGGTGCTCGCGCTCGAAAACGTGCTGATCGCCCTGCAGGCCGCACGCGGTGTCCACAGCCACTTCAACGCCACCTCGTACCTCGACGCGGCCATCGTCACGACGATGGGCGCGGCCATCGTGGCGGCGATGGGCCTCACCGTCGCGGTGGCACGCGCGCTGTTCCGCCGACCGGCGCCACACGCGTGCGCCCGGGCGGTACGCCTGGGCCTGGTCATCGCATTGGGCGGCGCCTCCATCGGCGGGCTGATGGGTGTGCCCGCGCGCGATCAGCTGACAGGCCTTCGCGATGGCGCGGTGCTGGGTGGCCACACGGTCGGCGGGCGAGATGGCGGGCCGGGGCTGCCAGTCACAAACTGGAGCACGTCGCACGGCGACCTGCGCGTGCCACACTTTGTCGGACTCCACGCCATGCAGGTGCTGCCGCTGGTGGGCTGGGCCATCGCTCGGCGCCAGCGCCCTGCTGACCGGCAGATCGCCCTGGTCCGTGCCGCCGCCGCCGCATACGCGGCGCTGGTCGGCATCTTGCTCTGGCAGGCGCTCCGCGGTGAACCGGTCGCATCGCCTGGCCCGGCCACGCTGGTCGCACTCGCCATCACGGCCGCGTGCATCGGCGGAAAGACGCTGACGCGTCCATGACGCACGCGCTCGCCCGATGGATTTCGATTCTCGCTCACCCCTTCGTGATGGCAAGCCTGATGGCGCTGGGGGCAGGCGTGCGCTCAGCCCTGCTGGTGGCGGGGTTTGCCACGGTTCCGCTCGCGGCGCTGATGGCGCTGCAGGTCCGCTCGGGACGCTGGGGCAACGTGGACGCATCCCGTCGCGAGGAGCGTCCGGCGCTGTTTGCCGTCGCGGGCCTCGGGTTGCTCGCGCTTGCCGTCTACCTGGCCGTCACGCAGCCGGTCTCGCCGCTCCTGCGCGGGTTGTTGGCGCCGGTCGGCCTGCTGGGCGGCGCGGCGGCCGTGAATCGCTGGGTGAAGGTATCCCTCCATGTCGGATTCGCCGTACTGGCCGCAGCGACGTTGATCCAGCTGGAGTCTGCCCTCGGCTGGGCGCTCGTGCCGGTGGTGCCCATTCTTAGCTGGTCGCGGCTCGTCCTGAACCGCCATCGGCTCACCGAGCTCGTCGCGGGTGGGGTGCTCGGACTGGCAGCCAGTCTCCTGACAGGGATCTGAGTCAGCCGACGTTGGCCCCTGGAGTTCTCGCTGACAGCGTCAGTTCCGCACCGTGCCGTCGGTGATCCAGCGGTAGAGGGTCCGCTGGGTGCCGCCGCTGTCGGTGAACAGGTCGGTCTTCTCCGGCGTCCAGTCGCCCATGCTGAAGGCGTGCGACACGATGCGCGAACCGGGCTTGAGCTGGCGTGTGAGGATCGGGCGCAGCTTGGCGTTCGAGCCGGACAGAAGATAGAGCGTGACGACGGTCGCCGGCGAGACGTCCACGGTCATCGCGTCCTGCAGCTTGAAGGTCACCAGATGTTCGACGCCGGCGGCCTTGGCGTTGGCCTCAGATTCCTTGATGCGATCCGGGTCGAAATCCACGCCGACTCCCCGTGCGCCGAACTTCTTGGCGGCGGTGACGACGATGCGGCCGTCACCGCACCCGAGGTCGTAGACGACATCGGCGGCGGTGACGTTGGCCAGGCTCAACATGCGGTCCACGACGTCCTGCGGCGTGGGCACGTAGGGCGCCAGGCTTGTGGGCGAGGGGGGGACGGGAAACTGCGCAACCGCGGGCACGGCAAGCGCCGCACACACCACAGCGGCCGCGGGAAGCGTGAGCAATCGCGAGCGCATGGGGAGAGCGTACCACAGGCCTCCGCAGCGTTCGCACCTAGCCTCGGGAACTCACGCACTTGGCCTCGGGAGCGCTCTTGAGGCTATCAGCGAAGCCGACGAGGCCTGAGGCCAGGAGCGCAGTCTCCAGAGGCCTGAGGACAGTTCACAGCCCCAGTGGACAGACAACTCTTGGGCAATTAAGGGGTTAGAGGCCAGGGGCGGGCTTGCCAGGCAGGGGAGGGCGAACGCCAGAAAGTGTCAAAAACGGCCGGATTCCGGCTGTTTTTCGTTGTCACGGCCACAAAACCGCGCTATACTCAGAGGGTTCCGCACGCTGCAATACCGGGCGCCTACCACTACTTCCGAACGGGGGACTCGTGACTTTCCTGGTTGGTGACAAGGTCATTTACCCGAATCATGGGCTTGGCGTCGTCGAGCGCATCGAAGAAAAGACAATCCTGGGCACGACCTGCGGGTTCTACCATCTCAAAATCGTCGCCAACGAGACCACCGTGCTGGTGCCGCTCACCAACGCGGATGAAGTTGGCCTGCGTCGGGCGATTACCGACACGGAAGTCGATCGGCTGTTTGGCCGGTTGTGCGACGGTCAGATTGACGACCATCAGAACTGGAAGGGCCGCTTCAAGGACAACTCCGACAAGATGCGGAGCGGGTCGATCTTCGACATGGCCGACGTGTTGAAGAGCCTTGCGTTCCTCGCGCGCTCGAAGAGCCTGTCGTTTCGCGAGAAGCGGATGCTCGATCGCGCGCGTGCGCTCATCATCACGGAAGTCTCGGACGTCATCCGCGAGAAGTCGCAGGCCGTTGAAGGCCGAGTGGATCAGGCGCTCGAGCAGTGCTTCGCGGCCAAGGTGCGGAAGGCCGAGCGCCCCGCCTTGACCGTCGTCGTGCGGCCGAAAGTGAAGACGGCCGGTGCGCCGCTGGTGGCGGCCCGCGCCAACGCCTCGACGCCGCGTCGCGCGTCGTAACCACTCGCACGAACGTGCACTCGAACGGCCCGGCCCGCATAGCGCGGGTCGGGCCGTTTGCCTGTACTGCAACTCGGGTTGGGGCGGGTTGGGGCAGGTTGGGGCAGGTTGGGTTCGGGCACGGCCTGCGACTAGTATCAGCACAGATGTCAGATCCCAACGCCGCCGCCGCGTCAATGGACGAGCCCGTCGAGCGCCCCGACGCCCTGCAGACGGCGGTGGCCGCCGTGCGCTCGGTGGCGACGTTTGTCGCCATCGCGGTGTATGTGCTGATTGCGGCGCCGCCGGGCCTGCTGCTCGCGCAGCTGTTCAAGTGGCCGGGGGTGCTTTACGTGCTCGGGCACGGCGGCGTGGGGCTGGCGCTGAGGCTGGCCGGCATCAAGACCGTGGTGTGTGGGCGCGAACATCTCACGCCCGATCGTGCGGTCGTCTTCTGCGCCAACCATCAGAGCAACGTCGACCCGCCCGTCTTGTTCCAGGTGTTGCACCGCCGGCTGCACATCCTGTTCAAGGCCGAGCTGTCGAAGCTGCCGCTGCTGGGCCGCGTTCTCATCCTGGGCGAATTCGTGCCGGTCGAGCGCGCCAACCGCGAGGCGGCGCTGGCGTCGGTGTCTCAGGGCGCGCAGTCGCTGCGCGACGGCAACTCGTTCCTGATCTTTCCGGAAGGCACGCGGTCCCGCACGCGCCAACTGCTGCCGTTCAAGAAAGGCGGCTTCATCATGGCGCTGCAGGCCGGCGCGCCCATTGTACCGGTGGCCATCGAAGGCAGCCGCGCCGCCATGCGCAAAGGCAGCAAACTGGTGTGGCCGACGACAGTGACGGTGACGATCGGGCCCCCGATCGCGACCACGGGGATGAGCATCGACGACCGCGACGAGCTGATCGCGACCGTGCGGGACACGATCCAGCGGATGCTCGGATGAAACTTTGGGGGAGCAGGTTACGAAGTAGAGAATCAGACGCCACAATCACAATGGCGCGAAGGCGCGAAGGCGCGAAGATGGCCCTTTCCAATTCTGCCATCGCGCCATCGCGGCTTCGCGCCGTCGCGATTGTGATCAGCGGAGCAATATGGAGACGTTAGCTTTTCTCGGCCGCACCCTCGGCTTCTCGTTTGCCGCGGGCATCAACCTGTACGCGACCGTGGCCCTGATCGGGCTGGCGTCGCGGTTCGGGTGGGTGGTGCTGCCGGGCGAGTACGCGATGTTCGATCACGACTGGGTGATCGGCACGGCGATCGTCCTCTACTGCGTCGAGTTCGTCGCCGACAAGGTGCCGTGGGTCGACACCTTGTGGGACAGCGTGCACACCGTCATCCGGCCGGTGGGCGGCGCGCTGGTGGCGGTGGCGGGACTGGGCGAGGCCTCGCCGGCGACGCAGGGGATGATCGCGCTGCTGGGCGGCGCGGTGGCCGCGGGCAGTCATGTCGCCAAGGCCGGGACGCGCGTGGTGGCCAACACCAGCCCCGAGCCGGTTTCGAACTGGCTGCTCAGCCTGCTCGAGGACGCGCTGGTGGTCGCCTTGTGGGCGCTGGCGCTCAAGTACCCGCTGGCCGCGCTGGCCGTCACGCTGCTGCTGGGGCTGGCCATCGTGATGCTCGTTGCGACCATCGTCCGCGCATTCCGCAGGCGATTCGCGACGTGATAGACTCCGCCTTGCCGTGCCACCGCGCCGCCTCTGCCAGGCGGACTCGTGAGATC
>JAENWD010000313.1 GCA_016650245.1 Vicinamibacteria bacterium
AAGCCGATGTTGAGCACGACCAGCTCGATCAGGCCGCGCGTGTTCATCAGCACGCCGAGCAGCGACGCATCGGCCCACGTCGCGCCCATCGCGCGCGCGCCCAGCGCCGAGCCGACGCCCTTCCCGACGATGGCCACTGCGAGGATCAGCGCCATCTGCCCCCAGAGCTCCGGGCCCGCAATCAGGTTCATGCTGGTGCGCAGGCCGCTGAAAGCGAAGAAGATCGGCAGCAGGAACGTGATGATCGCCGGCTCGACGGCCTCGCTGAAGACGCGCTCGGCCTCGGCGTCGCGCGGCATGACGACGCCGGCGAGAAACGCGCCAAAGAGCGCATGCACGCCCAGCGCGTCGGTCGTGTACGCCGACGCCACGATGACCACGAGGATGATCGCGAGGCTGCCGGCCGATCGGCCAAAAGCCGCGCCCCGCCGGCCGGCGACGCGCGCGACCAGGGGCCGCGCCACGCCGAACATCACGATCAGATAGAGCGCCAACCCCACCAGCACGCGACCGGCGTCGGCCATGCCGCCGGCCCGCACGATCATCGTGATCGCCCCAAGGATCAGCCATCCCGCCGCGTCGTTGAACGCGGCGCAGGTCACGGCCAGCACCCCGACCCGCGTGCGCGTCAGCCCCTGGTCCGCAAGGATCCGCACCAGGACCGGAAACGCCGTGATGCTCATCGCCGATCCCATGAACAGCGCAAACGGCAGCAGCGCCACACCGGGCGGGGCGTACGGATACCAGGCCACGAGCGCCACCGTGCTGCCCAGCGCAAACGGCACAGTCATGCTCACGACGCTGGTGACCAGGGCCATGTGGCCGATCGTCTTCAGCGTCTCGATCTCGAGACGCCAGCCGACCATGAACATGAACACGACGATGCCGATCTGGCCAATCATGCTGAGCGTGTGAAGCGAGGCGGCCGGAAACATCACGCCCGACAGCTGCGGCGCCACCCATCCGAGCAAAGAGGGGCCCAGCAGCAGCCCGGCGATCATCTCCGCCATGACCGGTGGTTGTCCCAGTCGTGCCGCGACGGGTGTTGCCAGGCGGGACAGGCCGAGGATGACGACGATCTGAACGAGCAGCAGCAACGCGGGCGGCACGACGCCGGTCAGTGTACCCGCCTTGCCGACGTGCCGCGTGCCGAAGTGCCTCCAAGAGTCTTGCGGCGGGCAGGCGCTGGCAAATTGACAATGTGGCCTCATGAGGCTACATTTAGACCATGAAGGCCGTGGGCATCCGCGAACTCAAGAACCGGCTGAGCGACTACGTCAGGCAGGTCCGCGGCGGTGAGAGTCTGCTGGTCACCGATCGAGGCGAAGTCGTGGCGGAACTCGGGCCCCCTGGGCGCACCGCACACGACAGCGGGGTGCCCGCTGGACTGGCGAGCCTGGCGCGCAACGGGGGAGTGACCCTGGCCGCGTCGGAGCCGCAGGATTACCCCGCCCTGCCGCGCGCCTTGCGCACCCGTCGCGCGGCGGAGTTGCTCGACGCCGAACGCGGTGGTTCGTGAATCTCTACGCCGAGACCAGTGCCGTGCTGGCCTGGCTGCTTGGGGAGCCCGACGCGTCGAGGGTCCGGCGGGCCCTGGCCAGCGCCACGACCGTCGTCAGTTCCGATCTCACGCTGGTCGAGTGCGACCGGGTATTGATCCGTGCCGTCACGCTGGGCGAGATCGCCGAGACAGACGCCGCCGACCGGCGTGCCCGCCTGAATGCCGTCGCGACCGGCTGGCACGTGCTGCGCGTCAACGCCGATGTCGTCGAGCGCGCCAGGCATCGCTTCCCGGCTGAACCGATCCGGACGCTCGACGCGTTGCACTTGGCCTCTGCCCTGGTGGCCCGCGGGGCGGTGCGGGGCCTGGGGGTGTTGACGCTGGACAACCGCATCCACGCTTCTGCCGCCGCGCTCGGCTTCACGGTCGTCCCCTAGCGGAAGCACTCGGCACTCCAGCACCCAGCACTTCAGTTCGTAGTACGCTCCCCACGTGTCTCGAGTCGTGGGCGTCACCCCCACCGCGGCCACCGACGGCGGGCAGCTGACGGTTATCGGCGAGGGCTTCGACCTCGCCGGCCCGACCCTGCCCGACGTGCGCATCGCCGGCGCCCCTGCGCGCGCGGGCGCGGCGCGCGCGACGCGTTTGTCCGTGACTGTGCCGCCCGGGCTGCCCGGCGGCGTGTTGCCTCTCACCGTCGCAGGCGCCGACGGCCACGCGCTGCTCCAGGCAGGCCGTGTCGTCGCCGAGGGACTGCACCAGGTGGACAGTCCCGTCTTTGACCAGCACGGCCGGCTGTACGTCACCTACAGCGGCGGGCGCGGGCAGCAGGTGCCGGTTTCGGTCTTCAGGATCGCCCGCGACGGCGCGCGCGAGTCGCTGGTGACGGGCCTGGTCAACGCGACCGCCATGGCCCTGGGCCCCGACGGCCGCCTCTACGTCTCGAGCCGCTTCGAGGGCGTCGTCTACAGGGTGGACGACAGCGGGCACTACGAGACGGCCGTCAGCGACGTCGGCGTCGCGTGCGGCCTGGCGTTCTCGCCCGAGGGCGCCTTGCTGGTAGGCGACCGCTCGGGCACGATCTTCCGCGTCCTGCCCAACGGGCACGCGGCGATGGTGGCGTCGGTGCCGGCGTCGGTGGCCGCGTTCCACCTGGCGATGGGGCCCGACGGCTGGCTGTATGTCACGGCGCCGACCCTCACCACGCGCGACCACGTGTACCGCGTGTCGCTTGACGGGAAAGTGGAGATCGCGTGGTCAGATTTCGGCCGGCCGCAGGGACTGGCCTTTGGTCCCGACGGCGCGCTCTACATCGTCGAGGCGCTATCGGGGGCGAGCGGGCTGTATCGAGTGGAGCTGGGATCGACAGCGCCGCCGGAACTGGTGTTGAGCGGCGCAGGGCTGGTAGGAGTGGCGTTCGATCCGCTGGGTGGACTCGTGGTCGCGAGCAACGACACGGCGTGGCGGCTGGAATCGTTGACCGTCGCAACGTCGTAGGCTGTCGTCGGAGGGCGAAACTGCCGACAGATCCAATGGGGGCTGTAAGAGCCGGCCATCGTACGGTCCGGTCGGCCAGGACGCCCCCGAGGCCCATCGAGTGCACACGATTGCAAGCCGCTGGATACGGCGTCGCTACGGTCTGATCCTGCTCCTCGCGGTAGCCCTCCCCGTCGGATGCGGCAGGCCGACATCGAGCGGAACCCCAAGGCTGCTCACCACCATCGCTGCGGTCCGGGCGCTGCCATCCGATGTGGCGGATCAGGGGTGGCCCGTGCGTGTCCGCGGCGTCGTGACCTACGCCGACTCCCAGTGGAGTCGCCTGTTCGTCGAGGGCCAGGACGGCGCGCTCGCCATCGACATCAGCGGCAACCGCCAGTCCTACGCGCCTGGCGATCTCATGGACGTCGCCGGGTGGACCGGCGTCTCGGATATCCCCGGCCTCCCCCTGGTCAGCCGACCCACCGTCGAGCGCCTCGGCACCACGCCGCTCCCCACCCCCACCGCGGTGCCGCTGGCGGCACTCAGCGACACGACGTGCGACGGCCGGCGCGTGCAGACCACGGGTGTGGTGGAGGCGCTGTCGATCTGGGACGGCTACCTGCGGCTCCACGTGACCGACGCGCAGCACTCGGTTGAAGTGCGCGTGCAGGAGTTTCCGCTGCTGGACATGTCGGCGCTGGTCGGCACCTCGATCGGGTTGCAGGGCGTGTGCGTTCAGGCCCCTGCCGGCGAAGTCAGAGTTGCGGATCTGCGGGTGATGGTGAGCGACTTCGCGGATCTCGGAGTGCCGGACACGCTGCGCGCGTCCTTGACCAAGGCGACCTCCGCGCTGCCCGTCCTGACGCGTGTGGACGACATCCGCCGGATGTCGCGCGCCGAGGCTGGCCGGTACTACCCGGTACATGTCGCCGGCATCGCCACCTATGTCGACCCCGCCTGGTCGATGCTGTTTCTGCAGGATGGGGCGACCGGCATCTTCGTGGCGCTGCACGGCGCACAAGGCGCGCCCAACGCGGGCGACCGAGTGGAAGTCAGCGGCTGGACAGGACCCGGCAACTTCGCGCCGGAGATCCTCCGGCCATCGTTCCGCGTGCTCGGACCGGCCCTGCTGCCCCCCGCACGGCCGGTGCCCTACCAGCGCCTGATGACCGGGGCGGAAGACAGCCAGTGGGTGTCGGTGCGCGGCATCGTGCGCGGCATGAAGCGGACAGAAGAACAGCAGCTCGTGCTGGAGCTGGTGGCCGGCGGCGAGCGACTGGCCGTGATGATTCCGCGATTCACCGACGACAGCCTGCCCACCGGCCTGATCGACGCGGAGGTCAGCGTCCACGGCGTGTGCGGAAGCACGTTCAATCAGAAACGCCAGCTCATTGGCTTCCAGGTCTATGCTCCCGCGCTTGCGCAGGTGGTGGTGGAGCGGCCGGCGCCGGGCGATCCGTTCTCGTCGCCCGTGCAGTCCATCCAGGGACTGCTGCAGTTCGATCCCGACTCGAGCTCGCCCCGCCGCGCGCACATTCGCGGCGTCGTCACGATGCACGGCCGGGACCTGCTGTTTGTCAGTGACGCGTCGGCCGGCAGCATCCAGGTGTTCGAGACGTTGGCGGACGAATCTGTCGCGCCAGGCGATGAGATCGACGTGTCAGGCTTCCCGTCGCTGGGCGACTACAGCGCCGTGTTGCGGGATTCCCTGGTGCGGCCTGTCGGTCGGACGTCGCGACCGACCTCGGTGAGGATCACCGCGGAGCAGGCGCTCACCGGCGCGCACGACGCGGCGCTCGTCCGCATTCGCGGCCGGCTGCTCGATCGCATCGACGCAGGGGCCGAGCACATCCTGGTGCTGCAGGACGGCGCGCACGTGTTCAACGCGGTCTGGCAAACCGATGAGGGCGCCGCGTGGGGCCCGACCGGCTCGCTCAGGCAAGGCAGCGTGCTCGACGTGGTCGGCGTGTGCCTGGTGAGCACCGATGGCGCCGCGAGCCAGCGCGCGCCGCGCGGCTTCAAGATCCTGCTGCAGTCGCAGGCCGATGTGTCGCTGGTGCAAGCTGCGCCCTGGTGGACCGCGACGCAGATGCTCGCGGCGGTCGGCGTCATGGCGGGCGTGGTGCTGTGTTCGCTGGCCTGGGTGGCGGTGCTGCGCCATCGCGTGCGCAGGCAGACAGAAAAGCTGCA
>JAENWD010000314.1 GCA_016650245.1 Vicinamibacteria bacterium
CGGATCGTCAGTTTCGATGCCGGCTTCGATGATGTGCCCGGCATCACGCGGCTGTTCTGACAACGCGCAACACGATCTCGCCCGACGAGGCTCCGCTCTTCCCCATGCGCAGGGCGATGTCGGCATTGGTGCCTACAGGAGCTGAAACGCCGGCTCGCGCTGCAGCTTCTTGTCGAACGTCACCGTCGCGGCGCACCCCGCGTGGCGGTTCGATTCGCTGATCACGTAGTCGGCGAAATCGCCCGGCCCACGTCGATACCGGGCCAATGCGGCGACGATGATGTCGCGATCGATCAGCTCGATCTGGCCGACGCTCAGCAGCCGATCGATCGTCGTCACGACGGCCTTCCGATCGACGCCGTACGCACCGCGGAGCACCCAGACCAGCTCGCAGAGCACCACGACGCCGATGGCGCACCGGTCGCCAGAGGCCACGAGCTCGTCGAAGAAGCGATTGGCCAGCCGTGCCTGCGGCCCATCGTCCTGCAGCAAGTACCTGACCAGGACGTTGGTGTCGACGCCTGTCATCGCCGCCGGCCCCGGCGCGCAATCGCCGCGTCCATCTCCGCCAGAGAGACTGCCCGCCGGGGGCGCGGCAGCAGGCCCTTGAGCGAGCGGACGTCGTCGGTGGCGGCCCGCACACGGATCTCTCCAGACGCCTCGACGGTGAAGGCGACCCGGTCGCCCGTGGTGACACCCAGGGCCTGGCGTACCTGCCGCGGCAGCGTGATCTGTCCCTTGCTCGAGAGAGTCGCGGTGGGCATCCTGAGCTCCTTACCTGTGGTAAGGATACCACGGGCCGCGACAGACGCCTGAATCCACGGCTCGACCTCGGCCATAATACCGTCCGCATGTCCGACGCTCCGCCGCGCGGAAACTCGCGGTCCACTCGACGCGACCTGATCCTCATCGCCGCCATCGCGCTGCTGCTGCCGCTGGGGCTGCGGCCCATCGCCGCCCGCGTGTCGGCCGGCGCGCCGCTCAGCTATCTGCCTGCGCTCGAGACGTTCCGCCAGCGCCTGCCGTACGACCCGACGTTCCGCGAGGACATCCGCCGCATCCGCCCCGAGTTGGTCTTCATCGGCGACTCGATGCTGGGCTCGCGCATCGACCCGACCCACATGCGCCGCACAATAAACCGGCAGACATGGTGGGTGATGCAGCCCGGCACGGGCTCGGCCTGGTGGTACCTCGCCTTCAAGAACCACGTGCTCGGCGCGGATGTGACGCCGAAGGCCGCCATCGTCTTTTTCCGCGACTACAACCTCACGGACGTGATGTTCCGCCTGGACGCGGCGTTCCGCTGGTCGCTCGACACGGTGGCCGGACCCGAAGAGCCCGCGCTCAACGAGGTGCTCGCGAGCCGGCGCCAGGGCGGCTGGTCCGCCGTCCACGACGCCGTTGAGCGCGTCTACCACGCAGCGCCGCTGATGGCGCGCGCCGACGATCGTCTCGGCCAGTGGCCTGCCGAGTACCTCGTGGGCCCCCGTCGCGCGGCGGCGTTCACGAAAGACATGAACGGGCTGTTCGCCTTCGAGAAGCTGCGGCCGATGGCCGACGCCGACATGGCGGCCGAACAGGCCCAGGCCGACTTCGCCCAGAACTTACCGACCTCGATCCTTCCAGAACTGATTCGCCTGGCGAAATCGCGCGGCGTGCGCCTGGCCTTCGTCCGCGTCCAGCGCCGCCCGCGGCCCGACGGCCCGCCGCTGCAGTCGCCCGCGCTGCGCAAGTACGTCGCGGAGCTGCGCGTCTACCTGGAATCTGAAGGCGCGATGTTCATCGACGACACGGGCAACCCGGCCTTCACGCTGGACTGGTACAAAGACGGCGACCACCTATTCGGCAGCAGGCGACGCGAGTACACCGAAGCCTTCGCGAAGACCGCCGCGCCGCTCGTCGAATGATCTTCCACTCGCTCGACTTCGTCGTCTTTTTTTTCGTCACGGTCACGCTGTACTGGCGGCTCTCGCATCGCTGGCAGAACCGCCTGCTGCTGGCGGCCAGCTACGTGTTCTACGGGTGGGTGACGCCGTGGTTCCTGATCCTGCTCGTCACCTCGACGTCCATCGATTACTGGGCCGCATTGAGGATGGAGGCGGACCCGGCCCACAGGAAGCGTTACCTCGCCTTCAGCGTCGCGTCCAACATGGGGATGCTGGCCTACTTCAAGTACGCCAACTTCTTCATCGACAACGTCGGCGCGATCCTGACGACAGTCGGCCTGCCCACATCAGCGCACGTCCTCAACGTGGTGCTGCCGGTGGGCATCTCGTTCTTCACCTTCCAGGCGCTCAGCTACACCATCGACGTCTACCGCGGACAGCTCCGCGCGCGCAGGAGCCTGGTGGACGTCGCCACCTTCGTCGCCTTCTTCCCCCAACTGGTGGCGGGCCCCATCGAACGCGCCTCGCATCTTCTGCCGCAGGTGGAAGGGGAGCGGCGCTTCTCGCCCGACCGAGCGCGCTCGGGCCTGCTGTTGATGGCGTGGGGCTTCTTCAAGAAGCTGGTGATTGCCGACAACGTGGGCCTGGTCGCCGACAAGGTCTTCGCGCTCGAGGCGCCGGCCTTCGAGATGCTGTGGGCGGGCGTGTTCGCCTTCGCGATCCAGATCTACGCGGACTTCTCGGCCTACAGCGACATCGCGCGCGGCACGGCGCGGTGGTTCGGCTTCGAGCTGATGGTCAACTTCGACCACCCGTACCTGGCGCGCGGACCGCAGGACTTCTGGCGCCGCTGGCACATCTCGCTCTCCACCTGGTTCCGCGACTACGTCTACATCCCGCTGGGCGGCTCGCGCCACGGCTTTGCCCGCGAACTGGCCGCCATCCTCGCGACCTTCGTGCTCTCGGGCTTCTGGCACGGGGCGAGCTGGAACTACGTGCTGTGGGGCTTCTACCACGGGCTGCTGCTGGTGGCCAGCCGCATCCGCCGCCGCGTGCTGGGCGAGCGGCCCGCGTGGATGGCCGTCTTCACGCCACTGCAGATTGCCGGCATGTTCGTGCTGGTGGGTATCGGCTGGCTGATGTTCCGCGAGACCGACATCACGATGCTGATCCGCGATCTCACCCTCTCGCCCGCGGCGAGCACGTCGGTCCAGCGGCGGGCCGGCTACGCGCTGGCCCTGCGGGTCCTGCCATTTGCCGCGCCGCTGGTCGTGCAGAGCCTGTGGGTGGAGTGCTGGCGCGACCGCAAAGAGCCGGCCCGGCTGGCGATCGTGGACGGCGTGCTGCTGGCGCTGCTGTTTGCCGCGATCCTGGTGTTCCGCAGCCAGGCGTCGATGGACTTCATCTACTTCCAGTTCTGAACTGAAGGCCCTGGAGGCTAGGTGCCTTCGCTCCCGAGGCCTGAGGCTTGGTGCGTCAGTTCCCGAGGCTGTCTCCGGTCCGTGTTCTTACCGACCGACAATCCGATAGATTGCGATCCCATCCTGCTCGGCCACTAGGCGCAGCGCGGGGCTGGCGTCGACGAGCGCGCGGCGCCGCTGCATCGGGGCGGTGTTGCGGTGCACGACGATGTGCGTCACGCCCAGCGTGTCCATCAACGCCAGCGCACTCTCGCCCGGAAACGCCCTCATCGTCTGCGCCGTGTCCTCGAAGCCGGGCGGGGCGAAGCCGCTGTAGCCGTTGACGATCGGATGGCGGTGGCGTGTGGCGTTGATCATGTAGCCGGCGTTGCCGAAAAACGCGCGGCGGCCGAACAAGGGCATCTCGACGACGACGGCATGCGGCTGGTCGCGCAGGACGTCGTAGATGGCCGGGATGCCGGGGAAGTCGCGATACCACAGCGGCGCACGCAGCGCCTCGAGGTTGATGGCCGCCACCAGCGCGATAGCCAGTGCGACGCGCGCACGCCCCCCCTCGGCGCCGTCAGGCGCCGAGCCCCCCGCGCGCAGCGCGCCCATGATCCGCGCCGCGCCGTAGCCGGCCAGCACCGCCATGCCCACAAGCGCCATCTGCCCGGCGCGTGAGTAGCAGCGGATGGCGCCCAACGCGGACACGTGTTCGTGCAGCCACGCGAATCCCGGCAGCCGCGGCAGCGCCGAGAGCAGCACCGAGCCGATGACGACGGCCAGCCACATGCGCGCGCGAGGACCGCGGCCCGAGGCGCCGAGCAGGCCGAACACCGCCAACCCGGTGACGACGATGCCGGGGAAGTTGCTGTCCGAACTGTCCTTGAAGCGGTAGCTCCACCAGTCGAAGTGCACGCGGGAACCGGTGTAGAGGTAGTCGGTCCACGTGGCCGCGCAGCCCTGGGTCTCCGCGATGCTGCGCACCATGCCCTGCGTGCGCGCCAACTCTTCGTACGGCCACAACACCGGCCACAGCAGCAGCGCGCACGTGATGCCGGCCACCGCCGTCCACCCGGCGGTGTCGCGGAGCCGGTTGCGCCACTCCGGCACCCGCGCGACCCACGCGCAGACCACAGCCCATCCCGTGAAGACGAGCAGGTAGATCGACGCCGTTGCCTGCAGGGCGAGCGACGCGCCAAGTAGCGCCGCATAGCGCGTTCGCCCGGTGACGAGCAGGCGGTCGATCGCGAGCCACACGATCGGCACCAGCTCCAGGTGCAGCGCCTGCACGTGCACGATGCGCACCAGATGATGCGCGTTGAAGGCGACGGCGGACCCGGCGACGATGCCCGCGGTCCAACTGCCCGTGTCGCGGTGCACCAGCAGCGCGAACGCCCAGCCCGAGAGCGCGAAGCCCGCAATCAGCAGCAGGTTGTACGTCGCCACCGGCGGCACGCCCAGCCACACGGCAGGAATCGCCAGCGCGCCTTGCAGGACGAGCGGCTCGGAATAGGCCAGCGTGAGCCGCGCGGGATGGAAGATGTTGGCGTCAAACAGGTGCGCGGGATCGGTGGGCAGCGTGCGCGCCACCCAGTCCACAGCCCAGACGTTGAGGCTGTAGTCGCCGTTGTCGACCCGCGAGTGCAGGGCGGGGCGCTGGGCGAGCGGCCACGTGTGGGCGACGGCCAGCAGGACGAAGAGGCCCAGGACGGCGAGGCGCTTCACGCCAGTCGAGTATAGCTGTCGGCCTTCATCAGCCTTCAGCCTACAGCCTTCGGCCTTCAGCCC
>JAENWD010000315.1 GCA_016650245.1 Vicinamibacteria bacterium
CATCTTCTCGCCAGTCGGCTTGCCCTTCTCCCAACCGGGGAGGTCAGGGAAGAGCGCCTGCAGATCCCTGAAATTCACCGGATCAACGGGCTTGCCGTCGGTGCCTACGGCGCCTGCGGCGCCGGCAAGGCCCTTGGCCATTTCGTCGAACTTCGCCGCAGCCTCTTTGACCTGCTGAGCTGCCGCGTCTGCCTGCTTCTGCTCTTCCGACTTGCCGCACGCCGCGGTGGTGACCAACGCCACCGCGAGTGCCGCGCACCACATCGCTCGCATTTGCTGACGCTCCTTGCCGGGGACCGGGATCATAGCAGGTACGCGCGCGCCGCCTCGAGGGCGGCCACGTACTGCCGGGCCAGCGTCGTGATCTGCGCGAAGTCGCCCTTGTCGATGGCCGACCTCGACAAAAGTTCGCCGCCCACGCCGACCGCCACGGCGCCCGCCCTCACGAAGTCGCCGATGGTCTGCAGGTTCACGCCGCCGGTCGGGCACAGCGGAATCTGTGGGAACGGGCCCTTCAGCGCCTTCAGATACGAGGCGCCGCCGACGTTGCTGGCCGGGAAGATCTTGATGATGTCGCCGCCGAGCGACCACGCGGTGAAGACTTCGGTGGGCGTCATGGCGCCGGGCAATACCGCGACGCCGCGCTCTTTGGCGACCGCGATCACGTCGGGCACCACGCACGGCGTCACGAGGAACTCGGCGCCGGCGTCGATGGCCCCTTCAGCCTGCGCGCGGCTGGTGATGGTGCCGGCCCCGAGCAGAACCGACGCGCCAAATCGATCGGCGACGCTTCCAATCGCTCCCATCGCGTCTGGCACGGTCATCGTGATCTCCAGCGTCTGAATGCCCCCGTCCACCAGCGCCTCGACGATCCGCAAGGCGATGGCAGCCGACTCGGCCCGGATGACGGGCACAAGACCGTCGGAGGTCAGCTGGTGAAGGACGTCGGCCTTGAGGCGTCGCGGCGAGGTCATGGCAGATTCTAGCCGGCGACCAGGGTTGTGATCGACGTGTCGGGTTGCCGATAGCTGGCCCTCGAATTGGTCCGACCATTCCAGCCCATTGTGTGAAATGGCGGGCAACTACGAGCGCACCGCGCCTTGGCCTGTCCCTAGCATCTAAGAGACGTGGGGGCCGTCGCTTCATCCCAGCATTGGCGGACGGCTCTTTGGGCCTCCAGGCGAACTTGCCTGGAGACTGCACGTATCAATAAGTGGTTATCAAGACAGGAAGGCAATCATGAATCGGTTCGAATGGACGTTCTCGGGCAGCGCGGAGTTGGTCACGGGTATTCTGCTGGCCGTGGCGGTCGTCGTCATCGCGTTCGCCTAGATCACGTACGGCAACCACAGAGACACAAAGATCACGAAGAACGCACGGAGTCTTTTCAGACTTTTTTTTCTGTAAAGATCAAACTCCGTGTGGCCTCCGTGTTCTCCGTGCCTCCGTGGTTGGCGTGCGTGGACTCCCGTAGTGGGCGTGACCGCTACTGGGTGCCGCTGGTCGGGGCCAGGTAGCTCTTGCGCGCCCGCCCGACCATCGCCAGCTTCTTCACGCGCACTTCCACTTTGTGCAGCTTTCCGTCGGTCGCGGGCGGGAACCCGAGCACGTACTGGCTGTGCAGCTCCTGCGCGACGCGCGTGAAGGTCGGTCCAAGGTCGTCGGTCTGCTTCAGCTCGAAGTAGCCGCCGCCGGTTTCATCCGACAGGCGCTTGAGTCCCCGATCCGGGCGCGTGCGCACTTTGTACTGCCCGTTGAAGTACTCGCTCTCCAGGCCGATCGTGTAGATCATCACCTCGTCGGCGCGGGCCTGGTCGAGCACCTTGCCCATGCCGATCTTGCTGGCCGTGTCGTCGCCGTCGGTGAACACCAGGACGACCCGGCGTCCCTGCACGTCACGCAGCTGCTGGATGCCAGCCTCGATCGCATCGTAGAGGCGCGTCGGGTTGCCGAAGCCCAGATCCTTGATCGCTCCGGCCAGCTCGTCGCGGTCAGAGGTGAAGGCCGAGATCGGAAACTGGATCTTGTCGCTGAATGCGCCAACCATGCCGCGGTCTTCCGGCAGCAGGCGGATCACGAACTGCTCGGCGGCGTCCTTCAGCAGTGCGAGCGACGCCGTCATGCTCCCGCTGGTGTCGAGCATCACCACCACCGAGAACGCCTCGGGCTCGTTGTTGAACAGCGTCAACGCCACCGGCTTGCCGTTGTCGAGCACCTCGAAATCCTCCCGGGCCAGATCCGCCACCAGGCGCTTGTCGGCGTCGACGACGGTCACGTAGAGCGGCACCACTTGTGTGCCGGCTTTGAACGTGGGCTGTTGAGCGGCCAGCACGACGGGCAGGACAACGGCGCCGGCGGCAATCGACACCAGGCGACGGGACATTCGCATCACAACTCCTTAGGTCACTATCGCACAGTTAGGACGCCCGGCCCACCGCGCCGGTTCGGCTATACTCCACACTTTTCGGGGAGGACGCATGAGGCTGGTGATGGGCGCGGTGGTGGCACTCCTGCTGACGACGGGCACGGCCCACGCCCAGGAACTGTGGCCCGGCACGACCTACGACGCCGGGATTCCCACCATCAAGGCCGTGCTGGGACACGACTTCGGGGACCAGATCAGCGCGCCTGAAGAAATCGTAATTTACCTCAAGGCACTGGCTGCTGCCTCCCCCGACCGCACGCGCCTGGTGGAGTACGCCCGCACCTGGGAGGGCCGGCCATTGCACGTGCTGGCCATCGCCTCGCCGGCCCGCATCAGTGGGCTCGATCAGATCAAGGCCGACCTCAAACGCCTGGCCGACCCGCGCACGCTGTCCGGTGCCGACGAGTCGCGCCTGCTAGGCGAGCTGCCCGTCGTGACCTGGCTGATGCACGCCGTCCACGGCAACGAGATCTCGTCCTCCGACGCCGCGCTGGCCGAGGCCTACCACCTGCTGGCCGCCCGCGGCGACGCGATGGTCGACACCATCCTTCGCGAGTCGATCGTGCTCATCGACCCGCTCGAGAATCCGGACGGCCGCTCGCGCTTCCTCTTCCAGAACACGCTGGGACGCGCCGCCCAGCCAGACGGCGATCGTTTGAGCGCCGAACACGACGAGCCGTGGCCCGGCGGGCGGTCGAACCACTACCTGTTCGACATGAACCGGGACTGGTTCGCGCAGACCCAGCCGGAAACGCGCGGTCGCCTCGCGATCGCCCTCGACTACTTCCCGCACGTCGTGGTGGACCTGCACGAGATGGGCGGCGACTCGACGTACTATTTCGCGCCGCCGAGTGATCCGCTCAACCCGTTCATCACGCCGGACCAGATCCGCTGGTTCGAAGTGTTCGGTCGTGCCAACGCCGCCCGATTCGACGACCGCGGCTTTGCCTATTTCATCCGCGAGGTCTACGACTCGTTCTATCCAGGGTACGGCGAGTCGTGGCCGATCTTCAACGGCGCCATCGGCATGACGTACGAGCAGGCGTCTGCGCGCGGCCTGGTCTTCACGCGCGAGGACGACACGACGCTGACGTATCGCCAGGGCGTCGTGCATCACTTCAACGCCGCCATCACGACCGCCTACACGGCGGCCGGCAATCGCGAGCGCCTGCTCCGCGAGTTCCTCGGCTACCGCCGCTCGGCCATCGCCGAAGGCGAGAAGACCGCCACGCGCGAGTATGTCCTGCTGCCCGGCAACGACCCGGGGATGGCCGGGCGCCTGGCGCGGAATCTGGCAGGGCAGGGCATCGACGTGCGGAGGGCACGCGAGGCGTTCACGGTCGGCACGCGGGACGTGCCAGCCGGCGCGTACCTCGTCTCGGCGGCCCAGCCGTCGGGCCGGCTCGTGCGCAACCTGCTCGACACGCACGTGCCGCAGCCAGACGCGTTCGTGAAGGAGCAGGATCGCCGGCGCAAGAAGCGGCTCGGTGACCAGATCTACGACGTCACAGGCTGGAGCCTGCCGGCGCTCTTCGATGTCGACGTCATCACGAGCGCGCAGGCGCTGACGCCGGCGTCCACGCCGGTTGGCGCGGCAGCCGCACCCGTGGTGGCCGTGCTGCCGCCGGCCAAGGTCGCCTACCTCCTGCCGTGGGGCAGCGACACGCCGGGCGCCGTGTACGCGCTGCTGGGTGCGGGCGTGCGGGTGCACCAGGCAAGCCGCAGCCTCACCATCGGCCCCAGGACGTATCCGGCGGGCACCGCGATCGTTCGCGCCGCCGAGTTGGGCGAGGGCCAGCGCGAGACGTTGGCCCGCATCGTCGGACGGCACGGCGTGCCGGTCGTCGCGCTCGACAGCGGGTGGGTCGATCGCGGCGTCTCGCTCGGCTCGGGCGACGTCACGGCGCTGAAGGTGCCGCGTGTGGTGCTGGCGTGGGACGCGCCGACGTCGAGCCTGTCGGCCGGGTGGGCGCGCTACGTGCTGGAACGCCGCTTCGGCTTCGCCGTGAGCGCGGTGCGCGTGTCTTCGCTTGGACGCCTCGACCTCGGCAAGGTCGACGTGCTGGTGCTGCCACAAGGGTCCTACGACAGCGCGTTCAGTGACGATGCGGTAAAGAGACTGCGCGAATGGATGCGCGCCGGCGGCACGCTGGTGACGCTTGGCGAGGCGTCGCGGTGGGCGGCCAGCGAGAAGGTGAACCTGCTCGATACCCGTCCCGAACTGCGCGGCGGCAAACCCGACGTCGAGGAGAAGGACAAGGACAAGGACAAGAAACCGACGGATCCGCCGCAGCCATTCGACTACGACAAGGCCGTGCAGCCTGAACGGGAGCGCCCCGAGAACACCCCCGGGGCGGTCGTCCGCGTGCGTCTCGACCTCGAGCACTGGCTCGCCTCGGGCACCGACGGCGGGATCCAGGCCATCGTCGAGGGCCGGCGCGTGTTCACGCCGCTCAAACTCGACAAGGGCACCAACGTGGGCACCTATGCCGCCAAGGAGACACTGGTGGTCGGCGGGCTGGCGTGGGACGACGCGCAGTCACAACTGGCCCAGAAGGCGTTCCTGATGCACCAGGCGGTCGGGAAGGGCCACATCGTGGCGTTTGCCGAAGAGCCCAACTACCGGGCGTTCACCGAGGCGACGGAACTACTGTTTGCTAACGCCGTGCTGCTGGGAGTGGCGTACTAGGCGCGGGCCTGCGGCCCGAAGAGGGCGCCTCGCTTCCGCTCGGCGACGGGCGCTTGCTGGCTCTCGCGCGAGGGCCGCTCGGCTTCGCCTCGCGGGGGCGCGCCTTCGGCCGAGCGCAAGCGAGGCGCCCCCGTACGAGCGAAGCGAGCGCCCTCCGCGCCAAAGGCGCGCCCTATTTGTCCACCGCCACCGAAGGTGGCTCACCCTTCATAGACACCGCCACCGCCTCGGCCCTTCGCATCACGCGCAGGATGTTGAGGCCCAAGATCTTCTTGACGTCGTCGTCGCTGTAGCCACGGCGCAGAAGCTCTGCGGTGAGCGCGGGATACTTCGACACATCCTCCAGCCCCGCGATGACGGTGTCGATGCCGTCGAAGTCGCCGCCCAGGCCAATGTGATCGATGCCGGCGACCTTGCGGATGTGGTCGATGTGGTCGGCCACCATCGACAGCGTGGCCTTCGGCTCTGGGTGGGTCTTGCGCCATTCCGCACGCGCGGCTCGCATCCCCGCGGGGTCGTCAGCGTATTTCTCAGCCATCTGTCGCATCATCGCCGACGTCTGCGGATACAACTTGCCCGCCTCCGGAGCGATGAAGCCCGGCACGAAGGTGACCATCACGACGCCGCCGTTGGCCGGCAGTTGCGTAAGGATCTCGTCGGGCACGTTGCGCGGATGGTCGCAGACCGCGCGCGCCGATGAGTGGGAAAAGATCACTGGCGCCTTTGACACGCGGATCGCGTCGGCCATCGTATCGGGCGACACGTGGCTCAGGTCGACGAGCATGCCGAGGCGGTTCATCTCCCGGACGACCGCCTCGCCAAACGGCGAGAGCCCGCCCAGCGCTGGCGTGTCGGTGGCCGAGTCGGCCCACGGCACGTTGCTGCTGTGTGTGAGCGTCATGTAGCCAGCGCCCAGCGCGTGCATCATGCGCAGCGTCGCCAGCGACGAGTCGATGGAGTGCCCGCCCTCCATGCCGATCATCGATCCGATCTTGCCCGCCTTGAACGCGCGCTCCACGTCGTCTGCCGTGCGGGTCAGCACGAACGTCTCCGGGTACTTCGCGACCATGCGGTGGACGATGTCGATCTGTTCGAGGGTCGCGCGCACGGCCTCCTTGCCCTGCATTGTGGAAGGGACGTAGACCGACCAGAACTGCCCGCCGACGCCCCCCGCGCGCAAGCGCGAGATGTCGGTCATCAGCGACGGCTGCGGCTGCCGAATGTCCAGAACGTTCAGATCGCGGCCTGGACTCTTCTCGCGAAGGGCCCAGGGGTAGTCGTTGTGCCCATCGATGACGGGGACGGTCTTGTGCAGGGCTGCGGCACGATCCGCCACGCTCGAGGCGGACTGCGCCGAGAGGCCGGCGACGGCGGCAAAGACGACGGTCAGAAGAGCGGAAGCGCGGCGAAAGGTCATGGCCACATTCTACGGCCACCCTGAACGGCGCCGATCGCTGCGATGCAACCTGCAGTCGTCAATCGGCAATCGGCAATCTGCAATAGGATAGGCCAATGCCGCCCAAGCCTCCCGTGGTGGTCACCACCGAGTGGACGGGCGACCTGGCGTTCATCGTCCGCGCGGGCGACCACGCCATCGTCACCGACGGCGACTCGGCCACGGGACCCTCGCCGGTGCAGTTGCTGGGCGCCGCGCTGGCCGGGTGCATGGCCACCGACGTCGCGCTCATCCTGACGCGCGGTCGCCAGCCGCTCAAGACCCTCACCGTGTCGCTGTCGGCGCGTCGCGCGGATCACGACCCGCATCGCGTCCTGGGCGTCGAGATTCACTTCGCCGTCGGCGGCGACGTCAACCCGGCGCAGCTTGACCGCGCCGTCCAGTTGTCACGCGAGAAGTACTGCTCGGTCTGGCACTCGATGCGCGAGGACGTCACGCTCGACACCACGGCGAGCATCGATTCGGCCGCCTGATCCCGTGAATGCGTCGAGCGTCCAGGGCCGGCTCGGGTATCTGGACTGGCTGCGCGGCGTCACCGTGCTGGTGATGATCGAGGCACACTGTTTCGACGCCTGGACCCGTCCCGACGAGAAGGCGCGCGTCGCGTATGGCTGGCTGATGGTGCTGGGTGGCATGGCCGCTCCGGGCTTCCTGTTCATGGCCGGCATCGCTGTCGCGCTGGGCGTCGCCGCGCATATGCGGCGGGGCCGCTCGTCGGTCGAGGCCGCGAGGCTGGTCGAGCGCCGCGGGTGGCAGATCTTCGTCTTCGCGTTTGTCTTCCGCCTCCAGTCCTATACGCTCGGTGGGTTTTCGAACGCGGCCGGGATGCTGAAGGTGGACATCCTCAACATCATGGGGCCGGCCATCGTGGCGGCCGCCTGCGTCTGGCGTGTGCCCGGCAATCGCCTGCGTCGCGCCGTGGTGCTGGCGTGTGGCGCGGTGCTGGTCGCCGTGGCGACGCCCGCCATCCGTGATGCTGGCTGGCTGTCGGCATGGCCCGACCCACTCGAGTGGTACTTCAGTCCCGACCCCGGCAGGGGCACCTTCACCGTGTTTCCGTGGGCCGCCTTCGTGCTGGCCGGGGCCGTGGCTGGCCTGGCGCTCGATGGGGGGCGCAGGTGGACGCCATGGCGGCTCCACGCGGCAGTGGCCGTGGTTGGCGTCGCTCTGGTGGCTTCGTCCTACTGGGCCTCGGGGCGGCCGCCGCTGTTTCCGACGGCGCGCTTCTGGACCACATCGCCCGCGTTTTTTGCCCTCCGCGTCGGGGTGCTGGTCGTCTCGGTCGCCCTGGCCTGGCTCTGGTCCGTCAGGCCCTGGCCGCTGGTGACGGCCGCGCGGCCCCTGGAAGTGCTAGGCGTCGGGTCGCTGTTTGTCTATTGGGTCCACGTGGAGTTGGCCTATGGGGGGGCCACTTTGCCGCTCCGCCGGCAGCTCACCCTGGAGCAGGCCGCGGTCGCCTGGATGGCCTTCACGGCGGGCATGTATTTGTTATTGCTGGGGTGGAACCGACTGGGCCCTGTCCGCGCCCGATTTCGTGAATCATTTCTAAACCCATTGCTGTCAAAGGCTTAGTCCAGATAAGCTCGCTAGGTTTGACCCGGATGCCGCCGTGGTTGCACGGCCCGTGGGCCTTGCCCGGTTGAGATCGGCCGCCAGCGTCGATACAATCCCGGTCTTTTGAGGCCACAGGCGGTGGCCGACCCCAGGGCCACCCGCCTTGCGGACCACCAGGGACCCAGATAGCCATGATCAACGTCGCGGCCATTCGGATGCAGCAGTTCGGCGTGCAGTTCTATCAGGCCTCGCTCACGGCCAAGGACATCGACAAGCTCGTCCGCTTCGAAGTCCTCAGTTACGCCGACCTGGCCCACCCGCCGGTCAGGGGCGGACGTCGCGGCGCCGGCCCGAAAATCAATTGGGACCTGCTCGAACAGCGCATCGCGTCGAGTGACCGCGCGTATCAGCGCCACATCATCCGGCGCAAGATCGACGAGCTGGTGCAGTACTACGAGCAGTGCCGCCAGGCGCGGGACCTGCCGTCGATTCCCGGCGCGGTCATCATCTCGTGTGACGAGAAGCTGAAGTTCGAGCCGGTCGCCGACGGCGCCTCGCTCGGCACGCTCAAGGTGCCGGAGCGCGAAGGCATCCTGCGCGCGATTGACGGCCAGCACCGCCTGCTGGCGCTGCATGCCGCGCTCGAACAGATCGGCGGCGAGCCGTTCACGGTGCCGGCCATCATCTTCGACCAGCTGCCCGAAGATCACATCGTGCAGATGTTTGTGACGATCAACGCCAAGCACACGCGACTCAACGCGTCTCATCTGGTGTCGCTGTCGGGCCGCCAGCTCTATCGCGACGACAATCTGGCCGCCGCGCACGACATCGTCCGTGCGCTCAGCGATCGCGAGGACTCGCCGCTCTACCAGCAGATCAAGCTCCTGGGCGTGGGCAAAGGCAAAGTCGCGCAGGCGCCGTTGGCCCAGGAACTCAAGAAGCTGTTTGCCAGCGATGCGTTTGGCACCGGGCGCAAGGCGGACGAATTCCGCGAGGACTCGAACCGGTTCTTCGTCAACTACCTGAAGCAGGTGGCGCAGGTGTTCGGCGCGGCATGGAACGGCCGCAAGTACAGCATCCGCAGCGCGCCGGCACTGCGCGCGTTCATTCGCGTGGCGCCCGACGTGATTCGCCCGCTCGACCAGGAGCGCGCCGATCGCGCCGACTTCCGCGCCATCGGCCGCGTCATCGCGCCGTGGGGACGGCGGATCGGCGACCTGCGTTTCGAGACCGAGGGCGCGTGGAAGCGCAACGGCTCGTCAGTGGAGCAGCTCGCGAAGGAATTGCGACTGGCGTTGCAGTATCCCGAAGGCGCCGGGATCTGAGATCCGAAG
>JAENWD010000316.1 GCA_016650245.1 Vicinamibacteria bacterium
GCGGCCCTGAGCGCCCGGCTCGGCGCCGGGGCCGGTGATCCGATCGCCCGGGCCCGGCTCCAGGCTCGTGTCGCGTGGCTGTATTCGTTGACCGCTGTGGAATTCCAGCACGTGCTCGGCACGTTTCCGCTCGTCGACGCGCAGGAGCGCGCCGCCGCGTCGCACGCGTTCTCCGAGCGGCGCGATGCGCTATAGTCACTCCGCTGTCCATGCCGAACTACGGCTTCGCGATTGATCTCCGCAAGTGCATCGGGTGCCACGCGTGCACGATTGCGTGCAAGGCCGAGCACCAGATCCCGGTCGGGGTGAACCGCTGCTGGGTCAAGACCGTCGAGAAGGGGACGTTCCCCGATGCGCGGCGCTTCTTCTTCCCCGTGCTGTGCAACCAGTGCGAGGACGCGCCGTGCATGCGCATCTGCCCCACGAACGCGCTCTTCAAGCGCCTCGACGGCATCGTCGATCTGCACAGCGACTCGTGCATCGGCTGCCGCGCCTGCATGGAGGCCTGCCCGTACGATCAGCTGTTCATCGACCCCAACACGCGCACCGCGGAAAAGTGCAACTTCTGCGCGAATCGGATTGAGAACAAGCTCCTGCCAGCGTGCGTGAGCGTGTGCCCGACCGAGTGCCGGATCTTCGGCGACCTCGACGACCCGACGACCGAGGTCGCGCAGATCGTCGCGCGCGAGGCGTTCATGGTCCGCAAGCCCGAGAAAGGTACCGGCCCGAAGGTGTTCTACCTTGGCGCCGAAGACAGCGTCATCCGGCCCGAGGCATCGGTCCGGCCGCTGTACTTCAAGGAGGGCCAGGTCCATCTGCGTCCGCTCGGATCGCCCGAGCCGAATCCGGAGACGCCCGGTGAGGCGCGCGTCGATTACGACGTTCCGCACGTCAAGCCATGGGGCGTCGACATGGTGCTGTACCTGCTGTTCAAGGCGGTCGCCACCGGCGCGATGATGATGTCGGCGCTGCTGTGGCAGATGGGCTTCCAGGGGGGCCTCGCCACCATGGGGGGCGCGGCGCTGTCGATTCTGTTCATCAGCCTGACCGCGGTCGTGCTCATCGTCGATCTCGAAAGGCCGGAGCGCTTTTACTACATCCTCACGCGAGGGAACCATCGCTCCTGGATGGTCTGGGGCGCCTACTTCCTCACGGCGCACGGGTTGCTCAGTACGCTCTGGCTTGCCGCCGGCTGGTGGGGATGGCACGGCGTGCTCGACTGGCTGATCGCGCCGGTGCTGATCGTGTCGGTGATGGCGACGTCGTACACGGGTTTCCTCTTCGCCCAGGGGCTCGCGCGCGATCTGTGGCAGGGACCCGCCGCGGCGATCGATCTGATCGCCCAGTCAACAGCGGCCGGCGCGGCCTCGATGCTGATCGTCGCGGTGCTCCTGGGCGCCGTCGACGCGACGGCACTCCTCGGGCGGGTGCTCGCCGTTTCGGTGGGCGCGCACCTCGTCATCCTCGTGTTCGAGCACCTCCTCTCTCCAAGCCCGACGCGGCATCACGAGCTCGCCACCCGGACCATCCGTCACGGCGCCTACTCGCGGCTCTTCTGGGGCGGCGCGATCGTCGGCGGCGGGATTCTTCCGCTGTTGATGCTGCTCACGCTGGGAGTGACGTTCAGCCCCGCGGCCACCTGCGCGGCGGCGCTCCTCGCGCTCGCCGGCGGTGCGGCGTGGGAATACATCTGGGTGGAGGCGGGACAGTCGGTCCCGTTGAGTTGACACCATGTCAGAGTGCCAAGGTGCCAACGTGCCAAGAGTGCCCAGGTGCTACTTTCAAAGTGCCAGGTGCCAGGGGCCAAGTGCGCAGCCGGGCACTAATCGGGGCGCAGGACTGTTGGCACCTTTGGCAGGCTTGGCACCTCTGGCACCTTTGGCACTCCTGGCACCTTGGCACTCCTGGCACCTTGGCACTCCTGGCACCTCTGGCACTCTGGCACTTGAGATATGACTGACTTCCGATCTCATCCCGACCCTTCCGAGTGGGACAACTACGTCGACTACGAGTCGACGAGCTGGCCGAAAAAGGACCGGCGGCGCTACTGGATTATCCCGAGCATCTGCTTCAACTGCGAGTCGGCGTGCGGGATCCTCGCCTACGTCGACAAGGAGACGCTCGACGTCCGTAAGATCGAGGGCAACCCGCTCCATCCCGGCAGCCGCGGCCGCACGTGCGCCAAGGGGGTCGTCACCCCGAATCAGCTCGAGGACCCGGATCGCGTGCTGTATCCGCTGCGCCGCGTCGGCGAGCGCGGCGAAGGACGCTGGCAGCAGGTCTCGTGGAACGAAGCGCTCGAGGACATCGGCGGCCGCATCCGCCGCGCCATCGTGGAGGGACGGCGCCACGAGCTGATGTATCACGTCGGGCGGCCCGGGGAAGACGGGTACACGAACCGCGTGCTCCAGGCGTGGGGCGTGGACGGGCACAACAGCCACACGAACGTCTGCTCTTCGTCGGCACGGCTCGGTCACTTCCTGTGGTGCGGCGCGGACCGGCCGTCGCCGGACTATGCGAACGCGCAGACGATCCTGCTGATGTCGTCGCACCTCGAGACCGGGCACTACTTCAACCCGCACGCGCAGCGCATCATCGAGTCGAAGGCGAACGGCGGCACGCTGATCGTGATCGACCCGCGGATGTCGAACACGTCCGCGAAGGCCGACATGTGGCTCCCCGCGTACTCCGGAACCGAGA
>JAENWD010000317.1 GCA_016650245.1 Vicinamibacteria bacterium
GACGGCCAGATCGAAAAAGACGTCAAGCAAGCCGCCTGATCGGTCGTCAAGCACAGAGACACAAGGTCACGGAGACGCCCAGAGAACGTACCGGGGTACCCTTGGGCGGGTTTGAAACCCGCCCCTCCCGGATTGAAACCCGCCCCTTCCCGGTTTGTCTCCGTGCGTCTTTGTGTCTTCGTGCCTTTGTGATTGACCAACGATCAGATCGCGGCGTAATGCCCGGCGCCGACGTCCCGCAGCGGCGCGCCCAGGTTGGCCTGCGTCTGGTCGAAGGGAATCCGTGCCCGCCTGGCGGCGGGGTCCACCACCGGGATGGCCGACAGCAGCGCCTGCGTGTACGGGTGACGCGGTGAGGCGAAAAGTTCCCTGGCCGCCGCCAGCTCCACGATCCGGCCGCGATACATCACCGCGACACGATCGCAGATGTGTTCGACCAGCCGCAGGTCGTGCGCGATGAACAGGTACGTCAGCTTCAGCCGCTCCTGCAACTCCAGCAACAGGTTGACGACCTGTGCCTGCACCGAGACGTCGAGCGCCGACACCGGCTCGTCGGCGATGACCAGCGATGGGTTCAGCGCGAGCGCGCGTGCCAGACCGATGCGCTGACGCTGCCCGCCGCTGAACTCGTGCGGATAGCGCGCGACCCAACTCGGGTCGAGTCCAACAAGCGAAAACAGATCAGCCACGTGCATGCGGCGCTCCGCGTCGGTCCCCACCTTGTGAATGACCAGCGGTTCTTCGACGATGGCGCCGACCCGCATGCGGGGGTTGAGCGAGGCGTAGGGATCCTGAAAGACGATCTGCATATCGCGCCGCGCGGCGCGCATGCGCTGAGGCGAGAAGGCGAGCACGTCCTCGCCGGCAAACCGCACGTCTCCCGACGAGGGCTCGATGAGCCGGAGAATGCAGCGTCCCGTTGTCGTCTTGCCGCTGCCCGACTCGCCGACCAGCCCGAACGTCTCGCCCTTCTCGATCGCAAATGACACGTCGTCGACCGCCTTCACGATGGACGGCGTGGCGAACCATCCCTTCGACCGCGTGAAGTGCTTCGTCAGATGGCTGACTTCGAGCAGCGGCATCAGCGTGGCCCACCGACCACGTGCACGCAGCGCGCGGCCCGGTCGTCGCCCAGGCTGACCAGCGCCGGCACTGCCTCGCGGCACACCTCGATGCGCTCAACACACCGTGGCTCGAACGCGCATCCCGGCGGCAGGTTGGCCATCGTCGGCACTGTTCCCTCGATGGCCTGAAGCCGACGGCCAGGGCTGCCTTCGGTCTTCGGCCTTCGGCCTTCGGAGCTCGGTCGAGGCAACGACGCAAGCAGGCCGCGCGTGTATGGGTGCTGCGGGCTCGCGAAGATCGCATCGACGGGCCCCTGCTCGACGATGCGCCCGGCATACATGACGGCGACGCGATCGGCCATCTCGGCGACCACGCCAAGGTCGTGCGTGATCAGGAGCAAGGCCAGGCCATGCTCGGCCTGAAGCTGTCGCAGCAGGTCGAGAATCTGGGCCTGGATGGTGACGTCGAGCGCCGTCGTCGGCTCGTCGGCAATGACCAGCGCCGGCGTGCAGGCCAGCGCCATGGCAATCAGGACGCGCTGACGCTGGCCTCCTGAGAGCTGGTGGGGGTAGTCGCGTGCGCGCGCTGCGGCGTCGGGAATTCGCACCGCCTCCATCAGCCGCACCGCTTCTGCGCGCGCGGCCCGCCAGCCCATGCGGCCGTGCACGACCAGCGCTTCGGCGATCTGATCGCCGACGATGAAGACCGGGTTCAGGGCCGTCATCGGCTCCTGGAAGATGAGCGCGATGCCGGCGCCGCGCACGGCGCACATCTCGTCCTCCGAGAGCGCAAGGAGATCGCGTCCACCGAACCGGATCGCACCGCCAAGGACGCGGCCCGGCGACGGCACCAGGCGCAGGATCGAGAACGCCGTCAGCGACTTGCCGCTGCCTGATTCGCCGACCAGGCACAGCGTCTCGCCCTGGCGAATGGAGAAGCTGACGTCGTTCACCGCAAGGAGCGTCCCGGTGGGGGCGGGAAAGCCCGTCGAGAGGTGTTCGACCTGCAGAAGCGGCTCGGCCATCAGATCACGTACGCCAACCACAGAGACACAGGGAACACAGAGGACGCACAGAGAACTTCTTGATCAGAGTACACAAAGCAATGGCTCCGTGCCGCCTCCGTGTTCTCCGTGTCTCCGTGGTTGGCGTACGTAGACGTCACACTTGGGGCGACTCGACGTGCTCCCCGAACACGCGTCGCATCGCATCCGCGATTTCGCCAAGTGTAGCGCGAGCCTCGACGGCGGCGATGATCGGCGGCACCAGATTCGCCTTGTCCCGAGCCGCCCGTTCGACCGCGTCCATCGCTGTCTTCCACGCCGAGGCGCTGCGGCTCGCGCGGACGGCGCGCACGCGCTCGACCTGGCGGGCTTCAACAGCCGGGTCCACACGGAAGACGTCGATGGAATGGGCTGACTGGTCCTGAAACCTGTTGACGCCCACCACCACGGATTCGCCCTTGTCGATCGCCTGCTGCGCGGCGTACGCCGCATCCTGAATCTCGCGCTGGATGACGCCGGCGTCGATGGCGGCCAGCGTCCCGCCGAGCCGGTCGATGCGGTCCAGAATGGCCCGCGCATCGGCTTCGAGGCGGTCCGTCATCAGTTCGATGGTGTACGACCCGGCGACTGGATCCACCGTGTTGGCGACGCCGGTCTCTGCGGCGATTACCTGCTGCGTGCGCAGCGCAATCCTGGCCGCCTCTTCGGTCGGCAGCGCCAGCGCCTCGTCGCGCCCGTTGCAATGCAGCGACTGCGTCCCGCCCAGCACCGCCGCCATCGCCTGCAGCGCCACGCGGACGATGTTGTTGTCGGGCTGCTGGGCGGTGAGCGTGCTGCCGGCCGTCTGCGTGTGGAACCGCAGCTGCTGGGCCCGCGGGTTGGTCGCGCCGAAGCGGTCGCGCATGATGTGCGCCCAGAGCCGCCGCGCCGCGCGAAACTTCGCGATCTCCTCGAGGAAATCGTTGTGGCAGTTGAAGAAGAACGACAGGCGCTGGCCCAGGCGGTTTACGTCGAGCCCGGCATCGACGGCGGCCTGCACGTAGGCGATCGCGTTGGCAAAGGTGAAGGCGATCTCCTGCGCGGCCGTGGACCCGGCTTCGCGGATGTGATACCCGCTGATGGAGATCGTGTTCCACTGCGGCAGCTCGCGCTCGCAGAACGCGAAGATGTCGGTGACGATCCGCAGCGACGCGGCTGGCGGGTAGATGTAGGTGCCGCGCGCGAGATACTCCTTCAGGATGTCGTTCTGGACGGTGCCGCCCAGCGCCGACAGCGCCACCCCCTGTCGTCGCGCGACGGCCGCATAGAGCGCCAGCAGGATGATGGCCGTCGAGTTGATGGTCATCGACGTCGTCACGCGGTCAAGCGGGATGCCGTCGAGCAGCTCTGCCATGTCCTCGACCGAGTCGATGGCCACGCCCACGCGTCCGACCTCGCCTTTGGCCAGCGAGTGGTCCGAGTCGTAGCCCATTTGCGTCGGCAGATCGAAGGCGACGCTCAGGCCGCTGACGCCGTGCGACAGCAGGTATCGATACCGCTGATTGGACTCGGCCGCCGTCGCGAACCCCGCATACTGCCGCATCGTCCACAGCCGGCCGCGATACATCGTGGGCTGGATGCCGCGGGTGAAGGGGAATGCGCCAGGCTCACCCAGGGCGGTGTCGGGGGACCAGCTCGGCAGGTCGTCGGTCGTATCGAATGCCCGGTCGGGAGGCATGGGGGGATTGTACGCACAAAGGGCCGGCGCGCTTTCGCGAGCCGGCCCCTTCCTCAATCTGCAACCGTCAATCTGCAATCGTCAATTGTCTACTTCTTCCTTGGTCTCGTCCGCGGCGATACGCAGCGAGCGCAGAAAACGCCGGTCGTTGGACGTGATCTCGATGCTCTGTGCGGGGGGCACCCGCGCGGTGCCGCGAGGCGCAGGAGGCACGTTCTTGTCCCGGCTGGCAAAGCCGACAATCGCCTCGAGCGTGACGCGCATCTCATATCCCGCCGCGCGCGCACGCTCGCGACAGGCCTCCACCTTCGGGTGGTCTGCCGCCGCCGCCGCTATCGCGTCGGCAAGCTCTCGGGCGAACCGGTTGACGTCGTCCATCCTGGTCCCCTCCTCACCGCCGCCGGGCCGGGAACCGGCGTTCTCCCGATGCGTCTGATGCACCCCGGGCGGGGGACCAGGAATCGGGGCCATCTGATGTCAGGTGGCTGGATTTTCGTGAAGGATGCGGTCATCTTACGTGCCGCCCAAGTTGATGTCAACGAACACGGCCCCCATGATGTGGGGGTCAGGATTCAGTTCTACCCCGCCACAAGGGTCCTGGCGGTCAGTTCCCGGTGATCCAACCCCGCCGACTTGTCCAGGTCCCGCAGCAGGCGGGGAAGCTCGACCCGGAAACGCCACTCATTGGTGTGGCCGCCAGATGGTTGGAATGCGCGCTCCCATTCTCTCCACCAGGGCGTCAGCTTCTTTGAAATCGGCTCGACGACCACGACGTGGTGCCCTTTGCGGGCGGCATCGACGAGCCGGCCCAGCGCCACTGCGCGGTCTGGCAGGGGCAGCTCGTTGACGACGAAGGCGGCAAGCACCGTCGATGGTTCCGGCGGCAGGTGGAGGCTCGACACGTCGCCACGGCGGGCCGTGCCAGAGACGCCCAGCGTGCGGTAGGTCCACTCGGCTTCCCCGACGGCCCACAGGTTGACGTCGCTGCCTCGCACCTGGGCGCCGGTCACCAGCGCCCACGCGGCGCCGGCGGCACCAGTGCCGCACCCGACATCCAGTACGAGGCCGTGACGGGTTGGGCCAGGTTGGGTCGGGTTCGGTCGGGTTGGGCCAGGTTGGAGTTGGTTAAGTCGGGTTGGGTCAGGTTGAAGCGCGAGCGCCCGGGCGATCTCCCGCACCGTGAGGAAGTGCAGCGGGGCGTAGTAGAGCGCGAAGGCCGCCCGTTTGCCTCGGCCGTCGAGGGCGTGACCGTCCCCGAGCCTGCCGCGCCGCTCGACGTAGCAGGACGACAGCGCCCGCAGCGCGCGGCCTAGTTCGGGACGGGTCAGGTCGGCCAAGTAGCGCTGCTCGGCCTGCACCAGCCAGCGCGCGAACACGTCGTCAGCCTGCATCAACCTGCCCCAACCTGCCCCAACCTGCCCCAACCCGCCCCAACCCGTTCGATCACGCACCTTTGGTCTGCGCCGCGACTCGTTCGGCGGCGCGCTTTGCCGCCTCGGGGTCGCCGAGGTAATAGCTCTTGATCGGCTTCAACTGCTCGTCGAGTTCGTAGACCAGCGGGATGCCCGTCGGGATGTTGAGTTCGACGATGTCGGCGTCCGAGATGCCGTCGAGATACTTCACCAGGGCGCGAAGGCTGTTGCCATGCGCGGCGATGAGGACGCGCTTGCCGCCCTGTATGGCCGGCGCGATCTCGCCGTGCCAGAGCGGCAGGAATCGAGCGACGGTGTCCTTCAGGCACTCGGTGGCCGGCAGGTCCTTCGGGTCCAGCTCGGCATAGCGCGTGTCGTGCGAGGGGTGGCGCGGGTCGTCCGGCGTCAGCGGCGGGGGTGGGATGTCGTAGCTGCGGCGCCAGATCTTGGTCTGTGCGTCGCCGTGCCTGGCGGCGGTTTCCGCCTTGTTCAGGCCCTGCAACGCGCCGTAGTGCCGCTCGTTGAGCTGCCAGCGCTTGAGGACGGGAATCCAGAGCAGGCCCAGCCCGTCGAGCGCGATGAAGAGGGTGCGGATCGCACGCGTCAACACGGACGTGTACGCCACGTCGAACACGTAGCCGCCCTCTTTCAGCAGCTCACCGGCTCTCTTCGCCTCTTCACGCCCGGTGTCCGACAGATCGACGTCGGTCCACCCGGTAAAGCGGTTGTCCTTGTTCCAGGTGCTCTCGCCATGGCGGAGCAATACGAGCTTGTACATCGTCAACGTCCTTCACTGTTACGTACGCCAACCACTGAGACACGGAGATCACGGAGACGCCACGGAGATCTGTTTGGCAGCGTCCGGATGGTCTCCAGCGCTGGGGTGCATCCCTGCATCCCCCAAAAGTCTCTGTGCGTCCTCTGTGTCCTCCGTGTCTTCGTGGTTGGCGTACGTGGGCTTCCGTGGTTGGCGTACGTGAACTATGCCAGCTGTTTCAGCGCGGCCTTGCCGGCGTACCTGCCCGCGCCGCCCAGGGCCTCTTCGATTCGCAGCAACTGGTTGTACTTCGCCACGCGATCGGTACGGCTGGCCGAGCCCGTCTTGATCTGGCCCGCGCTGGTGCCCACGGCGAGGTCTGCGATGGTCGAGTCCTCGGTCTCGCCCGAGCGGTGCGAGATGATCGTGCCGTAGCCGGCTTGCTGCGCCATGTGCACGGCGTCGAGCGTTTCGGTCACGGTGCCGATCTGGTTCAGCTTCACTAGGACGGCGTTGCCGACGCCCTGGTCGATGCCCTTTTTGAGAATCTCGGGGTTGGTGACGAACAGGTCGTCGCCCACCAACTGCACCGTGTCGCCGAGCGCCTCGGTCATCAGCTTCCAGCCGTGCCAGTCGTTTTCGGCGTGGCCGTCCTCGATCGAGACGATCGGGTACGCCTTGACCCAGTCCGCGTAGAGCTCCACCATCTGCTCTGGCGTACGCGTCTGCTCGCCGGATTTCTTGAAGACGTACTGGCCGTTGTTCCACAGCTCGCTCGACGCGACGTCGAGCGCGATGAAGACGTCGCTGCCGGCCGTGTAGCCGGCCTTCCCGATGGCCTCCATCACGACGTCGAGCGCCTCGCGGTTGGCCTTGAGGCTCGGTGCAAAGCCGCCTTCGTCGCCGACCCCGGTCGACAGGCCCCTGGCCTTCAGGATGCTGCGCAGCGCGTGGAAGATCTCGGCGCCTGCCCGCAGCGCTTCGGCAAACGACGGCGCGCCGGCGGGCATCACCATGAATTCCTGCACGTCGACGTTGCTGTCGGCGTGGGCGCCGCCGTTGAGGATGTTCATCATCGGCACGGGCAGCAACCGGCGCGAGGTGCCCGCCCAGGCGCCATTGAGGGAGGCGAAGTACTCGTACAGCGGCTGGTCCGCGGCCACCGCCGCCGCGCGCGCGAACGCCATCGAGAGGCCCAGCAGCGCGTTGGCGCCAAGGCGGCTCTTGGTCGGCGTGCCGTCGAGCGCGATCATCGCCTCGTCCAGGCCACGCTGATCGACGGTCTTGCCGGCCAGGGCCGCGGCCAACTCGGTGTTCACGTGTGCCACCGCCTTGGTGACGCCTTTGCCGAGATACCGGCTCGTGTCGCCGTCGCGCAGTTCGAGCGCTTCGCGCTCGCCCGTCGACGCGCCAGACGGCACCATCGCGCGACCCGACGCGCCGCCGTCGAGACTGACCTCGACCTCCACCGTCGGGTTGCCACGCGAGTCCAGAATCTCGCGGCCATGCACCTTCACAATCTTCACGGACAGCCTCCACTCGGCCTTCGGCCTTCGGCCTTCAGCCTTCAGCCTTCGGCCTTCGGGTTACGAAATGTTGGGATGATTACAGTGGGATTAACCTGACGGCTGAAGGCTGACGGCTGAAGGCTGAAGGCCGTTCAGACCGCGAGTCCCTTTCCGTCCGCATCGGCTTCGAGTCTGAGCGCCGGCGTTTCGACCGGCCCGATGAACGGCTCTTCGTCCACCGTCACCACCACGACGCCGCCCTCGCTCACGGTGTGCCGCCGCCGATCCTCCTCGGCGTGATACCCGATCACGGCGCCACGCGGGATCAACACGTCGCGATCGATGATCGCGTTGCGGATCCGCGAATGCCGGCCCACGCGCACGCCCGGCATCAGAATCGAGTGCTCGATCGAGCAGTAGCTGTGCACGCGCACGTTCGGGCAGAGCACGCTGCCCACGACCTTGCTGCCCGAGACGATGCAGCCGGTCGAGATGATCGAGTCCAGCGCCATGCCGCGGCGGTCGTCGTCGTTGAACACGAACTTGGCCGGCGGCGCCTGCGGCATGTACGTGCGAAGCGGCCACGCCGGGTCGTACAGGTTGAACTCGGGGTTCACGTGGCAAAGGTCCATGTTGGCTTCGTAGTACGCGTCCAGCGTGCCGATGTCGCGCCAGTACTTGGCCGCCTTCTGGTTCTCGTCGGAGAAGCGATACGAGCACACCGGCGCTCGCGGGAACATCGTCGGGATGATGTTCTTGCCGAAGTCGTGCTGCGTGTCCTGCCGCGCGTCGTCTTCGAGCGCTTCAACCAGCGCCTCGGCCTCGAAGATGTACACGCCCATCGAGGCCAGCGCCATGTCGGAGGACCCAGGCATCGGCGTCGGCTGGCTCGGCTTCTCGTGGAACGCGACGACGCGTTCGGCCTCGTCCACCGTGACGATGCCGAAACGGTGCGCTTCCTCGAGCGACACTTCCAGCGTCGCCAGGGTGGCCTTCGCGCCCCGCTCGATGTGCGACTGCAGCATCTTCGCGTAGTCCATCTTGTACACGTGGTCACCCGACAGGACGATCACGTGACGCGGGGCCTCGCGCTGCAGCGAGTAGAGGTTCTGGTAGACCGCGTCGGCCGTGCCCAGATACCAGTTGTCGCTGACACGTTTCTGCGGCGGGAGGATCTCGATGAACTCGCCGAGCTCCTCGGAAACCACGCCCCAGCCCTGGCGGATGTGCCGGTTGAGCGACAGTGACTTGTACTGGGTCGCGATGAAGATGCGCCGCAGGCCCGAGTTGATGCAGTTGCTCAGGGGAAAATCGATGATGCGGTACGGCCCGCCGAAGTAGACCGCCGGTTTGGCGCGGTCCTTGGTCAGGGGGTAAAGCCGCTCGCCGACGCCGCCGGCCAGCACGATGACGAGGGTGTCTTCCAGCATCGCCTTGGCGGAGCCGGATCATACCACGCGGATCCGGGCCGTTTTCGAGCCCCAATGAGGCCGGCGCCAGGGCCTTGCCGTGGTTTGACTTGGCAGTCGGGCCAGACCTATGATCGTGCCGGGAATCGCGGTAACATCAGCTATAAGAGGCGTAATGTCGACATCGGTGCCTGGTGTGTGGCCTGGAGCGCGGCGGAGTGTGGTGGCCTTCGGCCTGATCGTGGCGTTGGCCGGGGCAGCGTCAGCCCAGGAGAAGAAGCCGGACACCGGTAATCAGGATGAGATCCGCGCCCTGTTGACCGCCACCGACGAGGCAGCCACGGGCAAGTCCACCGGCAGCCTGGCGCTCAAGTGGGAGCAGCACCACTTCATCAAGTCCCACGGCGACAAGACCTACGTGCCCTTTACGGTGTCGTTTGACGGCGCGACGTTTGCGGCATCCACCCCGGTTGGCCTCTACCTGCGCGTCGCCAAGCGAGGCGAGCTTCCGCCGACCTCCGTCGCGGCGGCCGCCAACGACGCCGACAAGAAGAAGAAGAAAGACAAGAAAGACGACGTCAAAGGGACCGGCAGCCAGGTCGACGCCCGGCACCAATATCCGTTTGAAGACGTCTTCTTCATCGACATCCCGCCGCCGGTTGCCGGCCAGGCGCAGCTGCTGCGGCGCGCCTTTGCGGTGTCCCCCGGCGACTACGATGTCTATGTCGCCCTGAAGGAGAAGGCCGCCGGTGCGACCGCCTCTCCCAAGATCGGGGTGGTGAAGCAGGAATTGACCGTGCCCTCGCTCGACGGCAATCTCACGACCAGCAGCGTCATCATGGCCGCCAAAGTCGACGTCCTGCCGACCGAGATTGCCAGCGACCGGCAGGCCGAGAACCCGTACACGTTCGGCGCGATGAAGATCACGCCCTCGCTCGACAACAAGTTCACCACGAAGGACGAGCTCGACGTCATCTTCTGGATCTACGGCGCGGGCGTGGACGCCGCGACGAAGAAGCCGCACATCGAGGTGGAATACAACTTCCATCAGAAGACGACTGACGGCGAGAAGTTCTTCAACAAGACCGACCCGCAGGTGATGAACGCCGAGACGCTGCCGGCGCAGTTCGACCTGGCGGCCGGACATCAGTTGCCGGGCAGTCTGGCCGTGCCGCTGGCCAGCTTCCCCGCAGGCGAGTATCGTCTCGAGTTGAAGGTCACCGACAAGACCAGCGGCCAGGCCGTGTCGCGCGAGTCGAATTTTTCGATTGCCGCGCCGTAAGCCACAGGGGCACCCATGACCACATGGACCGGACTCGTCGTAACGGCGGCCGTCGTCAGTGTTATGGGCAGTGGTGTGCCGGCGTACGCCAGCGCGCCAGCCGGACCGCGCCAGGCGCCGGGCGGTTCCATCGTCAGCTTCGTTCGCGACGCGTCGGGCCACCCGCTGCCTGGCGCCATCGTGTCGGCGGTCGGCCGGCGCATCGTCACCAGCGTCACCGACGACCAGGGGCGTTGTGTGTTCAGCGCGCTGCCGGCGGGTGATTACCTCGTGCGGGTGCATCGGACGGGGTATGTCTCGACCAGCAGCCTGCTCGTGCTCGCCGGTCCGGGCGCCAACACGACCTGGTCGTTTGTCCTCAAGACGCAGTCACCGCGCGCGGTGGATCCGCGCCAGGCCCGCAAGGCGTCGCCCGACATCCTGGCTGCCGGCGTGATCGGCAACACCGCGTTTGAACCGGCCGATCCGGCGCCGGCCGAAGACGAAAACTCGCACGACCACTCGGAAGTGGCGTGGCGCCTGAAGCACCTGAAGCGCAGCGTGCTGAAGGAGGCGACCGATGGCGTGATCTTCGAGGAGGATGACGATCCCGAGGAGTTCGACCGCGCCGTCGCCGACCTCTTCACGCGCCAGACCGGCCCGGCGCAAGTGGCCGCCAGCCTGCTGAGCAGCTTCCCGTTGGCCGGCCAGGTCAACCTGCTCACGACCGGCGCGTTCGACAGCCCGCAGCAACTCGTCTCGGCCGGATCGCTGGCCCGCGGTGTCGCCATGGTGTCGTTGGGCGCGTCAGCCGGTTCCAGTGGCGATTGGGCGGTGCAAGGCGCGATGACGCAGGGCGACGTCGCCTCGTGGATGGTGTCTGGCTCGTACCTCACGCGTGCGCCCGCCAGGCATGTGCTCGACGTCGGCATGTCGTATTCCCTGCAACGCTACGACGGGTCCAATCCGGCTGCGCTGGCGGCGGTCGCCGACGGCAACCGGTATGCCGGCATGGTCTACGCGATCGACTCGTGGTCGATCAGCGACCGTGTCTCGTTGGCGTACGGGGCGCGCTACGCCAAGTACGGCTACATCGACAAGTCACTGCTCAGCCCCCGCGCGCGCCTCACCGTGGCGCC
>JAENWD010000318.1 GCA_016650245.1 Vicinamibacteria bacterium
CATCGCACAGGCCGATCCCGCCATCCTCGGCGCCCGTCTCACCGGCGGCGGCTTCGGCGGGTCGATCGTCGCGCTCGTCCGGACTGGCGAGGGCGCTGACGCCGCCGCCCGAGTGGCTGAAGGGTACACGCGCGCCTCAGGCCACGCCCCGACCGTGCTGGTTCCTTGAGGTGCCAGGTGCTGTACAGGGGCCTTAACCGTCTTGACAGTACCTGGCACCTTCACCAGCGACTCGGCAATGGCCGCGACGGTCTGCGCGATGTCCTCCAGTCCGTCACCGCGCGGTCCGTGAAGAACTCGCGGCCATCAACGGGCTAGGCGAGCAGGCGCGCGGCGTCCTTGGCGAAGTAGGTCAGGATGATGTCGGCGCCGGCCCGCCGAATCGAGATCAGGATCTCCATCGCGATGCGGGTCTCGTCGATCCAGCCGGCCCGCCCCGCGGCCCGCACCATCGCATACTCGCCAGAGACGTTGTAGGCCGCAACCGGCACCCCGAAGCGTTCCTTCACACGCCAGACGATGTCGAGATAGGCCAGCGCCGGCTTCACCATCACGATGTCGGCCCCCTCGTCGAGGTCGAGCGCGACCTCGCGCAACGCCTCGAGAGCGTTGGCCGGATCCATCTGATAGCTACGCCGGTCGCCAAAGGCCGGCGTCGATCCGGCCGCCTCGCGGAAGGGCCCGTAGAACGCCGACGCGTACTTCGCCGCATACGACACGATCACGACATCGGTCCGGCCGTCGTCGTCGAGCGCGTGGCGGATGGCGGCGACCCGGCCGTCCATCATGTCCGACGGCGCCACGACATCGGCCCCCGCCCGCGCGTAGACGCGAGCCGCCTCAGCCAGGCGAGGGAGCGTCGCGTCGTTTGACACGTCGCGCACTCCACGGCTGTCCTCGACGATGGGACCGCAGTGCCCGTGGTCGGTGTATTCGCACAGGCAGACGTCGGCCCAGAGAGCAAGCGACGGCACGTCGCGCCGCAGGGCCGCCAGCGCACGCGGCACGGGACCTTCGGGATCGGCCGCGCTGGAGCCGACGGCGTCCTTACGATCGGGCAGGCCGAACAGGATCACCGCCGGCACGCCGAGCGCTGCCAACTCGCCGCATTCCTCGACGAGTACATCCACGCTCATCTGGGAGCAGCCTGGCATGGACGCGATCTCGCGACGCACGCCCTCGCCTGCACACACAAACAGCGGTGCCACCAGGTTGTCCGGAGACAGCCGCGTCTCGCGCACCTGGCGTCGAAGGGCCTCGGCCCGCCGCAGGCGGCGCATCCTATGGGTCGGGAAGCTCACCTAAGATCCTCCACTGCTCGTCGCGAAATGCCGCGCCAGGTCGGCCGCCAGGGTCTCGACGATCGGCGCCGATGCCACCACGTCGGCGTTGACACCCCCGCCGACGTGGCGGTGGCCAGCGGTTCGAGCGCCTCGACCTGCACAGCGACGGTACAGTACGCGACCGGTGCTGTCACTCGGGCGCCTGCCGGCGAGGCCAGGCGGCGTCGTCGCCATCGCCCGCAGCAGCTCCGCGCTGCCACCGCGTGCTGTCACCACTGTGGGCGTCACGTGCCACGTGCGCAAGCCGTGTCGCTCGAGCGCTCGGGCCAGCGACGGGCCCGCTTCGGCCGGACGCGTGATGACCACGATCGGAACGGCGGCGCTCATGACTCGGGTGGGTTCCACGACTGGGCCGGCAGCGCCTGCCGCACCCGCGCGAGGATCGCATCGGCTCCGGCGGCCCGCAAGCCCGCTACCACGGCCGTGCCCAGCGCCGATGCACTCGAGTGGTCAGCAACTGGCGCTTCGACCGTGCGGCGCACGGCAGTTCGCCCATCGAGATCGATGACCAATCCTTCCAGGCTCATGACACCGGCGCTCGTGAAGGTCGCCAGCGCGCCGACCGGCACCTGGCAGCCGCCCTCGAGTTCGGCCAGCAGCGACCGCTCAGCCGTGGTGGCCAGGCGCGTCTCCCGGTGGTCGAGTCGCGTCACCATTGCCGCCGTCCGCTCGTCGTCGGCCCGAATCTCGATGGCCAGGGCGCCCTGACCAGGCGCCGGCAGCATGATGTCGGTGCCCAACACCTCCACGACGTGATCGGACAGTCCGAGCCGTGTCAACCCGGCCAGCGCCAGCACGGCGGCGTCGAGGTCGCCGTTGAGGACCTTGTCGACCCGTGTGGGCACGTTGCCCCGCAGGTCGCACACGTCGAGATCGGGGCGTCGTGCGAGCAACTGCGCCCGTCGACGCAGCGACGACGTGCCCACCCGCGCTCCCGCCGGGAGGGTGTCGATCGTGACAGGTAAGGCCGCGACGAGCGCGTCGCGCGGATCTGCGCGATCGAGAATCGCGCCGAGAACCAGCCCCTGGGGAAGGTCGGTCGGAAGATCCTTGAGGCTGTGCACGGCCAAATCGATGGCGCCGGAGCGCAAGGCCTCTTCCAGCTCACGCGTGAACAGGCCCTTGTCGCCGATGCGCGGCAACGGCACGTCAGGCACTCGGTCGCCAAGCGTGGTGAAGGTGACTCGTTCGATTGCGACGCCCCGCCAGACCTGCTGGAGACGCGAGGCGACCAGGTCGGTCTGCCAGAGCGCAAGCCGACTGCTTCGCGTGCCGACGAGAAGCGTCGCCGCGTCACGCATAGCGAAGGATCACAAGACGCGAGTGGCGCGTTCGGATCGAGTCACACGGAATGATTGGCCGCACGGGGTTCATCGTACACCGCGGAACGCTGGACCGCCGCGCGCCACTGCGAAAGCCTGACGTCGCCTTCAGCAGTTCCGGCAAGCGTCTTCAGGCCGACGACCGTGTGGTGCAGCAGGCGGTTCATCCGCAGGCGCGTCTGCCGATCGAGTGTGGCGCGATCGATGTCTGACGGGCTCGCGTGCTCGAGCGCCCGCACGCGCGCGGCCTCGACGAGCGCGCGCAGCGCGCAAATCACGTCGGCGGCACCCGCGCCGCGCCGCCACGCGTCAAACGCGCACGCTTCTTCGACCACGATCCCCTCGACCTGCGGCACCGACGCGGTGCGCGCCGCAAGGTTCCTCGAGGCGTCGGATTGGACGCGCTCGAGGCC
>JAENWD010000319.1 GCA_016650245.1 Vicinamibacteria bacterium
AGACGTGAAGGCGGCGGCCAGCCCCGGTGAACGACCCGGTTTCGGCCACCGCCTTGAGAATTTCGAGCTGTCGAAGGTCCATAAGGCTACGGCGCGCCGGCAGCGCTGGTCATAAGCGTAGCAGGGGTTGGATGGCCCTGGTGAAAGAATTCTGCATGAAGTTGGGCCATCGCCCTGGGCAGGTCGTCCTGGTCCAGCACCAGGGTCACGTTGCGGCGAGCGTCGGCCTGCGACACCAGTCGCAGCGGAAGCCCCTCGAGGGCTTTCACCACCCGCGAAAATGCCGACGGGTCGGCGCCATAGCGGTCGCCCACTACCGCGACCAACGCGAGGTGGTTGGACACGCTCACCTCTGCAAAGGCCGACAGCGCGGCGACGATGCTGTCCAGATGCGTGCGGTCGTCGATGGTCACCGACACGCTGACCTCCGAGGTCGACACGACGTCAACCGGCGTGCGGTACCGCTCGAACACCTCGAAGAGGCGCCGCAGATAGCCATAGGCCATCAGCATCCCCGTGGACGTGATGGTCACGACCGTGATGCCCTTCTTGCACGCTAGCGCGGTGACCGGTGATGCCTCGGGCGCCGCGCCGTCGGCGATCAGCGTGCCGGGCGCCTGTGGCTTGAACGTGTTGAGGATGCGCACTGGTATGTTGCGCGCGGCGGCCGGCTGGATGGATCTGGGATGCAGCACCTTCGCGCCGAAGTACGCCAGCTCCGCGGCCTCGGCAAACGACAGGAACGGCACCAGCCTCACTGAATCGACCACTCGCGGGTCGGCCGTGAGCATGCCGTCGACGTCGGTCCAGATCTGAATCTGGTCGGCGCCCAGCGCCGCGCCCAGCAGCGACGCCGAATAATCCGATCCGCCGCGCCCCAGCGTCGTGGTGACCCCGTGGCGCGTGGCGCCCACGAAGCCGCCGGTCACGACGACGCGGCCGCTGTCGAGTGCGGGTCGCAGGTTCGCCTCGGTCTGCTCGACCGTCTCGTCAAACAGGGGCGTGGCCGCGGTGAAGGCCTCGTCGGTGACGATGAGCGCACGCGGGTCGGCCCAGGTGGCCGGGATGCCGGCGGCGACCAGCGCGGCGGTGACGATGCGGCTGCTGGCCAGTTCGCCGATCGCGGCAATGGCGTCAAGCGATCGAGGCGAGGCCTCGTGCAGGACGGCCACGGCGCCGGCGAGTGCCCGCAGTTGCGAGAACAAGGCGTCGACCGCCTCGGGCACGGGCCCGCCGTGCTCGCCAGGAGCCAGCACCGCCAACGTCTCGAGGTGCCGCGTGTAGAGCACGTCCACCAGGGCCAGCGCGTGCGACGCGTCGCCCCGCCGGGCGAGCGCGGCCACTTCGAGCAGTCGATCCGTCACACCGCCGAGCGCCGATACCACCACGACGAGTCCTGCGATGGCCGTTGTCTGGCGCTCCGACGCGACGATGGCCACCACGCGTCGGACAGCGTCGGCGTCAGCGACCGACGTGCCTCCAAACTTGAGTACTCGCATCACATCACCCCCTCGCGACCGGCGAGGCGAGCACGCCTTCGGCCATCAGCAACTCGGCGTTCAACACCGCCGCTCCCGCAGCGCCGCGCACGGTGTTGTGCCCCAGCGCGAAGAATTTGTAGCCAAGAATCGGGCACGTCCGCAGGCGCCCCACCGTCACCGTCATGCCGCCGTCGCGATCGACGTCGAGCCGCGGCTGTGGCCGGTTCTCTTCGTGCAGATAGACGATGGGCTGGCTGGGCGCGCTCGGCAGGTTGTGGCGTTGGGGTGCGCCGCTGAAGGAGACCAGCGCGTGCCTGACCTGGTCGAGCGAGGGCTGCTGCTCGAGCTGCACGGCAATGGACTCGGTGTGGCCGTTGACCACCGCCACACGAGTCGTGGATGCGCTGATCACGACGGGGTGCGGCACGACCTGGCCGCGTTCGAGCGATCCGAGGATCTTCTTCGGCTCGCTTTCGATCTTGGCCTCTTCGCCCGGGATGAACGGCACGACGTTGCCCACCGCATCGAGCGAGGCGACGCCCGGGTAGCCCGCGCCCGACAGCGCCTGCAGGGTCGTGACGATGACCGACTTCAGGCCGTATTGGCGCAGGGGCGCCAGCGCCATGGCCAGAAACACGGTCGAGCAGTTCGGGTTGGTGACCAGTGCCCCGGACCAGCCGCGCGCGGCGCGCTGCGTCTGGATGAGCGCGATGTGGTCGCTGTTGATCTCGGGCACCAGCAGCGGCACATCCGGCGCCATACGGTGGTTGCGCGAGTTGCTCACCACGACGTGGCCGGCTCTCGCGAAGGCCTCCTCGATCTCACCGGCCACCGAGGCGTCCATCGCCGAGAAGACCAGATCTGGCGCGCCGTTGCCTGGCCGGGCCTCCTGCACGACCAGGTCGGCCAGATCGGCCGGCGGGGCCACGGGCAGCCTCCACGACGCGGCGTCGCGGTACTTCTGCCCCGCCGAGCGCTCGCTGGCGCCGACCCAGGTGAGCCTGAACCAGGGATGGGCGGCAAGCTGCGCGATGAACTGCTGTCCCACCATCCCGGTGGCACCAAGAACGCCGACCTCGATCTGCTGTGACATGACAGTCCTCGTGTTGTTCCCCGTGCCCGAACTGAAGTTCGGGCCTACGTACGAAAAAAAACCCGCCGTGCGGCTCTGGCCGCGTCGGCGGGTTCTGGTTGCTCGTAGCCTGGTCTTGCTAGTTCGCGTCGAGCCTCAGGGACACCACCGCGCGGCCGCCATGCTTTCGCATGGTGGTGGTCATAATCGCGGTAGTGGTGCTGCGGCCCGTCATTGCCCGCACAGTATAGGGGCAGTCGCGACGGCAGGTCAACTGATCCTGCCTGCTTGACCCCAGCCGCTGCCCTGCGGGACCATACGAGATCTTAGATGAGCACGCATACCGCCCGTGTGGCGCTGCTGGGGTTTGGCACGGTGGGCCGCGCGGTGGCGCAGATCCTCACCGAACGGCCACCGGCCGGCGTCCGCCTCACGCACATCTTCAACCGCAACGTCGCGCGCAAGCGCGCCGGCTGGGTCTCGCCCGACGTGGTGTGGACCGACGACGTCGAGGCGGTGTTTGCGTCGGACGTGGACGTGATCGTCGAGCTCGTCGGCGGGCGCGAACCTGCGGGCGCCTGGGTGCGCCGCGCGCTCGAGTCCGGGCGCTCGGTGGTGACGGCCAACAAGCAGCTCATCGCGCACGAAGGACGCGACCTGCTGCGCCTGGCCAGCGACCAGCGGCGTCACCTGCGTTTTGAAGCTGCGGTCGCCGGCGGCATCCCCGTCATCGGCGCCTTTCGCGACGGCATCGCCGGCGACCGCATCGAGCGAATCGCCGGCATCCTCAACGGCACCTGCAACTACATCCTCACCAGCATGGAGTCGGCGGGCGCCACCTTTGCGGATGCGCTGGCCAGGGCGCAGGAGCTTGGCTACGCCGAGACCGATCCTACCGACGACGTCGAAGGCTACGACGCGCGCGCGAAACTCGCGATCCTCTGCGCGGTCGGCCTGCGCGTGCAAGTCGCGCCAGCCGACATCGCGTGCCGTCCGATCACCGTTGTCGACGCGGTGGACTTCCAGTACGCCGACCAGCTCCATTGCACGATCCGGCAGATCTCGCAGGCCGAGCTCGACCCGGCGGATCCGACGCGGGTCGTCGCCTCGGTGCGGCCGTCGCTGGTGCCACGCCGATCGATGCTCGCGCGCGCGGAAGGCAGCAAGAACCTGATCCTGGCGCGGGGGCACTACGGCGGCGACACGATTTACAGCGGATCGGGCGCCGGCGGAGGCCCGACATCGGTCGCGGTGGTCTCGGACCTGGCCGCCATTGCTGCCCTCGAGCCCGAGCGGCCGGTGGCTACGCCGCCGCAGCCGGCCTCGCGCGTGGATCCGGAGTTCCTCACCGCGCACTACCTGCGGTTCGTCGTGAAGGACCGGCCCGGGGTGCTCGCCGCGCTGGCGACGATTCTGGCGTCTCACGACATCAACATCGACGCGGTCCTCCAGCAGAGAGTCCACAGCAAGGACGCCAACCCGTTTGTGGTGACCATCGAGCCGTGTCCGCCGGCGACGCTGGCCACGGCCCTTGCCGAGATCGCACGGCTCGACTTCCACGTCGCGCCGACCGTCGATCTGCCGATCCTCTCGGATGGGAGCGGCGCGTGAGCGTCACCGATCGCGCGGTGCATCGGGTGATGGGCGTTCAGGACGCGCATCGCGCCCTGGACGGCCGCGAGTTCGTCGTCCCTGCCTCGATCGCCAACCTGGGGCCGGGCTTCGACGCGCTGGCCGTCGCCGTGCAGCTCTACCTGCGCGTGCGGGTGACGGGCGTCGACCCTGTTGCCCGCAACGCCGTGCGCAGCCATTTCGGCGCCCTCGCGCTCGAGGGCGAGGACTACGTCGCGCGCAGCATCCGCACCCTGGCGGCGCGCGAGGGCCTCGACTTTCCGGCGCTCGATCTCGAGATCGCCAGCGACATCCCGATGCAGGCCGGCCTTGGCAGCAGCGGCGCTGCCACGGTGGCCGGGCTGCTTGTCTACGACGCGCTGGCGGGCCCGGCCGGCCGCGATCTGATTGCGGCAGGAACAGCCTTCGAGGGGCATCCCGACAACATCGCGGCGGCCGTGCTGGGCGGGCTTGCCTGCGCCTGCCTGTGCGACGACCGACGCGTGCTGAGCGCGTCGACCCCGTGGCCCGACCAGATTCGCTTTGTCGCCGCGACGCCGGATTCGCGCGTGAAGACCCCCGAGGCGCGGCGCGTGCTGCCGGAGTCGATCGCGCGCGCCGACGCGATCTTCAACCTCCAGCGCGTCGCACTGCTGCTGCAGGCACTGCACACCAACCGCCCGGAGCTGCTGCGCGAGGCGCTGCGCGACAAGTGGCACCAGCCATACCGCGCCAGCCTCGTGCCCGGCCTTGCCGAGGCGCTGGCGCTCGATCATCCTGACCTGGTCGGCATCTGCCTCAGCGGGTCGGGCCCGACCGTAGTGGCGCTGGTTGGGGGCGACACGGGCGGCATCGAACAGGCGCTGTCCGATATCTACGCGCGGCTGGGCGTGCCGTGCCGGCTACGGGTGTTGACGGCGCACAATGCGGGGGTCTGACCCCATGGAACCAGCTATGACATTCTTCACAGGCCTCCGCTGCCGGATGTGCGGGACTCCGTTCCCCGCCGAGGCGCTCTTTGTCTGCGACCAGTGCCTCGGACCGCTCGAGGTCACCTACGACTACGACGCCATCGGCCGCGCCGTCTCGCGCGAGCAGGTGAGCGCGCGGCCGCAGAACCTGTGGCGCTACCGCGAGCTGTTGCCCGTCAACGAGCCGCTCACGGGCTTCTATTCCGGTTTCACGCCGTTGGTGAAGGCCGACCGGCTCGCGCGGCGCCTTGGCGTCCGAGAGTTGTACGTCAAGGACGACTCGGTCAACCATCCGACCTTCTCGTACAAGGACCGCGTGGTGTCGGTGGCGGCCTCGCGGGCCGTGGAGCTGGGCTTCGAGGTCTTCGCCTGCGCGTCAACGGGCAACCTGGCCAACAGCGTCGCGGCGCACGCCGCGCGGCTCGGGTTGATCTGCTACGTGTTCATCCCCGACAACCTCGAGGCCGCCAAGGTGATGGGGTCAGCCATCTACCGGCCCCGCGTGATCGCCGTCAAGGGCAACTACGACGACATCAACCGGCTGTGCACGCAGATCGCCGATCGGCACGCCTGGGGCTTTGCCAATATCAACCTGCGCACCTACTACGCGGAAGGCGCCAAGACGTACGGCTTCGAGATCGCCGAGCAGCTTGGCTGGCGCTTCCCCCGTCACGTCGTCTGCCCGGTCGCCGGCGGGACGCTGCTGCCGCGCATCGCCCGGGCGTTTGACGAGCTCAAGACGCTTGGATGGGTCAGCGGCGACCAGCCCCGCATGCACGCGGTGCAGGCGGCCGGATCGGCGCCCGTGGTCAAGGCGTTCCAGGCTGGCGCGGAGTTCCCCGAACCGGTGAAGCCCGACACTATCGCGAAGTCGATCGCCATCGGCAACCCGGCCGACGGCTACCACGTGCTGCAGACGCTGCGCGAGACCGGCGGCACGGCAACGATGGTGAGCGACGAGGAGATCCTGCAGGGGGTGACGCTACTGGCGGAAACCGAGGGGATCTTCACCGAACCGGCGGGCGGCGCGACGTTGGCCGGGGCCGTCGCGCTCATCAGGAGTGGGGCGATCCCGCCCGACGAGCCATTGGTGGTGTGCATCACCGGCAACGGCTACAAGACATCCGACGTCATGCAGGGCCGCACCGAAGGGCCCATTCACCTGGGCAAGGGGCTTGCGGAGTTCGAAGACTACCTGGCGGCGAAGGTCTAACCGGAGCCGCGTGCTGGCCAAGAGGAGCTAAAAACGCACGAGCAACGACGCCGCCACCGCCCACTGGTTGCGGCGTGTCGTGTCCTGGTCGAGCTCGACGCCGCCGGAGCGCACGTAGAGACGAGCGTCACCCCGCAGTCCCAGCCCGCGAATGAAGCCGCGCGGACGCCGCAGGAGGAAGTACTTCACGCCCCCACCGGCGTGGTACACCGTGCCGGGTTCCACCGTCGTGAGCGCCTGTTCTTCGTCCAGCTGACGCAGGTATCCCGCTCCTCCAGCCACAAACGGCAGCGCGCGGCCGCCGGCAAACGACAGCGCGGCCAGATGCCAGACGGCCGACGCTTCGATGAAGTACGTGTCGAGGTCCTGCGCCAGCGTCACATCCGGCACGCCTTCCACATCCGACGTGATGCGCGATTCCAGCGTGGCACGGGTCCAGACAAAGCCGCCTTCGACGGCCAGGGCGCGCGTGATGTTGAACGCCAGGCGCCCGTCCACGCCCAGGCCGGTCCCGATGGTCGACGACGCGCGGAACAGCGTGGATTCAGGCGCCGCCGACTGATTCGCAATCAGACTCGCCGTGGCCGACCCGAAATCCACCGGGCCAACAGCGATCCCCCCTGCCGACAGCTCGAAGGACCGCGCGCGCGGCGCCGGGTTCTGTTGGGCCAGTGCAGCGACCGGTGTGCCCGTCAGGATCAGTGCCAGCCACGCCAACACCAGCGCCCGCTTCATTTGGCGGCGACCTCGACGGCAATCCGCACGGATCCGCCGCCTTCGGGTACCGTCACCAGCCGTTGGTAGTACGTCGCCTTGAAGTCGGCATCGACCGCCGACGGGTTCTCGAAAAAGCTCTCGACATCGCCGTCGTCGAGCGGCTCAATGCGCACGATGTACGTGCCGGCGGCCAGCCCCGCGATGGCAAACGCGCCGATGTCGTCCAGCGAGAACCCGCCGACCATGTCTCCACTGCGCAGGTTGAACGCGACGACGTGCGCGCCGAAGATACCCTTGGCGTTCCTGGTCACCGTCCCCTGCAGCGTGCCTGTTGTCCGCCGGAACTTTCCGTCGGGATAGATATCGGAGACACCGGCGATGTCGTCGGCCGTGAGGTCGCGATCGACGATGTTGCCGGCAGTGAAGGCGATGGGGAACATCACGGCGCCCGAGGCGAGCAGACGACGCCCGCCGGTGGGGCGCGGCTCGGTTTCTCCGAGCAACGAGTGACCGAGGCCAAGAAAGTGACCGGACTCGTGCGTGGCAATGGACTGCACGTCGAAGCGACCCGCTTCCCCGCCGGGCGCGACGGACCACCGGAACGTCGAGTTGAAGAATATGTCGGACTCGAGAATCTCACCGGTGCGCGTGTCGATGAGAAATGACGTCGAGGCCAGCGTGCGTTCGAGGTCTGGACGGGAGGCAAACCCAATCACGTTCGCGCCGTCCTGATCGAGCGGGCGACCGCCGACGAATCCTCCAAACTCGAAGCCGACCGACGCGGTCTCGACGGCCTGCCACGCATCGAACCCGCGGCCGACGGCCTCGCGAAACTGGGGGACCGATACGCCATCGACACTCTGGTCACTGATGAAGTACCGCACCGGCGTCCGCGCGGGCCACAGCAGGCTGATCGTACGCCCGTTCACGTCCGATCCCAGCTTCAGGTACGCGTGGGCAGGCGCCTGAAGGGCGGAGACCAGGACCACGGTCATCAGAGCGCCGCGAAAGCGCGACGCGCTCATTGCGCTCTCCCGGCCAGCGCGCGCACTTCTTGAAGAAACGCGGCGAGCGGCGCAGGCCGCCTGCTGGCGTCACCTCGCACGACGCGCGCCGGCTCCAGCGGCGCGGCTCCGGGCATCCTGACGATCTCAGGCGTCACCAGCCGAGCGCCTGTTGCGGCGTCGGTCCGCACGCGGAAAACACCCTGCGCCAGGCCCACCAGGTGCGGGATAGCGGGGCCACTGGCTGCGAGGAACACGACGACCTCCTCGCCCTCGACAAACGTCGGTGCGCCCAGCATGACGCTGCGATAGGGACCCATCTGGCCGCCGGGCACGCGCAGGGTCACCGTGCGACCGAGGTCCCCTTTCGCGTAGGTCTCGACCTCGAGGGTGACCAGCGTCTCGATCGAGCGGCGCTCCTCCAGCCACTGCGCCCCGAGGGCCACGACACGCCCGTAGGCGACGGCACGCGCGTCGGTGGTCAGCTCGGCAAGGTCGGCGCTGAGGTAAACCGTCGCGTGAAGTGCCGCGGCTGGCACGATCAACACTGCGGCGAGCAGGCAAGTGAGGGTTCTTTTCATTCGATCCTTCTTCATCCGCAGATTACGCGGATGTCGCAGATTCAGTCACGTAACCTCTGTGTCCTCTGTGCCTCCGTGGCTACGTTCAGGACTGCCGCGGCGGCGCGCCCGCTGGCGCCCGGTGCACCAAGTTTCGCACGCACCGCGCGCAGGTCCGCACGCATCCGATCGGCGCGCGACCGGTCGTTCAGCAAGGCAAGTGCCTCGCCAGCAACGCGCTCGGGCGTGCAGTCGTCCTGGATCAACTCGGGGACGATCTGCCGTCCGGCAATCAGGTTGGCCATACCAAAGGTGTCCACCTTCACGAACGGGCGCCCGAGGCGATACGTCAGAGGCGACAGCTTGTAGAGAATCACCATCGGCTTCTCATGCAGCGCGGTCTGCACGGTCGCGGTGCCAGAGGCGGTCAGCACGACGTCGCTCGCATTGAGCACATCGTCGGTCCGTCCTTCGATAATGGCGACGCCGCCGGCTCCGGGACCGAGCGAATCGAAGAGCGACGCCGATAGACTGGGCGCCCGCGCCAGCACGAACTGCGTGCCGGGATGGCCCGCGCGGATGCGAGTCATCGCCCCGGCCAGCACCGGCAGCAGCGCCCGGACTTCGTTCGGGCGGCTGCCAGGGAGCAAGGCGACCACAGGCGCAGCCGGATCCAGCCCCACGCTTCGAAGCAACGAGTCGCGCGGCGTGGTGACGCTGATGAGATCGATGAGCGGGTGTCCGACGAACTCGACCTGGACGCCGGCGCGTTCGTAGATCTCCACCTCGAAGGGGAAGATCGGCAGCACCTTGTCGGCAAACGCCTTCAGCGCGCGGATGCGGCCTGGGCGCCACGCCCACAACTGCGGGCTGACGTAGTAGACCACCGGGATGCCGAGGGCGTGGACGGCCGAGGCGAGCCGGAAATTGAAGTCGGGAAAGTCGATCGCGACAAAGACGTCGGGGCGCGCGGTCCTGGCCAGGTCGACCAGCCGCCGGTACATCGCGTAGGTGCGCGGGAGCACGCGGAGGACTTCGGTGAGCCCGGTCACGGCGATGCCGCGGTAGTCGCCGTAGAGCTCCGCGCCGGCCGCGGCCAGCCGCTCGCCGCCGAACCCGATCACGCGCGTCCCCGGCGCTTGCGCCTGCAGCGCCTGAGCGAGCGCACCGGCGTACAGATCGCCGGAAGCCTCGCCGCAAGACACCATCACGATTGCCATGCCGGTGATTGACCTGAGCCCCGCGCGGGCGCTAGCGCGCGCCCGCCGCGGGGGGTCGCGGTCTGCGCTGGAAGGTGACCGACGACAGATCGAGCTGCGGCAGCTCCACCAGCTCGAAGCGGTCGAAGCCGCCGCCTGAGAGCTGGCCCGTGAACGCCGCGGCGTTGCCGACGAGCACGACCGACAGGCGGTCGGGATGGAGGTACTGGCGTGCCACGCGCTGGATGTCGTCGGGCGTAATCGCGTTCACGCGGACGCGATACGTCTCGATGTCGCTCAGCGGAAGCCCGTAGAACAGCACGTCAAGGACCTGCGTGGCAATAGCGCCGGGCGTCTCGATGGTGAGCGGGAACTTGCCCGCCAGGTAGTCCTGCGCGCTTCGCAGCTCGCGCAGCGACACCGGTTCTCGCTGCAGGCGCGTGATCTCGTCGACGATCAGGCGCAGTACTTCGCCCGTTGCATCCGAGCGGGTGTCGGTTTCGGCCGCAAAGTCGCCCGACTCACGCAGCGACGTCAGGTCGGCCGAGGCGCCGTAGGTGAGCCCGCGGTCCGACCGCAGCACCTGGTGCAGGCGGTTGGCGCCCTCGCCTCCCAGGATCTTGAGCGCCAGGTCGAAGGCGAGAAAGTCCGGGTGCGTCCGTGGCAGCGCCACGTGCCCGACGCGCACCTCGGTCTGCACCGCATCTGGCTTGTTGATGACCACCACGCGCCTGGTGGGCGGCGGTGGGGCCGGATGATCGGAGGTCGGCAACTCGCCCGGCTGCCAATCCCCGAAGGCCTTCTCGGCGGCGGCCAGCGCGTCGGCCGTGGTGATGTCGCCGACGATGCCGAGGATGGTGTTGTTTGGCACGAACCACGTCTTGTGAAACGCGCGGAGGTCGGCCACCGTGATGGCCGCCAGCGATTCGGGCGTGCCCGTGTTCGGCAGGCCGTACGGATGGAACCCATAGACCAGCCGATCGAAGACCAGGCTGGCCACCGAATCCGGATCCTCGTAGTTCACGCGCATGCCCGAGAGCGCCTGCTGCCGCTGGCGATCGAGTTCCTGCTGGTGAAACGCTGGGCGCCGGACGACATCGGCCAGCAGTTGGAAGCCAAAGGCGAGGCCATCGTTCATCACCAGCACGTCGGCGACGGACAAATCGCTGCCGGCACCGGTGCTGAGGGCGCCGCCGATGGTGTCGATGGCATCGGCGATCTGGGCGGCACTGCGCGTGCCCGCGCCCTGATCGAGCAGCGCCGCGGCCAGCGCGGCCACGCCCTGTTTGCGTGGCGGGTCCTGCGCGCCGCCTGCACGCACGAGCAGGCGCAGGGTCACGACCGGCTGCTCGTGGTGCTGTACGACGACAACCTGCAGCCCGTTCTTGAGCGACGTGATCTCGTACGGGGGGAAGTTGACCTCGCGCGCCTGCAGGGGCCGCGGCGGCTGCTCGCTGGGCCAGTTCGGCACTTGCGCGGCGGCGAAGGTCGGAACGAGCCCGAGCACGGCGCCGAGCGCGACGTGGAGGCCCAACGCCCTCACTGGGTGGAACCCTTCGGCATGATAGTGATCACGAGGCGGTTGGTCGAGGTGAAGTAGGTCCTGGCGACACGCTGGATGTCGGCCGCGGTGATGCGCTGGAAGATCTGGAACTCGCCGTCGGCGGTCGTGATGTCGTTGTGGATGACGGCGGCGTGCGCCAACTGCCCGGCCTTGAGCCGGTTGGTCTCGCGGCCCATGATGTAGTCGCGCGCGAACTGGTTCTTCGCGCGCTGCAGCTCGTGCTCGCTGACCGGCTCGGTCGTCATGCGCTGCAGCTCCGCGATCAGAGCGGCTTCCACCTCGGCCGGCGACCGGCCAGGCTGCACGATGGCCGCGGCGTAGAACAGGTTCGGGTGCTCGATGATGTTGCCGCCGCCAAAGGCGGTGAGCGCCAGGCCCGACTCGTACACCAGCGTGCGATAGATCCGCGAGCTCTGCCCGTCGGACAGGATCTTCGACGCCATGTGCAGTGGATACGAATCCGGATGGCCGTCGTACGTGATGTGGTGCGCGACGATCACGGCTGGCAGCGGCCAGGCCTCCTCCACCGTGACGCGCTTTTCGCGGGTCATCGGCGGCTCGTGCGGGATGTCGCGCGGCACGGCCTTCAGCGGCTTCGGGATCTTTCCGTAGTACTGCTCGACCAGACGCGCGGCCTGGTCGGCGTCGAAATCGCCGACGATGGTGAGGGTCGCATTGGTCGGCACGTAGTAGGTGCGATAGAACTCCCGGACGTCGGCGATGGAAGCCGCCTCGAGGTCCCTCATGCTGCCGATGACCGGGTGCTTGTACGGATGCACGGCGAACGCGGCGTCGTACAGCAGTTCCGGCAGCCGCCCGTACGGCTGGTTCTCGACGCGCATCCGGCGCTCTTCCTTGACGACCTCGCGCTCGCGCTTGAACGTGTCTTCGTCGATGCGCAGCGTGGCCATACGATCGGCCTCGAGCCACAGCATCAGCGGCAGGTACTGCGCCGGCGCCGTCTGCCAGTAGACGGTGATGTCCTCGCGCGTCTCGGCGTTGGCCTGGCCGCCGACGCCGGCGATGAACGACCCGTGCGCTTCCGGCTCTACGTTCTTCGAGCCCTTGAACATCATGTGCTCGAACAGGTGCGCGAACCCCGTGCGACCGGCCTTTTCGTCTTTCGAGCCGACGTGGTACCACAGCTCGACGTGCACGATCGGCGTCGAGTGATCCTCGGACAGGATCACGGTGAGCCCGTTGGCCAGCGTGGTGATCGTGTATTCGAGCTTCGGCGGCGGCACGGCAGCAGGCACGGCGGCGGGATCGAGCGCGATCCACGCGGCCGTCAGCGCGACCACGATGCCGGTCGTACGAAGGCGGGACAGCCTGAAGCGCATCAGTCGATTATGACAGGGACACTGGGGAATTGACGATTGGTGATTGACGACTGACGATTACGAGGGGCCGTTCTGCTTGAGACGGGCCTCGAGGGCATCCAGTCGCGCCAGCAGATTCCTCACCTGCCGACGGAGTTCTGGCAGATTCCGGAACACCGCGGACGCCTTGAGCCAGTCGCGGTTGTCGATCGCCGGATAACCTGACACCGTGGCGCCCGGTTCGACCGAGTTGGGAATACCGGTCTGCGCCGTCGCGCGCGCGCGGTCGCCGATGGTGATGTGCCCGGCCACACCCACCTGCCCCGCCAGCACAACGTGATTGCCGATCGTCGAGCTGCCGGCGATGCCCACCTGCGCCACCAGCAGGACGTGCTCGCCGACCCTCACGCCGTGTGCGATCTGCACGAGATTGTCGATCTTCGTGCCTCGTCCGATTCGGGTCTCGCCCACCGCCGGCCGGTCGATCGTCGTGTTGGCCCCGATCTCGACGTCGTCTTCGACGACGACGACGCGTTGTTGCGGGATCTTGTGATGCACGCCGTCCGGATCGGTGACGTACCCGTAGCCGTCACTGCCAATGACCGCGCCGTCCTGCACGACCACGCGGCGGCCAAGCACCGAGCGCTCGCGCACCGACACGCGTGCGTGCAGGATGCTGTCGTCGCCGATGCGCACGCCGGGCCCGAGCACGACGTGCGGATGGAGCACGACGCGATCGCCGATATCCGCGCCGGCGCCGACGACGACAAAGGCGCCGATGGACGCTCCGCGGCCCACGCGCGCGTCTGTGGCAACCACAGCGGTCGGGTGCACGCCGTCGGGTGGGCGCTCGTTCCTCGCGAGCAGCGCCAGCGCCTCGGCAAAGGACCGGTATGGATGCGCCGAGCGCAACATCGCGCACGGGGCCGGGGAGGCATTCTCCGACAAGATGATCGCGCTCGCCTTGGTCTGCTGCGCGGCCTGGGTGTACTTGGGATTGGCGAGGAACGTCAGGTCGCCGGCCCCGGCCTGGTCGAGCGTGGCGACCCGCGCGATCTCGATCGCGCCGTCGCCTTCGAGGCGGCAGCCCAGGCGGGCAGCAAGGTCGGCGAGCGTCACAGCCGTGGCTTATATCACGCGCCGGGGACGGCCACGCGATCGAAGAAGCGGCGCAGGTCGGCCAGCCCCAGCCGCGCCGCGATGGCCTCCACACGGGAGCGCCGCTCGCCGGGATCGACCAGCACCAGGGGGCGCAGGTCGGCGAGCGCGTCGTTGGGACGGGTGGTCCACACCACGTGATCGAGCGCCTGCCGCGCGCCGCGCATCGAGAAGTAGTGCCCGACCACCCGGAAAGCGAAGTAGTAGCCGAGCACGTTGGGACCGGGCACCAGGATGAGCAGGGCCGACACCGCGACGAGCACGCCGTCGATGGCCAGCCAGCGCCGGTGCTTTTCCAAGTCGGCCTGCATCGCGGGCCGCAGGATGCCCAACGCGGCCTCGCCGGTCAGGTCCTCCGGGTGGACCGCAACGGCGCTGTGCTGCCGGCGCAGGTGCCACAGCAGGCGCTGTTCGGCGATGCTCTCGGCCACCATGCGCAGCCCGCGGCGCTTCTGCCGCTCGAACCACCCGTGCTCCTGGTCGTCTTCCTCGTGGTGACGGCGGTCGCGCTCGATGCGATTGAGCGTGTCGCGGAACTTGCGAACCAGGCCACGAAAGAACCCGCGGTCGTTGTCCGGCGTCGCGCCGGAGGGATCCTCATCCGGGACCTCGCAATACAGCTCGTGGCGGCCGCCGCCGACCGGGATGAGAAACACCTCCATGCTGGACCATCGTACGACAGAACCCGAGAATGGTTCGTCCCGCCTGGACCGGTTGCTATAATCCCGGACTGTGCTGCAGGTGGTCACCGGACTCACGTTGGCCGTCGGTGCCTGGTTGACTGTCGAGCCAGTCCTGCGGCAGGACCCGCGGCGGACCGCGACGATTCGCGTGGAGATCCGGGTGTTCGACGGCGCCACCGAAGTGAGCGCGGAGACGCGCCTGCGCGTGCGCCCGAGCGGCTCGACCGAGACGGGTCGTATCCTCGAGGGCGGCCCCCTGGCCGCCGACCTGCCCGCTGGCATCTACGACGTGCAGGCCGTGCGTCAGCAGGCCGGGCAGGTCGTCAGCGTCCGCTGGGCCGAAAAGCTCGTCGTCATGGCCTACCCCGATGAAGGCGGGCGCCATCTGGAAGTCATCAACTTCGCCAGCGGGCACGGCGCGCTGCAGTTGCGCTGGCCGGAGGGGCAGGCACCGGACCGGGCCGCGGTGGCCGTCACCGTGACCAAGGACGGCGAGAGCCGCCCAACGCCTGCACGCGCCATCCACGGTCCCGGCTACGCGCTGCTGGTGATGCCCGCCGGCACCTACGACGTCCGCATCGCCAGGACGGGCAAAGAGCCCGTCGTCTTGTCGAAGTTCGAAGTGCCGGCGGATCGGACGCGGATGAAGGTGGTTCAGTAGGGGCGCACGGCGTGCGCCCCTACAACTGTCAATTCTGTTTTCGAATCCTCCGGATCTCTTTCGGCGGGTCCAGCGGCAGCACCGGCTTTCCCCCCGCTTCCCACGCGCCGACGATCGCGGACGCCACCGCGCTGATGGCGGCCGACAACCGCTGTTCCAGAATCGGTTTCGTGTCGCGATACAGCAAATCGAAGTAGGCGTCGTCGTACTCGTCGCGGCCGGCGACGGCGGCCTTGTCGGCCCGCAAGATCGTGTCGGCGTGCGGGAAACTGGCCTGCAGCACGTCGAACATGTAAGTACGCATGTCAGTGACCGGCACGACCGGCGGAGGGGTCAGGCGCAGGCCGGTGAGATGGCGTACCACCAGCGCGGACTCCCACCGGCTGTGGATGCCGTGCTGCCCGGTGAGCTGGCCGTCGTAGTTGAGCACGGCGTGAAACGGCACGTGCCCGTCTTCGACGTAGTGCGCCAGAATCGCGGAGTAGAACTTGATGTTCTCGAGCGAGTAGCCGGCGACCCCTCGCGCCTGCAGGTCGAAGGTGCGTCGCAACTGCCCGTAGATTTCGCCGGTGCGCCACGGCAGCGTGCCGTTGCGCTGCACGAACTCCGCGCCGTAGCGCTCGACGGCGCGGTCGTAGTCGCGCGGCAGGTCCACAAATGGCGGCCGGCCGTACGCATCAAGGTCCACGAAATGGCGCTGCGGCTCCTCGTCCCAGCCGACGTTTCGCCACAGATCGGGATCGACGGATCGCTCGACGATGAAGGCGCGGTGTTTCTGAAAGAACGGCCGAATCGGATCGGGCAACAGGTCGATGGCGCGATCGGTGACGAACCGATGCACATCAAAGCCCCACGCGCCGGGCCGGGCCGACCCGACCAGGACCAGAGCGGCGACGAGCACGACCGGTGCAAACGCGCGCATGCTTGTATATTAGCGTCTGATTGGACAACCTCACGCACACGCTGGTGGGGGTGACGCTGGTGCGCGCGGGACTGGGCGCACGCACGGCCGGCGCCACCTCCGCGATGATCCTCGCCAGCAACCTGCCCGACGTCGACATCGTCGCCGCATTTGACGGCGGCCTCGCGTACTTTGCGGCACATCGCGGGTGGACCCATGGCCCGCTTGGGGCCGCCACCTTCGCGGTGCTGGCAGCGCTGCTCGTGGTGGGCTGGCGCGCGGCGCGGGCGTATTCGTGCCCGCACGCCTGGAAGGATTTCGGGGCGCTGTGCGGGGTTGCCGTGACGGGCACGCTCCTCCATTCGCTGATGGACCTGCAGACCTCCTATGGCACGCGCCTGCTGAGCCCGTTTGTCGACACGTGGTTCGCCCTGGACTGGCTGCCGATCATCGACGTGTACCTCTGGGCGCTGCTGGTGATTGGCTTCACGGCGGCACGGTTGCGCCCCGGGGCGCGAACGACGATCGCGCGCGTCGTGGTGGCCGCGATCGTCTGCTTCTACGGAGTGCGGGCGACCGCACACCAGGTCGCGCTGACGATTGCCGCGAGCACGCGTGCCGACGGCACGTCGTCGCCCTGCGCGAGTGCGCCGACGATGACGCGACATCCAACCGTCATCGAAGCCGCCCATGCCGGACCGGACGCGTGCCTGCAGGCCGCGGCGCTGCCGTCCTTCTTCTCGCCCTTCCAGTGGCGCCTGGTCCGCCAGCAATCCGACGGCTATGAGCTGCGCGACGTCACGCTGGGCCGCGGCACGACCGCGCAGATCTTCGTGCCCTCGCAAAGCGACGTCTGGGTCGCGCTGGCGCGGCGCGCGCCGACCGCACGCGTGTTCTACGCCTTCTCGCGCTTTCCCGCCACCCGCTCGGCGGCGCTGCCCGATGGCACCCGGCGCGTCCGCGCCATGGACGTGCGATTCCTGGGTCCGTCGCCGCGCGGGCTGGAGCCCGATCCGCAAGCGCGCGCGCCCTTTGCGATGACCATCGAGATTGCCAGCGATGGCACCGTGCGCTCGGAACGCCTGGGCAACTAGCCGATCGGTTACGGGTTACGAGTTACGCGTTACGGGTTGAGTTGCAAGTGACGGGTTACGGTTACGAGCGGGTGGTGTCACGCTGCGCTGCGCTGGGCGGCCTCGAGGCCAGTGCCGCCCTGCTCCGCCTCAATCCGCGAAATTTCACGACCCGGAACTCATAACTCGTAACCCGGCACTCAACTCGTAACCCGGAACCCGTAACCAGAAGTGTCAGCGCAAGGCGCGTAGCAACCCCACTACCGCGCTGACGCCGGCTTCGACCAGGCCGCTCGAGGCCGACCAGCTGCCCCAGTCGGGCCCTTGCTCGATCTGACTGAAGAACGCCTCGACGTGACGGCGCTCGCGCGCGAGTGCCAGAGGAAGTAATCCCGCCCCGAGGCTGGCATGCTGCGCTTTCTCGGCACGCCGGTCCTCGGCGTCGCGCAGCGTCGTCAGCATCCGTTCAACCTGCGTGAAGTCGAGCATCGACAACGCCGTGCGGCAATACGCGCACGCGCTGGAGGTCTGCAGGTCGATCGGCGCGCCGCAATTCGAGCAGTTCACCGAGCGCAC
>JAENWD010000320.1 GCA_016650245.1 Vicinamibacteria bacterium
CCGACGAAGACCGGTCGGATGCGGTTTTCGAGCGCGAGGCCATTGGCCAGTTTCCCGTGAACCAACGTACCGGGTGGCAGGATCCGGCCCACCTCGATCGAGGCGCGGTAGTTCAGATCGGTCTGCCGGCTGGCCCACTGTGCATATTGGCCGAGGTCACCGAGGACGACCAGCGCCACCAACACGGCGGCGTCGCGCGCGGAGATGGCCTGGCGCGCGAGCCAGTCTGCGATCGAACGCCACTTCCACACGACCAGCGTTGCCACCGCCGTCGCCGCCAGCGCCGACAACCGGACGCTGAGCTGCAGATCCCCCGCGCGAACCTCCGATAAGAACGCCATGCGCAGGAGGCTGCCAATCACAAGGTAGGCGAGCGCCACCACCAGCGGAAGGGCGAGCCACCGCTGCCGTCCAGTGGCCAGACCGGCGAGCGAGCCCGGCGAGCCCACCACCATCGCCGCCAGTCCGATGAGCGCGGGAATGAGCATGACGTAACGCCGCTCGTTGCCCGCGTCATGAACGACGAGCTCCACAAGGCCGACGACGAGCCACAACACGAGCAGGCGTTCGGCCGGCACGGCACTGCGCCAACGCGCCACGATTCCGCCGGTAGCCAGCGCCGCAGCCACCAGCACGACCCACATTCGCGTAAAGAAGTCTTGAACGATCGGCAGCCACGACGCACGGTCGACCAGCGCGCGTATCGTGTAGGACGGCTTCCGCATGACCGACATTTGCCAGTTGTAGAACCGGTACTCGGTCCAGTGCGGTACGACGAACAGCGCGACGATGACCGCGGCACTCACGCCGAGCCCAACCAACGTCGCAGCCGCGCCGCGAACGGCCGCGCCGGTGGGGGCGGGGATTCCCAGCCGACGCCGGAGACCGGGCGCGCGGGCCAGCGCCAACGTGACGAGTGAGTCCAGGACCACGGCGGCCACGAAGAACGCGGCCGCGGCTTTCGAGAACCAGGCCAGCGTTGCCAATGTGCCGGCCGCCAGCCCCCAGACCGGTCGCCGGACCGCAATGGCGTACGCCGCCCAGGCCCCGACGATGAACGCCGTCATCGTCGACTCCATCAGGGCGGCGCGATTCCACATCACGAAGACGTAGTTGGTCGCCAACAGGCACGCCCCGATGAGCGCCGTGCGGCGGCCGGTGACCGCCGAGAGCCCGATAGCCAGGGCCGCCACCGCCAGCAGGCCAGAAACCAGGGGCACGGTGCGCGCCTGCCAGGTTCCAACGCCGAAGGCGCGAAACGCCGCGTACTCAAGCCCGGTGAAGACCGGTGCGACAAAGACCGGGTTCCACTCGTCGGTTCGCCATGTTCCCCACAGCGCACGGTTTCGGGCGTTGTGCACCCACGCGCCTTCGTCGTGCCAGACGACGCCGACAGGGGTCAGCGTGGGCGGATCGGCGGTGAGCCAGGCGCCCCGCAAGAGAGCACCAGCTGCGATCGCCACGAGCACGCCGGCGAGCAAACGCCGAGAACCGTCAGGCATCCTCCATCACTTCCCCAGCCAGCGTCCGAGCACGTGGAACGGCACAACGAACCGCGCCACGCCCAGCCCGTACGCGCCATTCGGATACGGCGCAATATCGCGCCACCCCTTGAGGAACATCTGATACTGAAACAGGAGCAACAGGTTCAGGACAACGACGACCGTGACGACGCCAACGCGAATGACCGGTCGGCCCTGCCATCGCGCGAACAACGCCGCGAGGCCGAGCACAAACAGTGGCGTCGCGCTCACGAAACGACGAGAGCCGAACGCCTCCCCGGCCCACCAGTCCGCCACGGCCGCATTGGTGTACCACGCCACGGCCAGAAGCACGATGACGCCAGTGGCGACGTGCGGGTCGCGTTTCCAGAGCGGGACCAGACCGACGATCGCGAGCGCTACGACCGGTGTCCAGGTGAACAGGCCGTGCCAGCCCGAGAAGAGCACCGCCATCAGCGCCGCATCGTGCCAGCGCATGAACTGGCCACCCTGCGGGACGAGAAAGGCCTGACCGTACAGGATCTTCCACGCAATCATCTGGGGTGAGAACACCACCAGCGCCGCCAATGCCGCGACGATGACGCGCGTCGTCGCGCGGCGGATCCGTGGCCCCGCCATACCCGGCTCGCGCCAGGCTGCGCTCAGCGCGTCGATCATGGGAAGCGCCAGCAGCGTCGCCTCCTGCCAGCGGACCATGGCCGCGAACCCGATGAGGGCGCCCAGCTTCGCGTAGCGCCCGACGTTGCGCTTATCGCGGGTCAGCATCCACATCAAAACGACCGCACCGTTGGCGAACATCGAGCTGGCATGCGAGTAGGTCGGTGAGACCAGCGAGTAGTAGAGCGCACTGGAGCCCAGCCAAATCGCCAACGTCGCCCAGATTCCGCTGCGCGCGCCGAACAGGGCAGCGGCGGCTTGAAATGCGAACCATGCGCCCATGGTGGCCGCCACGATGCCGCTGAAGCCGGCAGATGCCTGGAAGACACGCCCGAAACCATCGAGCGGATAGTCGACGCCGCACCATCGCAACAGCGCTACGGCGCCGCTGGCGACCAGGTAGAGAGGCGCCCACGCGATGGCCGGACCCACAGGCATGACGTTGCGGATGTAGCCGGTCGGCAACGGGTCGTACATCCACGCCACGCCAGGTCCGCGCTCGGTGAGGCCGTACAGCCGTACGTACTCGTTATGGAATTGCAGGTCGCCATCAAACACCACTGAGCGCAGGTACACGTAGTAGTGGACGGCATCGCCCACGACGATCCGACCATCAGCCTTCGGAAACAGAACCAGCGACGCGCCGTAGGCCAGCGCGAAGACCAGGCCGATGACGACAATGGTCCGCCCCGGATGACGTTCCGGTGCCTCGCAGAGACGGCCGATCAAGTCCTTCGAGCGCCTGACGATGGCGTTCTGCTCGAGTCGGTTGAACACGTCAGGCGATCCGGCCGGGGCGGAGCCGTACGATATTCAGGAAGCACCAGCCAGGGACGGGCACCAGGCGCGTGAGCAGCCGGTGCATCCACTGGCGCCGTCGGGGTCGCTGGCGGATCCAGCGTGTCACGATCGGCAACGTAGGGAAGATGCCTTGACGCGCGACCACCTCGAAACCCACGCGCTCGGCCAGCCGAAGGTACTCCCCGATGGGGCGGTCTCCAGGGTGCTTGATTTCGCTGGCGGTGCGGATGAGACGACCCGCCAGGAGGAAGTGCAGTCGCGACTGCAGGTGCGCGAGATTCGGCACCGAGACGAGTAGTTCCCCGTCCGCCCTGAGGACACGCCGCATTTCTGACAGCGCCAGCGGCTGGTCGGCGTACGCGAGATGCTCGAGCACGTCGAGGCAGAGCACGCGATCGAATGACGCGTCGGCATAGGGAAGCACGGTGAGGGAGCCGCGCCGCACGTGGGCCGAGCTGTAGTTGTCATCGAGGCCTTCGATCCGGAGGCGGCCTGCGTACTCCTCTACCAGCACGCCTTCTCCACACCCTGCGTCGAGTACGTGCGCACCATCCGGCAGCGCGTCGAGGTAGCGACGCACGAACGCGAGCTTGGCGACATAGGTCGGGTAGTAGTCCCAGTCCGGGCTGGGTAAACGGTGGTAGTCGCCGCGGCTTGCGTACTCGCCAGTCGGCTCCTGGTGGTCCCGTTGCACAGCCTCTGTCATGGCGGAAGGAGATGTTGGGAAGTATACCGCCTGGCAAGCGGCCGCCGGCGAGGAAGCAGCGTCGGCACTCGTCAATGGTCACGAGGGGCCAGTCGCCGCTGCAGGGCCCAGAGCGTCCAGGCGACCAGCACGTACCCACACGCGGCAATCCATAGATTCCGGTGAATCCCGAACCACATCGATACGGCGACGGCTCCCACCGACGCAAGGACGCCGCAGGCGCCGTTGACACCCCACAGCCACGCCAGGGCCAGATCGGACGCTGCACCCACCAGACGCATGCCGATCGGGAACGCCAGTCCCAACAGGACCGACAGCGGGGCCAGCAGTGCCAGCACCACCGCCGTGCGGCCCGCCAGGCTCCACGCCGACGTCGTGTCGACCACCAGTTGAATCAGGGCCGTATCGGCGACCAGCACGAAGGCGACGGTCAGCGGCACGGCCGGGAGCCATCGCGAGGACGTCGGGACCAGGTCGGAGAGCGCACTGCCGACCCCCGTGAACAGAATCATCCCGAACAGAATCACGGCCAGTGTCCAGGTGGGATGCCCGAGGTACACCGAGAACCGCTGAAGAAACGGAATCTGCACGAGCATGAAGCCGGCGCCGATCAGACCGAAGTACAGGAGCGCCAATCCAAAGCCAGCAGGCGACAGCCCCCTGGGCCGGCCCGACCTGACGAGCGGCCAGACGACGATGACGGCCACCAGGACGGTCGTCAGCGCGAGCAGCACCAGCAAGGTGACCGTGGCTCTGAGATTCCCGCCGGCGACGCCGCCCTTGGGCACCGCGTCGAGATCGAGCAGGCTGGCCGGGCGAAGCATGTTGAAGAAGAAGGGCCGCTCGTCGGTGGGTGCCGAGTAGTCGTAGCGGTGGTCGACGATGGCCGACGCCAGGGCGGCCGGTGAGGAACTCGACACAATGGCCCGCAAGAGCACGTCGTCGCCCGGGTGCCACGGCGCCAGCAGGAGGCGGAAGCCGAATTCATCGATCGTGCGATCGATCGCCTCGCGGTCGCGCTGATCGAAAGGCGAGGGCGAGACCAGCAACGTCGCCACATTGCCGCTGGCAGCCAGCACCAGGTGCTGCGCAGGCGAGGCGATGTGCCGGTCAAGCAGCGCGGCCACGGCCAGTGAGATCAACCGGCTCGTCTCAGACGACCGCGACGGGCTGAACCACCGAGAGACACTGAACACGCCGCGTGGGCTGAGCCGATCGAGCAGGATGCGCCACCCCTCCCGGGTGTACAGGCCATTCTCGGACAGCGTGAACGCCCCGGCACCGGTGGCGGCCCATGTGTCGATGAGCGACATCTGGATGATGTCGAACCGTCGCGACGTGCGCGCAAGATGCGCGCGCGCCTCGTCATTCACCAGCGTGACCTCGGGTCGGCCCGCGATGCCCGCAAAGTCGCGTGCACGGCGTTCGAGTAGCTCCACCAAGGCCCGATTGATCTCGATGCCGGTGATCGAGCGGCTGCGGCCCCAGACGGCCGAGAGAATGTCGCGGCCGCCGCCGACGCCGATGACCGCGACGTCGCCCTGCCGCACCTGATACGGCAGGCTGGTGACGTCGTGCGGCACCCACGCCAGCGATTCCGGGCGCCCGTCCCACTTGGTCACCGGCGTCGCGGCCTCGCCGTCCAGCGTCAGCCACTGCAGCGTCGCGTTGAAGCCCTCGGCGCCCCGACCTGGACCCCAGAAGTACACCGGGCCGTCGGCCGGCTGGCCCAGGACCACGTACGCGTGCGTCGTCCAGGCTGTCAGCGCCGCGTTGTCCGCGGTGAGCCACAGTCCCTGGTTCTTCGGGTAGAGCACGGGAAACACGTTGTGCTTCGCGTTCCATCCTGCGACCCCCAGGAGCGACACCGCCAGGACAAAGGCAACACGGTGTCGCTGTCCGGCCACCCGGGCGAAGCACCAGGCGGCCAGCGCCGTCGCAGCGGCCGCGCTGAACATCGTCGAGGTCAGGTTGGTGCGGACCAGCAGCGGAATCACAACCAGGCAGCCGGCCGCCGCACCTGCCAGATCCCACGCGTACAACCGGCCGATGGGCGCACCCAGCCGCGTCAACGCGAGCGTGACCGCCACGCCCGACAGGAAGAACGGAATTCCGATCAGGACGACGAAGATCGCCAGTGGGAGGATGAGCGAAAGGCGCGCCTCGGTGAGTGGCGGGATGGGGATGACCAGCGTGCAGAGATGAACGACGGGAATGGCGACCGCCATCGCAAATGTCGAACGCGTCAGCAGCCGCAGCGCCTGGTCGCCTCGCGCCTGGTCGCCACGCAGAAACACGAACACCGCGCCACTGGCCATTCCGAGCATGGCGAGCGACACCGCGAGAAATGACAAGTGATACCAGGTCAAGACCGACAGCAGCCTGGTGCTCAGAATCTCGACGATCAGTGTGGCAAATGTGGTCAGGGCAAGGCCAGGCGCAAGCCATGCCTGCGAGCGCGTCATGTGGAGAGCGAGTATACCTAGCCCTCGCCTACGGGCGCGGTGGCGTCTGCGGAACAGGGATCACGCCGGGGCGGGTTGTGAGCAGGGGCGCAGTCCCAACCGGTGGACCGTCGGGCGGCGCCGGTCCATTGGAATTGTCAGCGCCCGGTGCGCGAAGCTGACCGGGCATCAACCCGCCCGGACCAGCCGGGAACGCCGCTGGGTTGGGGGGCTCGCCATTTGGATTGAAGACCGGCACGCCAGCGGGACCAGGGGAGTCATTGGACTCGGGCTCCTCGTTCGCGAGTTGAATCGGATCGGGGAACGGCGTCGGCGGCGTCGGCGAAAACACCGCCGGCCGTGGCCCACCAATGGGCGCGGCCGAGGCGATGCTGGTCGGCAACAGCACCAGCCGATCGAATCGCGACATCGCGGTCGAGCTCATCGCGCGGCGCGGCGCCGCGACGTAGCCGGCCACCGAGCGCAGCAGGATCTCGAGCGCCTGCTTCTCGGGCACGTCGGTCAGTTCGAGTGTGATAGGACCACCGGTGAGTTTCTCGAGCCCGACAACCTTGGTCTGGCCCAGGCGCGCCCACTCGCTCAGCACCTGGCGCAGCGAGACGTCTGTGGCCTTGAGTGCGACCCGGCCATCCTTGAAGGACAACACCAGCTCGCCGGCCGACACCGAGGCCGGCAGGCAGACCGCAGCGACGAGGATCGCGACGCGCAGGTGCTTCATAGCTGGTCTCGCCGGGGGATGCGGGAATTATAACCCACGCACGCCCCTACGCCCCTACACCCTTCCCATCACAGCAGCTTGGTTATCCAGAGCGGCGAATCCTTCTTCGGAAGGTCGCACGACTGGCAGATGGCCGGGCCGCCGCTCTCGAGGTGCTCGCGGCGCACGGCTCGATATCGATCGGAATTCCAGATCTCATTGATGGTGGACGTCCGCAGGTCGCCGAGGATGGTGCGTCCGTCGAAGTCGGCGCAGCACAGCGACACCCGCCCGTCCCACAGCGCCGTGAACGTGAGCCATGGCCGGTAGCACGGGTAGTTCACGTCGGACTTCTGGTTGAGCGTGCCGGCCCAGTTGTGCAGATCGGTGATGTGGATCTTGTCGGCACGCTTGCGCCAGTGTTCGATGAACGCGTGTTCGTCTTCCGAGTTGTTCTGCCGGACAAACGACAGGATCAACTTCGGGCGGCGGGTGCCGGCGGCGTCGCGCAGCGCCAGCAGGCGCTCGACATTGCCAATCACCTTGTCGTACTTGAGCCCTATGCGTGTCTTCTCGAACGTCTCTTTGCCCGATGCGTCGACGCTGATGTTGATGGCGTCCAGTCCGGCGTCGATCATCCCGCGCGCGGCCGCCTCGGTGATGAGCGAGCCGTTGCTGATCATCCCGACCTGCGGGATGCCGCGCTGCTTGGCGTAGCGCACCTTGTCGACGAGCTGCCGGTCCACGAAGGGCTCGCCGTAGTTGTGCATCCGCACGTGCTCGATGCCCAGCTCTGCGCACTCGTCGACGACCTTCGTGAACAGCGCCATGTCCATGATGCCCTGGCGGCGTTCCATGTCGTCGCGCGGACAGAACACACACTTGGCGTTGCAGATGTTGGTGCTTTCGATCTGGACGATCTCGGGCAGCGGCGCCTCGTCGCGCCCGGTGGCCAGCAGCGCCTTCCGGACGACGCGCGCGTTGCGGCGCAGGGCGCCCTCAACGGCCGCGCGGGTGCTGCGTCTGAGTGTGTGCTGCACGGCTACGTCTTCTGGAAGTGGTCCACTACGCGCGTGAGGATCTCGTCGAGCCCCACTTCGGGTGCGTACCCGACCAGGTGCGAGATCTTGGCAAGATCGGGCACCCTGCGGGGCATGTCCTCAAAGCCGGCCTCGTACGCCTGATCGTAAGGAATGGTCACGATCTCCGATCGGCCGCCGGTCAGGTCGCGCACCTTTTCGGCGAGCGCCATGATGGAGATCTCCTGGGTATTGCCGACGTTGAACACCTCGCCCACCGCGCGAGGCTCGGCCACCAGCCGCTGCAGCGCCTCCACGACGTCGCCCACGTAGCAGAAGCTGCGCCTCTGGGTGCCGTCGCCGTGGACGGTGAGGGGCTGCCCGGCCAGGCCCTGGCGCACGAAGTTAGGGATGACCATGCCGTAGCGACCGGTCTGTCGCGGGCCGACGGTGTTGAAGAAGCGCACGATGATCACCGGCAGCTTCTTCTCTTTCCAGTACGCCAGCGCGAGGAACTCGTCGATCGCCTTGCTGCACGCGTACGCCCAGCGATGCTTGGTCGTCGGGCCCAGCACCAGGTCCGCGTCCTCGCGGAACGGCACGTCGGTGCTCTTGCCGTACACCTCGGAGGTCGACGCGATGACCACCAGCTTCTTCTTCTTGTTGGCGTGCCTGAGCACGACCTCGGTGCCGTGCACGTTGGTCTCGATCGTGTGAACCGGCGCCTCGACGATGAGCTTGACCCCGACGGCCGCGGCCAGGTGGAACACCACGTCGGCGCCGTCGATGAGCTCGGCCAGCACCGGCTCGTTGGTGACGCTGTCGATGACGTACCGGAACCCCGGATGCGCTTTGAGGTGCTCGATGTTCTCCATCGCGCCGGTCGACAGGTTGTCGAGCACCGTCACGTGGTGGCCGGCGGCCAGCAGCGCCTCGGCCAGGTGCGAACCGATGAAACCGGCCCCGCCGGTGATGAAGGCATTCACGCGCGCTCAGGTCCTCGCCAAGGAAAGGATGGCGTCAGCGGCCCGGTGATCGGCCTGACCGTCCGCCTCGATGCGATACCGGCGCATGAAGGCCTCCTGCGCCACCAGTACACGCTGACGCATCTCACGATCATACAGCAGGGTCCGCAGAGCCGACGCCACCTCGTCTGGCGTTCCGGCACCGGCCATCGCCCCCGCCTCGACAAACGGGCTCAGGTTGTTCGGGAGGGCTACTACCAGGGTCGGGACGCCCAACGGCATCGCCTCGATCGCCGCCGTGGAGTTGGCAGTCACCAGCGCCGAGGCGACCGAGGTCAGCTGGCCGAGCCCGGACGATAGCGGCGCCAGCACGACGTTGGCCACACCCTGGCTGGCCTCCAGATACGGCTGCGCGCCCTCGGCCGGGTGCGGCTTGACCACCAGCCGAATCTCGGGCATCGCGCGCGCGGCCTCGACCAGCGCGGCAAAGGCGCCGCCCAACTGGACGTACTTGGCCGCGACGACGACGATGGGCGTATCGGCTCCGGCCCCGAGCTCGGCGCGAAGCGCGGACCGCTGCGCCGGATCGAAGGCCCGCGCGGCCGACACCATCGCATCGAGCCGGACGCTGCCGGTGACGCGCAGACTCTGGGCCGGAAAGTGGCCGTGGTCCTCGAGGTGCTCCCGCGTGAACTCGTCGAACAACAGCGTGCAGTCCGGCCGCGGAAACCCGCGATCGGCTGGATTGGCCACCGACGGCCGCATCTCGTCGGGCTCGTGGAGGTAGTTGAGCCAGTGGCGGTAGATGAAGCCGTGTTGCAGCGCGACGGTGGGAATGCCGCGGCGCCGGGTCTCGAGCAGCAGGGCGCGTCCCCATCCGCCGGCCTCGGCGTAGGTGAATGCGACCTCGGGGCGCAGCGCGTCCAGCGCCGCGCCGGCCTCGTCCATCGCACGTGCCGACCAGGGGAACTGCAGGTCGGCGACACCGCGCAGCTCCTCCTCGACCAGGGACCACAGGTCGCAGCCGTCCACGACGGAGGCGGCGCGGAGATCCTGACTGCCCGTCAGCAACGTCAGGATGGAGCCGCGCGCATTCCACACAGCGCGCGACGGCCCGAGCGCCCGCCAGCCGGCAAAGGCCGTGACCGGCGTCGCCGCCAGATTCTCCGGCTGGGGGTCGACGAACTCGCGCAGCCGATCGCGCCACCGGCGCACTCGGAAGTTAGTGCGCGGGCCCAGGCCAACCAGCCGCAGGCCGTCCGGCACGCGCCCGGTGATCGCGCGCAGCACGGGGCCGACGTACGCCTCGTCGCCAGCCTGGCCGCCGACAAACGCCGAGTGCACGAAGGCGGCCACTCGCGTCGGCCCGGTATGCAGCGCGGGCGCAGGGCGCAGGCGATCGGCCATCGCCGTGGCCGTGTGAAACACCGCCTTTGCCCGAGTGCCGGCGCTGCGGAATCGCCCGCTCCGGTCAGCAGGACCCTCGCAGGCGATGGCGTGCCGTGCGGCAAATGCGTGAGCGACGTGCCCCACGA
>JAENWD010000321.1 GCA_016650245.1 Vicinamibacteria bacterium
CCCGCGACGACGATCGAGTGTCGCTCGTGGTGCATCACGCACCGCGCGCGGAGCTGGAAGGCGCCACGCTCGAAGGCTATGTCCGCCGGACGACTGACGATAAAGGCGTGGTCTTTCAGTTCGATCAGATCCGCCTGCGCAACGGCCGCTCGTCGGAGTTCGACCGCGTCATCGAGCGTATGACCGGACCTAACGGTGAGACCGTGCCGTTCGACGGTGAGCAGGCATCATCCGGCGGAGGCCAGACCAAGGAATCGATTGAGCGCGGTGCGATTGGCGCAGCCGTCGGCGCCATCCTGGGCGCCATCGTCGGCGGCGGCAAGGGCGCGGACGTCGGCACGGCCGTCGGTGGCGGCGCAGGCACGGGGATGGTACTGACCACGCGCGGCGATGAAGTGCGGCTTGCAGCAGGCACCCCGGTGACGGTGAGGCTCAGCGAGGCGCTGACGATGAGGGTGCCTCTGAATTGACGATTGCCGATTGACGGTTGCAGATTACGACTGGCGCGGATTCTGCCTTGACGATTGACGAAAGCAGGGGATGCGGCCGACGATGATGGCTACGTGGAACCGCTAGCCGTCGTCGACGATGGGCCCGCCCCGATCGATCCGCCCCGCACGACCGCGCGGGTTCGCGCGGTCGTACAGGTGCTGGCCTGCTCCGGCATCCCGACACAGTTGTTGCTCGTCCAGGTCCTTGCGCTGTTCGGCGTGCGCCCGTTTGTCCAAGGGGACACGCTGAATGCCACGTGGGTGTTCCTGGTGTCGCTGGCCGACACCGTGTTGCTCCTCGTGCTGATCAGCGGGCTCCTCATCGCCAACGGCGAGTCGATTCGCGACGTCTTCCTGGGCGCGCGCCTGGTGCGAACGGAGGTCCCGCTCGGCCTGGTCAGCGTGGTGCCGGTGCTGCTGGTCGCCGCGGCGGTGCTGCTGACCTCGCAGTATGTCGCGCCGTGGCTGCACAACGTGCCCGACAACCCACTGGCGGGCCTGCTGCAGTCGCCTCGCGATCGGTGGCTGTTTGCAGTCGTCGCGCTGGTGGCCGGCGGTGTTCGGGAAGAGGTGCAGCGCGCCTTCCTCCTCACACGCTTCGAGCAGCATCTGGGCGGCGCCCGTGTCGGATTGATCGTGACCAGCGTCGCGTTTGGACTGGGGCACCTCCTTCAGGGCTTCGACGCGGCGCTGGCCACGGGCACGCTCGGGTTCATCTGGGGCGCGATGTATCTGTGGCGCAGGAGCTCGGTGGCGCCCATCGTGAGCCACGCCGGATTCAACGGCCTGGAGATCGCGCGGTACCTGGTGGTGGGCAGTGGAGCCTAGGCCCGGCGCCCCGGCGCCGTTCCCGTGGCTCCTCCTGCTCGTCTTTCTCATCTCGCTTCCCGCCGTCACCACGCGCATCTACGCGTCCGACGAGATTCAGTACGTCGCGTACCTTCGGTCGCTGTGGTTCGACCGCGACGTGTCGTTCGAGAACGAATACCGGCACTTCTACGATGCCGGCATCGCGCGCTCGCAGAACTTCCACGAGACGTTTCTCGAACGCACGACGGAAACCGGCCGGCGCATCAACTTTGCGACCATCGGCTGCGGGTTGCTGTGGGCGCCCTTCTACGCGGCGGCCGATGCCGGGGTCCAAGTGGCCAACCTGCAAGGCGCCCGCATCCCGCGGGACGGCTACTCGCAGCCCTACGTCGCGGCGGTCGCCTACGCCTCGGCCTTCTACGGGCTGCTGGCGCTGCTGTTGTCCGCGCAAGCCGTCAGGTTGCTGTCGACCCACTGGCGCAAGCTTGGTCCGCGCGCCGTGCCGTCGGCCGTGCTCGTGTGGATTGGCACGCCCTTGCTCTTCTACATGTACATCGCACCGCCGATGTCGCACGCGACCTCAGCCTTTGCCGTCGCGCTGTTCGTGGTGACATGGCTTCGGGTGCGCGACAACTGGTCCGTTGGCGGGTTGATTGCCCTTGGCGCAGCAACCGCGCTGATGGCGATGGTGCGCGAGCAGGACGCCTTCTTCGCGGTGGGCCCGGCCATCGACTTTCTGCACGCGCAGGCGACGCGGCGTGACGGCGAGGCGGCTCGGCGCTTCGCACATGCCGTGGCCGGTGTCGCCGCCGCCGTGGTTGCCTTCACCCCGCAGGCGATGGCCTACATCGCCCTCAACGGTTACGTGGGTCCGTCCAGACTGGTGGCGCGCAAGATGACGTGGACCTCACCGCATGCGGTGGAGGTCGTCGCCTCGCCAGCACACGGCTTCTTCGTGTGGACCCCACTGGCGGTGCTCGCCATCGTCGGGCTGTTCATCCTGCTGCGGCGCCTCGCCGCCGGTCATCGGCAGATCGCGGTGTGCCTGATCGTCATGACGGCGATGCAGATCTATGTGGCCGGCAGCGTGGAATCGTGGACCGTGGCCGGCGCCTTTGGGCAGCGCCGGTTCGTCGCGCTCACGCCGATTCTGGTCGTCGGGCTGGCGGCGTTGCTGACCGCCGTGGCATCTGGACGCCTGATCTCCTTTCTGACGACGATTGCCGTGATCGCGGCCTGCTGGTGGAATGTCGGCGTGATGGCGCAGTTTGGCGCGGGCATGATGAACCGTCAGACGCTGGAACCCGCTCGCATCGCCTACAATACGTTCGTCGTGATGCCACAAACGCTGCCCGGGCTGGCGTGGCGGTATGTCGTCGATCGGGCAAGCTTCTACGAGTCGGCGCGCCGCCCGCGCGAGTAGTGAGACCTCCACGAGTCGCTCCGGCTGTGCGCATCCTTTACCTGGCCGATATCCGCTTTCCGCTCGAACGGGCCAACGGCCTGCAGACGTTCGAGACGTGCCGCGCGCTGGCCGCGTGCGGCCATGCCGTGACCTTGCTGGTGCGCGCCGACACGACACGGCCCGCGCGGGATCCTTGGCTCTTCTACGGCGCCCCACGCGAGACGGGACTGACCATCGCGCGGCTGCCGCCGCTGCCTGGCGCGGTGCGGCGCGGCGCGTACCTGGCGGCCGCGCTCGGACGTGCGGTCTCGGTCTCCCCCGACATCGTCCTGACACGCGATCTGCTGCTGGCCGACATGTTGCTGCGACTGCCCAAGAGTCTGCGGCCGCCGATCGTCTATGAATCGCACGGCTACGCTCCGGCGATGGCCGCCGAACGACCCAAGGCCATCACGGGCGCACCTGGGGCGTCGTGGCGCAAGCTGCTGCGGCTCACCGCGCGCGAATCGCGGGTGTGGCGCACAGCCGCCGGCTACATCACGCTGACCCGCGTGCATCAGCAGGAGCTCGAAGACCGCTTCGGCGTGCGCTCCAACGCAGCGGTGATTCCGGACGGCGTGCGCCTGGATCCGGCGCGCATGTGGCGGCAGCCGCCGCCGCCCCCGTTCACGGTCACCTACGCCGGCCACCTCTACCCGTGGAAGGGCGTGGACGTGCTGCTGCACGCGCTGGCAGAACTCCCGGGCGTGCAGGCCCGCATCGTCGGCGGGCAGCCGGGCGAGACCGATCACGGGCGGCTCGACGGCCTCGCGCGCGACAAAGGCGTGAGCGATCGAGTGACGTTCACCGGTTGGCTGCCGCCTGCGTCGGTCATCGCCGAGCTGGCGCGCGCCCATGCGCTGATCTTGCCAAACACGCCGACGCACACCTCCGAGCGCTACACCTCGCCGCTCAAGCTGTTCGAGTACCTCGCGGCGGGCCGTCCCATCGTCGCCTCCGATCTGGCCGCCCTGCGCGAGGTCCTGCGTCATGGGGACAACGCGCTGCTGGTCGAGCCGGGCTCACCCACGGCCCTGGCGGCGGCGGTACGCCGCCTGATGGGCGACCAGCCGTTGGCCGCAGGCCTGGCCAGGCGCGCCTTTGACGAAGCGGTGCACTACGGATGGGAGACGCGCGCCGGGCGAATCGACGTCGTGCTCGAGGCGGCGCGGGCGCGGACATGATCTCCGAGGCGCTGCTGCGCCTGGTGCGGTGCCCCGATTGCCGCGGCACGCTGGCCAACGGCGCCGACGCCCTGACGTGCAGCAACTGCGGCCGCCGCTGCGCGCGCGGCCCTGGCTATCTCGACCTGCGGCCGTCGGCGACCTTCACCGAGCAGACGAAGTACCTCGACGAGGCGCTGCACGCCGACGCGAGACACGAGACGGTCTCACCGGCGCTGCTTCAGGCCGGAGTGCGTCAGTGGATGCTCCGGCGTCTGCTGAAGCCGTCGCCTGGTGACGCAATTGTGGATCTGGGATGCGGCAGCGGCCGGTCCCTTGTGTGGAATCACGCAAGCGGCGCCACAATCGTGGGCATCGACGTCGCGCCGTACTTCGCGCAGGAGGCGCTCGAACGCGGCGATCTGGTGCTTGGCGACCTGCGCCGACTGCCGTTTGCTGACGGCGCCTTCGGCAAAGGCTACGCACTCGACGTGTTCGAGCACCTGTCGCGCGAGGCACTGGCCGATGTCCTCGCCGAGATCGCGCGTGTGATACAGCCCGGCGGGCGCGTGTTCGTCTACTCGCACGTGCGCAGGAACTCGTGGCTCGCCGGAGGCTTGAGGGCCGTCAACGCCCTGGCGCGGCAACTGGAGCGAGTCGGCCTCGTGGATCTGCGACAGGAACGTCTTCGCAAGTCGGACCATCTGAACCCCCTGGCCGACATCCCCGACCTCGAGCGCGTCGTGGGCGACGCCGGCTTTGGCATCGCACGCATCCGGTACTACACGCCGCTCATCGGCGCCTTCGTCGAGAACATCCTGATGCGCATGGCCGAACGGGCCCTTGGGCGATGGGGCTCGGCGCCTTCCGCGCCGAGGGGGGCGCGGCCTTCGGCCGCGGGGGGCTCGGCGCCTGGCGGCGCCGAGGGGGGCGCCTCGCTGCGCTCGGCGGAGGAAGCCCTTCGCGCGGCGCGCAGGGCGGCAAAGCGACGGCTGGCGGCGAAAGGGCCGCTCTACTACGCGCTCAAGTGCGTGACCGCGCTGATGACGCTCGATGTGCGGATCTTTGGCCGCGTGCGGACGGGGCCATTCTTCGTCCTGCTCGAACGCGCGTCGTCTGCAGGTCCACATGGGCAGGCTGACCGATGATCCAAACCCGCATGGCGATCGGAGGCCCCCTCGCGTTGGTCGCCGTGTGTGGCATCGACCTGGCGGGACGATCCATGGCGCGGGCATCGTGGCTGGCCACGCTTGGGATGGCCCTCGAGCCGTCGAGCGTGCTGATGGTTGCGGGAGCCGCCACGGCCGCCGCGCTGTGGGCCTTGCATGCGACCGGGACGTGGAGTGCAGACCGGGCGGTCGCCGCCGTGCTCCTGCTGGCGTTTTCAGCCGGCATGGTCGCGCAACTGCGCCTCGGAGCGCGACTACAGAGCGACGGGTTCTACTACTTCGCGCACCTGCGATCGCTCTGGTTCGACCGCGACGACGATCTTGCCAACGACTATCGCCTGCTCGGGTTTGGCGACAAGGCACGCCTGTTCACACCCACACCGACCGGCCATGCCCAGTCGGCCTGGTCTGTCGGGCCCAGCCTGGCCTGGGCACCGTTTTTCGCAGTCGGCGATCGCATCGCGCTCACGCTTGCCGCTCGCGGACATGCCGTGGCCACCGACGGCACGTCGTATCCGTACCGACAGGCTGTCTGCGTCGCCGGGTTGTTCTGGGGTCTGGTGGGCCTGTTCTGCTGCTACCGCCTGGCGCGGGTCTACACGACCGGCGGTTGGGCCGCGCTGGCCGTCTCGGTTGTGGCGCTTGGCTCCTTCATCCTCTGGTACCTCGTGAAGGAACCGTCGATGGCCCACGCGCCGTCGATGGCTGCCGTCGCGATCTTCACGTGGCTCTGGGCGGCAACCCGGGGCCGACGGACGACCTGGCAATGGGCCGCCCTCGGGCTGCTGGCCGGCGTGATGGGCGCCATGCGTTGGCAGAACGTCCTCTTCGTCCTGCTGCCGGCCATCGAATGGACGGTCACCGCGATGGGCCCCTGGCGATCGCCGTCGCGCCAGAATCTGCTCGCCGACCTGCGGCACGGCCTGCTGTTTGCCGCGCTGGCGGTGGTCGGCTTGCTTCCGCAGATGCTTGCCTGGAAGGCGATCTACGGCACCTGGCTGGCGGTCTCTCCGATCAGTCCGCAGATCCGCTGGTGGGATTCGCATTGGGACGAGGTCCTCTGGTCGTCACGCAACGGTCTGTTTGCGATGTCGCCGGTGTTGTATGTCGGCGCGCTTGGATTGCCGCTGCTGTGGCGGCGGGATCGGCTGGCGACCGTGGCGGCGCTGACGGCCTTCGGCGCCATGGTCTTCCTCAACGGGGCTGTTGAGGACTGGTGGGGCGGTTCGGCCTTTGGAGGGCGCCGCTTCGACGGCACGATGCCGTTACTGGTGCTGGGAACCGCGCTGGCGCTGGAGCGATCGGCCGCGTGGGTCGCGCGGCACTCTCGGATCGTGGTGGGGCTTGCAGGCCTGGCCTTTGTCATCTGGAACCTCACGCTGATGGAGGCAGCCATCGGCGGCGCGCTACAACTGGCAGCGCCCAATGCGCTGGGCGCGATCGCCGGCCGGCAGGCAACCACGTTGCATCGGTGGATTGGCCACCCGTTCTCGTACCCCGCGAACCTGCTCTTCGCGCTGCGCAACGGCATCACGCCGGCCGAGGCCGACATGCTCTGGCCGAACCGGTTCCTGGCCGATCCGGCTCGGCCGTACGGACGCGTCGATTTGGGTGGGAATGATGAACTCGCCGTACTCGAGGGCTGGCATCGGCCCGAGCGCGACGGCAGCACGACGTTCAGGTGGGCGTCCCGCGAGGCCACGCTGCGTGTCGCACTCGACCATGCGGCCACCCTGCGGGTCCAGATCCGGGGACAGGCGTTTACGTTTGCGGAGGCGCCACCGCAGGCCCTGACCCTGACCATCAATGGCGTTGCCGGGCCTCCACTGGCGCTGCCGGGGGCATGGGCGATGGTTGAGGCGCTGGTGCCGCGGGAGCAATGGCGGGCCGGCCTCAACGACGTGCGGCTCACCTTCGCGCGCGGGACACGGCCGTCGGATCTGGGTGTATCCACCGATCAGCGCTACCTGTCGGCGGCTATCGACTACCTCCATGTCGTCGTCGAGCCCTGACGTAGGGCGCCTCGCGCGGCGCCCTCCAGGCGATCCAACGCGATATGCTTTCACGAGCGTGGCCTCGTCCAAGTCCCTTCGCATCCTCTATGCCGCCATCGACCAGACCGTGCCGGGCACGCTCGGCGGCTCCGTGCACGTGCGAGCGGTAGCCGAGGGGCTGGCCGCGCTGGGGCACGACGTCCACACGCTGGTCGCGCGCGGCGCAGAGGCGTGGCCACCGGGACCGGTGCGCTGGCACGACGTCGAAGCACCTGGGGGGCGTGCGCAGTTCCGCCTGCTGGCCACACGCGAGGTCACGCGCATCACCCGCGCCGTGGCGCCGGACCTGGTCCTCGAGCGCTACCACAACTTCGGTGGCGAGGGCATGCTGGCTGCGCGCGCCGTGGGCGCCAAGTACGTGCTCGAAGTCAATGCGCCGGTGGTGGACTACCCCGGTTCGCCAAAATCGCGTGTGGATCGCGCGCTGGTCGTGCAGCCGATGCGGCGCTGGCGTGAACGACAAGTGCGCGCCGCCGACCTGATTGTCTCGCCAAGCGCGCAGATCCTGCCCGACTGGGTGCCGGCCGACCGGGTGCTCGAGGTCGAGTGGGGCGCCGACACCGTGCGTTTCAACCCGGCGGCCAGCGGCGATGTCGTGTGGCACAGGCAGCAGGGAGGCATGGCGGTCGTCTTCGCCGGCGCGTTTCGCGCCTGGCACGGCGCGGCGCAGCTGGTCGAGGCCGTGCGCCTGCTGCGATCGCGCGGCATCTGCGACGTCCAGGCGGTGCTGATCGGCGACGGGCCCGAGCGCGCGGCGGTGCAGGAGTCCTCGCGCGGGCTCGACCAGGTGATCTTCACCGGCACCGTCGCGCACGAGCGCATGCCGACGGCGTTGTCGGCCGCCGACGTCGGCGTGGCGCCGTTCGACGTCGAGAGGCATCCTCCGCTTCGGCTTGGCTTCTACTGGTCGCCTCTCAAGATCTTCGAGTACATGGCCTCGGGCCTGCCGGTGGTTGCGCCGGCGCTTCCGCGTTTGCGGTCGATCGTACGCCATGAAGTCGAAGGCGTCCTCTACGACCCGGCCACACCGGCAGCGCTGGCCGATGCGCTGGCCTCGATGCGCGACCCGGAACGCCGCCACCGCCTTGGCGTCGCCGCGCGCGCGCGCGCCGAGCGCGAGTACAGTTGGCGGGCGCACTGCGCCAAGCTCGACGAAGCGTTTCGCGGCTTGTTCTGAATCTGCGTAATTTCGTCAATCGTCAATCTGCAATCGTCAATTGTGAGAGTTCTCCTCGCCACCGACTCCTTCCCGCCCAACTGCGGCGGCTCTGGCTGGAGCACGTACGAGCTGGCGCGCGGGCTGCGCACGCGCGGTCACGCCGTGTCAGTTGTGCAACCGCGGCCGCGGCAGGACGCCGACGGCACGCGCGACTACGATGGCTTCGTGGTCGTGGAAGTCGCTGCCACCGCGCCGCCGGTGCCGTTGGTACGCAACTACTTCAAGAACGAACGTCTGTGGGCGCAACTGACTGAACGCCTCGTTCAGCACATCCGCGAGTCACCAACCGACATCATCCATGCACAGCACGTCTTGACCACGATCCCGGCGGTGCGGGCAGGAGACGCGACCGGCGTGCCCGTGGTCGCCACCGTTCGGGACTACTGGCCCGTGTGCTACTGGTCCGATCTGATCTACGACTTCGACGCGGATCGGCTCTGCGAGGCGTGCACCCCGGCCAACATGCGCCGGTGCCTGCGCGGACGCGCGGGGACTGCAGGCACCCTCGCGTGGCCGCTCATCCCCTACATGCGCGCCAACCTCCGGCGCAAGCGCGAAGGGCTGGGCGCAGCCGATGCGGTCATCGCCGTCAGCTCGGTGATCGGCGCCGATCTGAAAGCCCGCGCGCCTGAGCTGGCGGGCAGCGACGTCCGGCAGATCCCAAATCCAGTCGACATCGCCGGTATCCGGCGGGCCGCCGAGGCCGCGCCCCGGCCGCTGGCTGAACCGTACGCGCTCTACGTCGGCAAGCTCGAACCCAACAAGGGCGCCGGTCTCCTCGTGGATGTCGCGCGCTCGGCGAGGCTGCGGTGGCCGCTGGTGGTCGTTGGCGATGGGCGCCTGCGCGGGTCGCTGGACGCTGACGCTGCCGCCGGTGGCGTCGATCTTCGCATTCGCGGTTGGCTGCCACGCGACCAGGTGCTGGGCTGGATGCGTCACGCGTCAGTGCTCGTATTTCCGTCACACGGCCCCGAGTCGCTCAGCCGCGTGTTGCTCGAAGCGGCGGCCCTGGGCGTGCCAATCGCAGCGATGGATACCGGCGGCACGCGCGACATCGTGATCCACGAGCGCACTGGCCTGTTGTCGGACAGCGCGCGGGGCCTGGCGCGAGATGTCGCGCGGCTCGCCTCGGATCGCCAGCTCGCGTCCCGCCTCGGCGACGGCGCCCGGCTGCACGTCGAGCGCACCTTCGATGCACCGGCGATCCTGACCCGGGTCGAGCAGCTCTACACCGATGTCATCGCACATCGCCGAGGGTCGCGTGGCTGATCCATCGGCGTTGCGCGTCGTGGTGCTCGGCCGATCCTTCTACGGTCTCCACGGCTTCGGCGGGCTAGAGCGCCACCTGTACGATCTCGTTCGCCACCACCTGGCGGAAGGCTGGCGCGTCACCGTGGTCACGCGAACGCCACGCGACGCGGCCGGCGTGGACCCGGCGCGATGGCGGGTTCTCTCGGACCACGCGGCCTGCGATGTCCGATGCGTGGACTACCGCACGTTCCCGTTGGCGGGCCGCGCTGGCACGACGATTCTGGACCGCAGCACGGCCTACCCCTGGTTCGGCCGTCGCGCCGGCCGCTTCGCAGCGGACCTGGTCGCTGCCGGACAGGCCGACATCGTCTACGGCGTCGGCGCCAGCGTGTGGGGATACGCCACAGCGCGGCGCGCCGGCGCAGCCGCGCCGCTGGTGTTCAATCCTCAGGGGCTCGAAGAGTTCGGCGGCATGGACGGCTCGTACGGCGGCCACGCGCTCAAGAGCGTCGGCTACGCGCCACTGCGCGCCGTCGTCCGCGACTGCGCCGCGGCAAGCGATGCGGTCATCGCCACGGATCAGGCGATCGTGCCCAGCGTCCTGCGGCACCTGCCCGTGGGTGCGGAGCGCGTCCACCTGATTCCCAACGGCATCGACGTGGCCGATCTGGACACGCTGGCCGACCCGGCCGCCGGACGTGCCGCGCGTGCCCACGCCGGCATCGGCGACGACGAGACGGTGCTCGTCAGCGTCGGCCGGCTCGAAGCCAACAAGGGCTTCGGCGATCTGGCGGAGGCGCTGGCGCACAGCGCGTTGACGGTCGGCTGGCGATGGGTGCTGGTGGGCGACGGCCCCGAGCGCCGGAGCCTGGACGCGTTGATCGAACGCCTGCGGATCGGCGACCGCGTGCGCCTTGTCGGTCGGGCCGATGACCGCACGCTCCACGCGTGGTACCAGGCGGCCGATCTCTTCGTGCACCCCACCCGCTACGAAGGCAGCTCGCTGGTGACGCTGGAAGCGATGCTGCACAGGCGTCCCGTGCTCGCGACACGTGCTGGCGGCCTGCCCGACAAAGTCATACCCGGGCGCACCGGATGGCTCACCGAGCCGTCTTCCCCGAGAGCACTGGCCACGACGCTGCAACAGGCGATCGCTGAGCGCGATCGGTGGCCCGCGTACGGCGAGGCCGGACGCGCTCTGCTTGACGAGGTGTTCGACTGGCGGGTGCTTCAGCGGCGCTTCAGAGCGCTGTACCATGCGTTGACCGCACGCTGATCACCCAGGCCCGCGGTTGCCAGCTGTGGGGCGCACGATGGTGGCGCGTCGCCGCAGGCCGTCGAGCCAATCGGCCATCAGCGCCCGGCGCCGTGAGGCCATCACATGCTCGCGCGCCATCGCCCGCGCCTCGTCGGCGCTCAGCTCGCGCCGGTCGCGCACGAACTCGGCGGCGTGTTCGCGATAGTAGTTCTCGAGCTCGTCGCCGGTCGGCTCGAGCGCGCCGGCAAAGCGCTGCTCGGTGTAGGCCTGAATCCTCAGATCGTCACGCACCCACAGCCGCACCCACGCCTGGTCGACGCCCAGCCGGGTCAGCGTCGCGCGCAGCGCGTCTGGCGTGCCCAACGGCGCCAGTACCGCGACCAGACGTGTGTCGACGGCGGCGGCGGCCGGCTCCGGCGGGGCGAAGCGATCCACTTCCTGCAGCACGAGTAGCCGTTCGATCCACCGGTCCAGTGCCGCATCGTCTGTGGACGTGCCGGCCCCTGCCGGCGTCAACCTCAACGTCGTCATCACGCGCACGTCAGACAAGGTCACCAGGTGCCCGTCCACGGTCGCCAGGACACGGTCGATCACCTGCGCGCCCGCCGTCGCCGCACACAGCAGCAGGACAATGAGGACGGATCTCACGATCTCAGCGCGATGCAACCCCGCAAGCCCTTGCGGGGCTAAAGCCCCGCCGCCACACATCCGCGTCATTTCGTAATCGTCAATCGTCAAATCTGCAATCGTCAATTCAAAAGGCCTGCCCCAGACTGATATGGAGTTCGGTCAGGCGCTCCTGCTCGCCTGTTGGCAGGCGTCCGCGATCCAGCTTGAAGCCAAGGTCCACGCGTATCGGCCCGATGGGCGACGCGTATCGCAAGCCCAGCCCAGCGGTGGGCTTGATCAGGCCGACGTCGAAGTCGCTGACACGTCTGAAGACGTTGCCCGCGTCCATGAAGCCGACCGCGCCCAGCCCGCCGATCACCGGCACGCGCAGTTCGGCGTTGAGGACGAGCACCGCGTTGCCACCGGTCGGGAACCCGTTGGGGTCGATCGTCTTGAACGGAATGCCGAGGCGGTCGAGCGCATATCCGCGGACCGATGTGTCGCCTCCGGCAAAGAACCGTTCGCTGGCGGGAAGATCGGCCACCACTTCGATCTTGGGGTTGCCGTCGGGGTCGAGCACCGGATCGTCGTTGGCATCGAGAACGGGCACCTCACGGGCGAACCCCCTGGCGAGGCCCAGGCGCGCGCCCGCCGCAAAGACCGTCGTCCGACGACCCGGCAGCCTGCGGTAGACGAACCCTTGTGCGAAGGTCTTCACGAAGCCCACTTCGGATCCGATGGCGCGCGCGGCGACGTCGTTGTCCCAGCCGATCAAGGCTCCGCGCGTGGGCGCCAGGGCGTCGTCGCGTGTGTCGCGGATGACGGCCACCGACAGCGTCGACAGCCGCACCTGCGGAAACAGCCGGTCGATCAGCGGCTTGTCTTCCGGGTCCAGCCGTTGCTCGAACAGCGTGTCCCGCTCGATCACGTAGCGACCGCTGAAGCTGAGCTCGCGGGTAAGCCGGCGGGTCAGCTCCGCGCGTGCACCGCGCTTGGTGAAGTTGAAGCTGGATCGCAGCCCCTGCTCGAGAAAGCCGGTGATGAGCAAGTCGTTGGCCGTGCCGAGGAACCGCGGCTTTCGGTAGGTGCTGAGCAGGCGGTAGTCACGCAATGCGTAGCCGCTTGGCTCCGCCTCTCCTTCCGCCACCTGGGTCGTGGAGGCGCGGGTCCGCAGGCTGGCTCGCGCAAACAGGCTGATCGACTGATTGCGACCGAGGAGGTTCCGCCGGGCGTATTCGACAAATCCGCGCGGTGCGACCTCGAACACCTCCGTCGCGGCGCCGCCCGGTTCTTCCTGGCGCAGCCGCCGGCCGCCTTCGAGGCCGCCGCCGTAGCCGACGGTGGTCGCCGGCGCTTCCTCGACCGTGACCAGCAGGTCGCGCCGGTCTGGCTGGCCGTGGTCGAGCTCGGTAATGCGTACGCGGCGGAAAAGCCCCAGGGCGCTGATGCGCCGCTGGCTCTCGGTCAGCTCCGCGTAACTCAGCGGCGAGCCGGGCTGCAGCGTGACCTCGCGGCGGATCATCTCGGCACTGGTCTTTTCGTTGCCGACCACCAGCACGTGCTCGACGAAGACCTGCGGGCCCTCGGCGACGACAAAGGCGACGTCAGCGGAGGACCGATCCTGGCTGAACGTCACGCGGGCGTCGATGACGGCCGAGGAGTAGCCGCGATTGAGCAGCACCAGCAGCATGCCGTCGCGATCGAGCGCGACCTGCTGCTGGTAGTACGGCTGGCCGGTCCGCGAGGTCACGGCCGCGCGCAGCGCCGCCTCGTCAACCGCAGTCTGGCCGGCGACAGTGATGGCGCCCACGGCGGTTCGCGGGCCTTCGGTCACGGTGAATCGGACATCAACCGGGATCGGAGACGTGTTGCCCGCGTCGGGTACCGAGGTGAGCTCGACGCGGACCTGCGTGTAACCGCGGCGGCGGTACTGCTCGGCCAGCGAGGCGGCGTCGGCTTCGACCACGCCTTCGACGAACAGGTCCTTTTCGCGTGTTCGAAGCAGCGCCCGCACGTCGGCCTCGGGCAGCGCGTTTGCGCCGGCAATGGTCACGCGGGCGGTCCGGAACTGCGGGCCGCGGCGCACCTTGAACACGACAGCCAGACCCCCGTCGCGCGGCGTCCGTTCGTAGTCGGCCTGCGCGTCGCGATAACCCTGCACGCGCAGATGCTCGCGAATGCGGTTGGCCGAGTCCTCGAGCAGGTCTTCGTCCACCGAGCCCTCGCGCTCGATCGGCACCAGTTCACGGCGTTCCTTTTCGGAAAGCTGATCGCCCTCGAAGGCGACCGTGATGCGCGCGCCGCCGTCGACGTTGATAACCAGCTCTGCCGAGCCGGCCTGCGGGGCCGGTCGGAGCTGATGGTCCGCCCGCGCCTCGTAGTAGCCCTGCTCGCGCAGGTCGGCCACGAGCTTCTCGAGCTTTCGATCGACGTCGGCCTTGCGGTAGTGCTGCCCCGCCGCCAGGGCGAGCCGCTGGGGAATCCCGGTCAGGGCGATCGGCGCGTTGCCCTCAGCGATCACCGCCGACAGCGTCACGCGCGGCCCGGACTCGACCTCCACGATCATCTCATCGCGGGCACCCGGCTCGACAATCTCCGGACGCGGCGTCACCCTCGCCTGCAAGTACCCCTGGTCGCGGTAGACGCTTTCGAGAAACGGCCCCAGATCGTCGAGGCGGGCGAGCGGAAAGGTGGCTCCGAACCGCTCCTCGATCCGATCGCGCAGCAGGCGTTCCGACACGCCGGCGCGGCCGCGAAAGACGACGCGGCCGACCTCCCGCGCCGTTACAAGGTCGTAGCTCACCGCGACCCCTCCGGGCGCCTGCGCGACCGACACCACCACATCGTCGAACCGCCCAAGCCCCATGACATGCGCGATGGTCTCGCGGACGGCGACGGCCGACAGCGGCGCGCCCACGCGCGTCTCGATCAGCTCCAGCAGGGCCTGGTCCGAGGCCGGCCGGGCGTCGATGGCGACCGACAGACTGACGATCGGCTCGCCCATGCCGCGCGGCGGCGCATCGACCTGCGCGGCCGCGGGTGCGGACAGCGTCAGGCAGGCGCAGGCCGTGAGGAGGCTGCGCACCCAGCGACGTGGCATCAGAAGACGTACCTCACTCGCACGTCGAGCGCATAGGTGCGGTCCTCGTTCTGCGACAGCACCCACGACAGCCGCTCGCTCTGGTCGTACTCGAGCAGGATGACCTGGTCGCGCGTGGTCGACGAGGCCGACAGCGATTGCGAGAACGTCAGGTACACGCGGTTCGAGATGCGCTTGCCGATCGTGAGGCGCGCGCCGGGGATCAGACGCGAGGACTGCGCGGCCGGATCGGTCAGCGACGGCGTGATCTGGAACGTGTCGACGCCAAAGGTCTGTTCGACCACCCGGCCAACGCCAGACGAAATCGGGCTCACCAGCAGTTGCGCGGCGCGCGCCTGCAGCAACTGCTGCTCGGCCTCGTCGGGCCGCCGCAGCGCCGCCAGTTCCGGGTCGGTGGGCGCCGTGTCGCTGAGCAGCATCGCCAGCACGTCCACCGTCGGCAGGGGCGGGTCGGAGTTGAGCCCCCACTGGAACCGCGTGAAGGTCCCGACCGCATTGAGCGTCACGGTGTAGGTCTGCCCAGGCACCCGAACGCGCGTCTCGGCTTCGACGTCGAAGAATGGCTCGACCTGATTGGGGTTGCTGAAGTCGATGGCGCCGTGCGTGACGACGTAGCGCTTGCCTTCGAAGGTCACCTCGCCGCGCTCGATCTCGACGCGGCCGAACACCAGGGGCTTGTCGTAGGTGCCGCGCAGCGCCAGGTCGGCACTCGAGACGATGCGCGCCAGGTTGTTGTCGATGCGCAGGGTGGAGGGCGCAATGAGGCGCACGTCGAACCGCAGCGGAAACGAACTGGGAGCCGCCGCCGGGCCCACCGGCGTCGCGCGTCCCACAAATTCGAGGAAGTTGCTCGACGCCTCGACGCGCCGCGACCACACCGAGCTCTTCACCGTGACCGTGCCGCCCAGCACGGGCGCCTCGAACGCGCCTCGCAGCGACAGATCGGCGTCGATGACCGAGCGGAACCCCTCCGGATACCGCAGACGCATGTCCTCGCCGGTCGCGGTGAGGTTGAACTCGCCGGGCCGGTAACCGGCCATGCTGATGCGTCCGCCGAAACGCACGAGCCCGCCGCCCAAGCGCGCCGTCACCTCGTCCAACCGCACGCCGCGGGCGTCGAAGCTCACGCGCCCGTTCACCGCTTCAAGGGCGTGGGGCAGCGAGAAATGGCGGATACGGCCGCCGGCAATCGAGGCCTGGCCCGAGAAGATCGGGGTGGCCAGCGGGCCGCTGATGTCGGCGACCAGATCGGCCTGGCCCGAGCTGCGCAGGTCGCGGAGGAAGCCTTGCAGGATCCCGAGGTTGGCGTCGCCGGTTGACCGAATGGCGATGTGCTGCGCGCCGATGTCGATCGTCCCGCCCACGTCGAGCCGCGTGCCCTCGCCGACCAGGCGAAACTGGTCCACGCGGACGACTTCCTGCTCGTACGCCACGCGCAGCGGCCCGTCGTTGCGGACGACGTAGTCGAACAGCCGCAGCGTGAGCGCATCGGCGCGCGCGTCCACCCGGAGGTGCTGCGGGTTTGTCAGCTCGCCGGTGACGCGCAGCGTGCCGCTGGCCACCGCGGTCGTAAACGGCGACAGCTCCGGCCGGAACGTCCGCACGTACGGATCGAGCGACGTGTCGGTGAAACGGAAGGTCAACTCCGCGTCGTACTCGTCGGTCATCGAGACCCGGCCGGTGCCGCTGACGATCAGACGCGGCGAGGCGGCATCCAGCTCGACACCCAGTGTGTTGTCGCGGATCGTCAGCCGCGCAGTGACCTCGCCGATGCCCTCGTCTTTGACGAACAGGTCCGAGACGCTCAGCCGGACGCTGTATTGGGGCGACTCGAACACGCCGCTGCCCGACGCCGTGAAGTCGAGCAACCCCGTGAGTGGTGCCTGTGGGAAGGTCATCGCGTACACGGACTCGACAGGCACGCGGCGTCCCGAAAAATTGAAGGAGTAGGTCCCCTCCCAGCCGATGTAGGCCGCGCCGGTCATCTGGCCGCCCGCCTTGTGCGCCTCGATGCCGTCCAGGCGCACGCCCTGGCCTTCGAAGCGCAGCGAGGACGTCGCCGTCTCGAACGGCTCGTCGTAGGCGACGCCCTCGTCGATCTGCATACGCCCGAAGCCAAACGGCGTCTGGTACTTGCCGTACAGGTGGAACTCGCCAGAGACCTTGCCTTCAATCGGGTAGTCGTCGAGCAGGAAGGCGTGCCGCAGGTCCGCCAGCGGCCGATTGGTCAGCCGCACGCGCGCGTCGATCTCTTCCCCGCCGTCGCGGCGCGGGTAGCCGAGTGCAAATCGTCCTTCGGTTTCCACCACCGACTCGCCGGAGGTGACGCGCGCGTTGGTCAACGTGACATAGCCATTCTCGATCACCAGATCGCCTGTGGCGGTGCCCCACACGACGTCCCAGGCACGCAGGCGTTCGCCGCTGAAGCGTCCGTCGATACGCGGGCGCCCGAACGCCAGGCGCATGGTGCCGTCGAACTGGCCATAGCCGCTCACGGCCACGGCCGTGGTGGGCGAGCCAAAGGCCGTCATGATCCCCGCCAGCACCCGGTCGCTTTCCTGCCAGTCGGTGCTGGTCACGTGGAAGGGAATCGCGGAGCGCTCGCCGTACGCGGTGCGGCCCTCGAACGACACGTACGTGTCCTGGGTTGCCATCCATGACGGCGACAGGTCGATCCATTCCGGGTCCAGTCGCCACGACAGATCGCCGGCTACCGGGACGTCGCCCGTCAGACGCGGGTCGGAGTTGAATGGCCCCCACGGCCGCACGCGCGCGACGTCACGGTCGTGCGCATCTGGCGGCAACTGGCGGCCGGCCACGATCACGCCGTCGGGCGGCACAAACGCCAGGCTGCCCTCGCCGCGCCTGTCGGCAAAGCGGCCGTTTGGCCACCGGAGTTTCGCGTAACCAGACATGGCGCCAGCCGGCCGAATGCCAGCCCATTCGAACGCCGCGCCAAGCCTCGACAGATCGACGCGGTCGAAGTCCGCGTCGAACAACGCCGTGGGACGAACGCCAGGTTGCCCCAGCGGCTTGAGGCCGTAGCTAAAGTGCGTGCGGCCGCCGTAGAAATCGGCGTCGGCGTCGGTGACCTCGAAGCGGTCGGGCACCCAGATGAGCGAGCCGGCCAGCTTCGGAAAGCGCATGCCGTTGACCTGGGCTTCCGCGCTGGTGAAATCGCCCTTGAGCTCGCGGCCGCCTTTGAAAAGATGGAAGACGCCGGTGAAATGCCCCTCGCCGCCGAGCGCCCACTGCTCGCGCGCAAAGAAGATCTCGCGCATCCGCGGAAAGTCGACGACCGACGTGACGTGCCACGTCTGCTCGGGCCACCGAGACGTATCCACCGCGCCGATCACATCCGAGCGCGACCCGTCCGAGCGCAGCTGCAACTGAGTGAACTTCACCAGCGGGCCGTCGATGGTGAAGACGCCGTCCATGTCGGTCTGCATCGGCGCGTACTGCTGGATGGCCACGGTGCCGTTGCGGAACTTCGCCGTGCCGCCGTAGCCGTTGATCTTGGCGACGGTCACCTCGAGATTGCGCGCGATGGTCCTCCACGGCACGACGTGGTCCTCGAAGTCAAACTCACCGCCGGATGCGACCACCGATCGCACCGTCGTCACGAACCGCTTGGGGCCGGGCGGCTGCGTGGGATCTCGCGCGAAGCGCGGAAAACTGTGGCGTCCGTTGGGCCAGGTCTCCACCGCCATCCGCCAGCCGGTCATCCGCACCGACTCGACCAACACCTCGCGATGGGCCAGCGCGCTGACGTCCACCGAGACTTCGATGGTCTTGGCGACGAGGAACGGCCTGTGGCCCTTCTCGAGGCCGCCGATGCGCAGGTCCTCGACGATGAAGCGGCCGGTGAGCAGGCGGATGGAGAGGCGGCCGATCGTGAAGTCGCGCTTGAGGTAGTTGGCACCCGCCCGTTCGGCCATGCCGCGCACGCCTGGACCGAGATCGACGGTGAGCGTGGTGACGAAGGCCACGGCCAGCAGGACAGCCGCAAACATCAGCGTACGGCGGACCAGACGGCCCAACAGCCGCCAGATCGACCGGCGCGGGCGCGAATCTGGCGTGGAGGGCGGCTCTGCGGCCATCTCGGGCTCCGGCGGCGTCTGCTCGCTCATCCGATGACGACCAGCGGCGCGCCTGCGTCAACCGACGCACCTTCGACGACGAGCACTTCGCGCACCAGACCGGCGCGACCCGCGCGCAGCTCGTTCTCCATCTTCATCGCCTCGATCACCACAACGCCCTGCCGCGCCACGACCTCATCGCCCGGCTTCACCAGCACCCGCACGACCTTGCCCGGCATGGGCGCGAGCATGCGCTGCGGGCCCTCGCCCGAGGGCCCTGCGGCGTGGCGGCTGCGCACGTTGGCCGCGCGGCGCGCCACGGCGACCACTGCGCCGCCAATGACGACGTCGACCTGGCCGCCCGGCCCCGTCGCGGTCACGGTCACGTCGTGCTGCCGGCCAGTGCCCGGTACGCGCAGCGAGTAGCGGCCCGGGCCAAGACGCGCGACATCGACGTCGACCGGGTGACCGTCCAGCGTGACGGCGAGCGAGGTGCCTCTGGCCTCAACCGACACCGTCCGCACCCGACCGCCGACTTCGAGCTCGAGCCGCACGGCTACCTGCGCGCCTCGGCCCGGGCCGCGCGAGTCCATGGGCTGTCCACGGCGCAGCGTGCGTGTCGCGACGCGAAATACGCGTCGAGCGCGGCGCCAAGGGCGGCAAAGTCTTCGATCCCGGCGCCTGGACTCGCAAATGGCGTCCCGTTTCTGTCCGCCAGCGCGCGGTCGAGAAACGTCGTGTCGACACGCGAGGCGAGGAAGTCTTCGTCGTCGAGCAACCAGGTGAAAAACGGAATGGTCGTCTTGACGCCGACGATCTCGTACTCGCCCAGCGCACGCCGCATGCGGGCGATGGCCTCGGGCCTGTCCGTGCCCCACGTGACGAGCTTCGAGACCAGCGAGTCGTAATGAATCGGCACCTCGCCCGGCGCGTCGTACCCGCCGTCGTCGCGCACGCCTGGGCCCGATGGCGGGCGAAGCCTGGTGAGCCGGCCGGGCGATGGCAGGAACCCGGAATCGGGATCCTCGGCGTAGATGCGACACTCGACGGCGTGGCCGCGCGGCACGGCGGCGACCTGCGGGTCGATCGTCAGGCGCTCGCCGCGGGCGAGGCGGAACTGCCACTGCACCAGGTCCACGCCGGTGACGGCCTCCGTGATCGGGTGCTCGACCTGCAACCGTGTGTTCATTTCGAGGAAGTAGAAGCGTCCGTCGGCGTCGAGCAGGAACTCGATGGTGCCGGCATTGGTGTAACCCACCGAGGCTGCGACCTTCCGGGCCGCCTCGCCCAGCGACGCGCGCAGCTCAGGCGACACCACCGGCGAAGGACTCTCTTCGAGCACTTTCTGATGCCGCCGCTGGATCGAGCACTCGCGTTCGACAAACGGCACCACGGTGCCATGCACGTCGCCCAGCAACTGCACCTCGACGTGGCGCGGACGGTCGAGCCTCCGTTCCAGGTACACCGCGCCGTCGCCAAACGCCGACATCGCCTCGGAGCGTGCCGCACGCAGCGCCGAGGGCAGGTCGGCAGGCGAGGCGACCGTGCGCATCCCCTTGCCGCCGCCACCCGCCACCGCCTTGAGCATCAACGGGTACCCGATCGAGGCGGCGATCGTGAGGACGTCGGAGTCGGGCGCATCGGCCGGCAGTGGCGTCGTCGTGCCCGGCACGGCCGCGACCCCGGCGGCGGCCGCCGCTTCGCGCGCCGCGGTCTTGCTGCCCATCAACGCGATCGCTTCAGGCGTCGGACCGATGAAGGTGAGACCGGCCTGCCGGCACGCCGCCGCGAACTCGGCGTTCTCGGCCAGAAACCCGTAGCCCGGATGGACCGCATCGGCGCCGGCACGTCGAGCGACGTCGATCAACTGGTCGATGCGCAGGTAGCTGTCGGCCGGGCGATTGCCGCCAAGGGGCCACGCCTCATCTGCCATCCGCACGTGACGGGCCGTGCGGTCGCAGTCCGAGTACACGGCGACCGAGGCCAGACCGGCCTCGCGGGACGCGCGGACGACGCGCACCGCGATTTCGCCGCGGTTGGCGATGAGGATCTTGTGCACCAACCGTAAATTCTATCCCCTGTAGGGGCGCGCTGCGCGCGCCCCGCATGCGTTCCGCCGGTTGTGGGCCGTGAACTCGCGCGACGGTTGATCGGGTCCGCAATCGGCGGAACCCCAGCGGGGCGCACGCGGTGCGCCCCTACAACGGTATGTTCCCGTGCTTCTTCGGTGGGTTCTTGTCGCGTTTGGTGGACAGGCGCGACAGCGCCTCGATAATCTTCCTGCGCGTCGTCCGCGGCTCGATGACCTCGTCGACGAAGCCGCGGCTGGCGGCGACAAACGGATTGGCGAACTTCTCTCTGAACTCCTCGACCTTTTGCGCGCGGAGCGCCCCTGGGTCGGCGGCCGCCTCGAGTTCGCGCCGGTACAGCACGTTGACGGCGCCTTCCGGGCCCATGACCGCGATCTCCGCTGTGGGCCACGCGAAGTTCACGTCCGTGCGGATGTGCTTGCTCGACATCACGCAGTACGCCCCCCCGTATGCCTTGCGCGTAATGACGGTGATCTTCGGCACCGTGGCCTCGGCATAGGCGTACAGCAGCTTGGCGCCGTGCCGGATGATGCCGCCGTACTCCTGCGTGGTGCCCGGCAGAAACCCGGGCACGTCCTCGAAGGTCACCAGTGGGATGTTGAACGCGTCGCAGAACCGGACGAAGCGCGCGGCTTTCACCGACGCGTCGATGTCGAGCGTGCCGGCCAGGTGCGCCGGCTGGTTGGCGACGATGCCGACGCTTCTGCCACCCAGGCGCGCGAAGCCCACGATGATGTTGCGGGCGTAGTGGGCGTGCACCTCGAGGAAGGAGCCCTGGTCGGCCACGACCGTGACCAGGTCGTGCATGTCGTACGGCTGGTTCGGCTGGTTCGGCACGAGCGTGTCGAGTTCGGGCGACTCACGATCGGCCGGATCGGTCATCTCGCCTATTGGCGGGTCGTCGATGTTGTTGCCTGGGAGGTACGACAACAGCGTCCGGATGAGCGCCAGGCACTCGCGGTCGTCGGCGACCGCGAAGTGTGCGACGCCGCTGGTCTCGTTGTGCGTGGTGGCGCCGCCCAGCTGCTCCTTGGTCACCGATTCGTGCGTGACGGTCTTCACGACGTCCGGGCCGGTGACGAACATGTAACTGGTGTCGCGCACCATCACGATGAAATCGGTGATGGCCGGCGAGTAGACCGCGCCGCCCGCGCAGGGCCCCATGATGGCGGAAATCTGCGGGACCACGCCGCTGGCCAGCGTGTTGCGCAGGAAGATGTCGGCGTAGCCGCCCAGTGAGATGACGCCTTCCTGAATGCGGGCGCCGCCGCTGTCGTTGAGCCCCACCACCGGCGCGCCCATCTTCACCGCCAGGTCCATGAGCTTGACGATCTTCTGTGCGTTGGTCTCCGAGAGCGACCCGCCAAAGACGGTGAAGTCCTGTGCGAAGGCGTAGACCAGCCGCCCGTCCACGCGGCCGCTGCCGCAAACGACCCCGTCGCCGGGGATGACCTGGTCGGCCATCCCGAAGTCCTGGCAGCGGTGCGTGACGAGCGCGTCGATCTCGACAAAGGTGCCGGGATCGAACAGCAGCGCGATGCGCTCGCGCGCCGTGAGCTTGCCGGCTTCGTGTTGACGGCGAAGGCGGTCGGGCCCACCGCCCAACTCGGCGGCACGAAGAAGCTCGGAGAGGCGGTCAGACATTGACGATTGCAGATTGACGATTGACGATTGAAGAGCTCACGGCTGAACCCCGGCGGTGGCTGTACATCCGGCCCCCTTTAATCTGCAATCGTCAATCTGCAATCTGCGATTGTCATCGCGCCACCGCCTGCGACTTCTCCCAGTCCTTCAGGAACTTCTCGAGCCCTATGTCGGTGAGCGGGTGCTTGAACAGCTGATCGATCACGGCTGGCGGACATGTGCACACGTCGGCGCCCAGCCGCGCGGCCTGCACGATGTGGATCGGGTGCCGCACGCTGGCCACCAGTACCTCAGTGCCAAACTCGTAGTTGTCGAAGATCTCGACGATCTCCTCGATGACGTGCATGCCATCGGTGGCGATGTCGTCGAGGCGGCCGATGAACGGGCTCACAAACGCCGCGCCCACCTTGGCGGCCAGCAGCGCCTGCGTCGCCGAGAAGATCAGCGTGACGTTGACGGGGATGCCCTCGCCCGACAGGGTCTTGCAGGCCTTCACCCCGTCGCGAGTGAAGGGCACCTTGACGACCATGTGCTCGTCGATGGCCGCGATGTCGTGGCCTTCGCGAATCATGCCCTCGTAGTCGGTGGCGACGACTTCCCCGCTCACAGGGCCCTGCACGATGCGGCAGATCTCTTTCAGAATCTGGCGCGGATCGCCGCCCGCCTTGGCCATCAGCGAGGGATTGGTCGTCGCCCCGTCGATGATGCCCAGCGAGGCCAGCGCCTCGATCTCTTTCACGATGCCGCTATCCACGAAGAGCTTCATGGCCTGTCTCCTTGAACTTCCTTGCGGCAACGCCGCGAGCCCCCCCGCCGAGCGCGACACGCGCGAGGCGCCCTACACGACCGGATTCGTGAGGTCTCCTACCCCTTCGACGCGAATCCGCACCGTGTCCCCCGCGGTAAGCGGCCCGATCCCGGACGGCGTCCCTGTAGAGATGATATCCCCAGGCAGCAGCGTCATGACCGACGAGATGAAGGCCACTAACTCCGGCACCGGGAAGATGAGATCGGCGGTCGTGGAGTCCTGGCGCAGCGTCCCGTTGACCCAGCCCTGCACGCGCAGATCCGACCAATCCAGCCCCAGGGCGATGCACGGCCCCACTGGCGCGAAGGTGTCGAAGCCCTTGGGCCGCGTGTAGTGCCCGCCTTTCTTCTGCAGCTCACGCGCCGTGACGTCGTTCACGCACGTGACGCCGAGGATGTACTCGGCGGCGCGATCGGCCGGTACCCGGCTCGCGCGGCGGCCGATGACCAGACCGACTTCGGCCTCGTGGTCGACCCGCCCGACTCCCGGTGGCAGCTCGATCGCCTCGCCATGCCCGATCACTGCGGTTGATGGCTTGAGAAAGAAGAGCGGCTCGGCGGGCAACGGCTTGCCTTGTTCGGCCGCGTGCGCCTTGTAGTTGAGCGCCACCGCGACGATCTTGCTCGGCACCACTGGTGCGAGCACACGCTGGCCGGCGAGCCCGCCCGGGAGCTCATCGCCGGCCGTCCACTCGCCAAAGGGATCGCCGACCAGCCGACGGACGACGCCGGCGTGTTGGACGACGTACCCCACGTCGGTTCTGAAGATCTTCATCCCGCGTAATCCGCGTAATTTGTAATCGTCAATCTGCAATCGTCAACGTCAACGCGCCGTTTCCTCGACGCGATTCGACTGCGTGGACACGTTCTGCGGCGTCGCCGTGTCGAGAGCGACCACCGCGTACACGTAGCGAGCCCCCGCTCTGATCGTAGTGTCGCGATACGTCGTTTCCTTGATCGGCTCGGTCATCAACGGGCGCATGGTCGCGCCCGACGCCGAGCCGCGCAGGACGATGTAGCCGGCGAGATCGGGTTCGGTGTTGGCGTCCCAGATCAGGCTGATGGCGCCCTGGCTGGCCACCGCCGCCAACGACGTCGGCGCCTTCGGCGGGAACGTATCGGTGGGCGACAGGCACGCCGCGGGTGACGGCTCGCTTTCCACGGCGGTGCCCGCGGTCACGACGGTGCGGATGACGTAACACCGCACGGCGCCAAAATCGAGCTTCTCGTCGCGCCAACTCGTCGTCACAACCGGCGTCAAGGTCACGCGGCGCGGCAGCGGCGGCACGTCACCGGGCTGCAGCGGCGACGGCGCAGCTTGCTGCGGCGACGCCACCTCGTAGATCGAATAGCCCACCGTCGAGGACCCAAATCCGGCGAGCGACCGCGAGTTCAGCACCGTCGGTGCGGCGGGCTGACCGGCGGCGGCCGCAGCCGGGACGACGGTCTCATCAGGCGCGGCGGGCGCTGTCACTGGTGGCGTAACCGGCGGTGTGGGCGGCGCCTCCGGAGGCGAAGGTGGCACGGCGTCTTCGTCTTCGTCGTCGGCCGGCGGAGCCGCCGGCGGTGCGTCGCCCGGCACACCAGTCGCACCCGGTCCCGGCGGATTGCCCCGTGCGCCCGGAGCTACCGCAGGCGTCTTGCTCGGCAGGGCCGTTCCCTTGTGCACGGGCCTGGGGAGGCCGGGCGGCGCAGTCCACGTGAGCTCGATGTAGTTCTCTGCGACGGTCGATGTGGGCTGTGGTGGCGCGGGGGGCGCAGGCCGCAGCGCGACGGCCAGCCTCTGGGTCAACGCGCCCCTGCGGCCGCCGTTGCGGCCCAGGACGACGTAGTACCGCATCAACGGCGGCGGCAGCGGCGTGCCCATGTCGGGCGGCGTCAGGCGCGGCGGCCCCTGTTCGGCCAGCCGCTTCAGCCGGAGCGCCTCGCCGCGCGCTTGCTCCTCCTCGAGCTCGGGCACGACGACGGGCGCCAGCTTGTCGGATGTGAGTTCATCGACGACCAGCGCGGGCTGTCCCTGGTCGAGCCCCGGCTCGGTGGACGACGGCGCGGGCGGGGGCGCAGACTTGCCTTCCTCGACATCGGGCGGCGGAGGTGGCGGGCGACGCACGGGCACGGTGCCAACAAGCGTTGCGTACTTCATGAACAGGATCGGATCGGTAACCTGCCCGGTGAACGCCCACACTTCAACGCGATCGAGGTGAGCGGGACGCTTGCCGTCCAGATCCACGGTCGGCACCGAGAAGCGGATCTCGACGCGGCTGCCGAGCCTGCGCGCGCTGGCCTCGGCCGGCGCCGCCGGCGCTCTGGCGAAGGGCGGCAACGGCGGACCTTTCTTGCCGCACGCCGTGGTCACCAACGCGGCCAGCACGCACGCGTACGCAATCGGGCGGAGTCGGCTCGGGCGGGATGGGCGGCGCGTGTGCAACGGTTGGCTATGGTGTGTGACTGTCGGACCCTGGACCCTGGACCCTCTAGAGGATATACCGAGAGAGATCGTCGTTGGCCACGACTTCCGCCAGCATGCGGTTCACGTACGCCTCGTCGATCGTCACACTGGTGCCCGAGCGGTCTGGTGCATCAAACGAGATCTCGTCGAGCAGCCGCTCCATGATCGTGTGCAGGCGCCTGGCCCCGATGTTCTCGGTCTTCTCGTTCACTTCGGCGGCCAGCGCCGCCACGCGCGCGACCGCGTCAACAGTGAAGGCGACCTCGACGCCTTCGGTGGCCAGCAACGCGACGTACTGCTTCATCAGCGCGCTCTTTGGTTCCGTGAGGATGCGGACGAAGTCATCCGCTCCCAGCGCCTCGAGTTCGACGCGAATGGGAAAGCGGCCCTGGAGTTCCGGAATCAGATCCGAGGGTTTGGAGACATGAAACGCGCCGGCCGCGATGAACAGGATGTGATCGGTCTTCACCATGCCATGCTTGGTGTTCACGGTCGTGCCCTCGACGATGGGCAGGATGTCGCGCTGCACGCCCTCGCGACTCACGTCGGGGCCGTGTCCGCCTTCGCGGCCCGCGATCTTGTCGATTTCGTCGATGAAGATGATGCCTGACTGCTCCACCCGATCGAGCGCGGTGCGGCCCACCGAGTCCATGTCGGCCAGCCTGGACAGCTCTTCGGTCGTCAGGTGTTCGAACGCATCGGGCACCAGAAACTTGCGCCGTTTGGTCCGGCCCTGGAACAGCCCCGGCATCATGTCCCTGACGTTGATGCCGACTTCCTCGACGTTGCCGCCGCTGATGATCTCGAAGGCGGGCCCGCTGGTGTCGCGCACGTCGATCTCCACCGTGCGATGATCGAGCCGACCCGATCGCAGCTGCTCGCGCAGCCGCTCTCGAGTGCTGTGCGCCGGATCGGGCATGCCAGACACCGCCGGATCGACCTCGGCTCGGGGTCCCGGCGGCAACAGCAGATCGAGCAGCCGATCCTCGGCGGCCTGGCGCGCCTGCGGCCGCAGCTCTTCGAACCGCTCGTCGCGCACCATGGCGATCGCCAGTTCCACCAGATCGCGGACCATCGACTCGACATCGCGCCCGACGTAGCCGACCTCCGTGAACTTCGAGGCCTCGACCTTGATGAAGGGCGACTGCGCCAGGCGCGCCAGCCGGCGCGCGATCTCGGTCTTGCCCACGCCGGTTGGCCCGATCATCAGGATGTTCTTCGGCGCGACATCGTCGGCGAGCTCTTTGGGCAGCTTCTGCCGCCGCATCCGGTTGCGCAAGGCGATCGCCACCGCGCGTTTGGCCTTGTGCTGCCCGATGACGTGTTTGTCGAGCTCGGCGACGATCTGGCGCGGCGTCATCGTCTCGGTCGAGGTCTGCGTCCGTTCCGGCAATTGAATCGCCACGTGCGGCTACAGCTCCTCGACCACGATCTGGTGGTTCGTGTAGATGCAGATGTCGGCCGCA
>JAENWD010000322.1 GCA_016650245.1 Vicinamibacteria bacterium
CAGCCCGGCAGCGCGTGGGCCCCGCAGAGCTACCCCGCGCTGCGTGCGATGGGCATCGGGATGTATCTGGACGAGTCCGACCACGTCGGCATCGACGACCAGCCGTTCTACTACGGCGGGATGCTCAACGTCTTCAAGATGCGGTCGATGCTCGCGCGGATGGATCTGAGCGGCGGGTCGGCGCTTGCCGAGGGCAAGGCCCGGTTCGCCAGGGCGTCCGACGCGTTGCGCGCGCGAGGGGGTGGCACGATCAGCATCTACTACCACCCATCGGAGTGGGTGCACGCCGAGTTCTGGGACGCGGTGAACTTCAGTCGCGGCGCAAACCCGCCGCGCGCGTCATGGAAGCGGCCCAGGACTCGACCTGCCGCGGAAACCGAGGCGGCCTTCGCGGACTTCGAGCAATATATCCGGTTCATCACGCAGCAACCCGGCGTGACGTTTGTCACCGCGACGGATCTGATGCGCCTGTACGAGGACCGCGCGATGACGCGGACGTTTACTCGGGCCGACCTGCGGACGATTGCCGCCGCAACGCAGCCGGAGATCACGTTCCAGCGTCGCGACGGAGAGACCCTGTCGGCCGCCGACGTCTTTGGCCTGCTTACGAGCACGATGACGGGGTTCGTGAAGACCAGCGCGGTGCCCGAGGCAAGCCGGGTCATGCCGCTCCTGGGTCCAACGCGGCAGTTTGTGCCGCCGTTGGGAGGAACGCCCTCGGCGGTGTTTCCCTGGGAGGCCTTCTCACGCGCGATAACCGACGCCGCGGACTTCTGCCGCGCCAACAAGCGGGTACCCGATGAGGTCTGGGTTGGCACGGATAGTCTGTCGCCCGCCGATTTTCTCGCCACACTCGTTCCGGTCGTCGAGCATGTGGTTGCGACCGGGCAGCCGCCGGCGGAGGTGTCGCGACAGGTGGGCCGCTTCACCGCGGATCGTTACGTGGCGGAGGACTCGACGGAGCTGTGGGGCTGGCCGATCTTTCCGGAAGGCTTTCACGCGCCCGACATCATGGCGCTCGCGCGGCTTCAGGCCTGGACGCTCAAGCCGGCGGTGTTGACGGTGCCAGGTACTGTTAAGGATTCCAAGTAGCGCAGCCCTTCAGGGCTGCCCGGCGGCCGTCAATTTCGCAATGAGCTTTCAACAATACCTGGCACCGCCTCGGGTGCCATAGGCCTGGCGAAATAGTAGCCCTGCGCGAAACCGCAGCCGAGTGCCGCGAGGTACTCCACCTGTGCCGCGGTCTCGGTGCCCTCGGCCACCACATCCAGGCCGAGCGTGTGCGCCAGGCCAACGATCAGCCGGATGATCTCGCCCGGGCCCTCGTCTTCGCCGATGCGCGCGACGAAGGACCGGTCGATCTTCAGCGTGTCCACCGGGAACTGCTGGAGATAGCTCAACGAACAGTACCCGGTGCCGAAGTCGTCCAGGCTTACGCGCACGCCGAGCGCCCGCAGGTCCTTGAGCACCGACCGGACGCGGTCGGCATCCGAGATGGCCACGCTCTCGGTGATTTCCAGCCTCAGGGCACGGGCGGGGAAGCCGGTGGCCTGCAGCACCTCAATCACCAGCGGCACAAGCGAGTCCGACCCGAACGCCTTCGCCGACAGGTTGACGCTCACCGTCACCGGAGGGCGGTCCGGATGCGCCCTGTGCCACCGCTGACCCTGCCGGCACGCCTCGCCCAACGCCCACTGATCCATGGTGATGAGGATGCCGAGTTCCTCGGCCACCCGCAGGAAGGCGCCAGGCTCGAGAAGCCCCCGCTCCGGATGCTGCCACCGCACCAGCGCCTCGAAGCCCACGACACGCCGTTGGGCCAGCGACACGATAGGCTGGTACCACAGCCGGAACTCCTGCCGCGCGACGGCGCGGCGAAGCTCGGTCTCCAGCCGCAGGCGTTCCAGTGCTCCTTGGTGCATCGCGGCGTCAAACACCGCATAGCGGCCGCCGCCGGCGCTTTTGGCCCGATACATCGCAAGGTCCGCGTCGCGGACCACCTCGTCGGCCGTGCGGTGATCGGGTGAGCTGACCGCCACCCCGATGCTCGGGCTGACAAACACGTCCTGCGTCCCGAGCCGCAGCGACTGCGCCGAGATCGACTGCACGCGCTCGGCCACGCGCACGGCGTCGATCGGGTCGCGGATGTCGTCGATCAGCATCACGAACTCGTCGCCACCGAAACGAGCCAGTGTGTTGAAGCCACCGTCAGCCGCCGCGATGCGCGTCACGGTGTCGTCGTATCGCACGACCTTCGCCAGTCGCTCCGAGAAGGCGACCAGGAGTTGATCGCCTGCGGTGTGTCCCAGGCTGTCGTTGACGTGCTTGAAACGATCGAGGTCGATGAAGAGCACCGCGACGCGGTACTCGGGGTGCCGGGCCCGCCGAGCCATCGCGCGTTCGAGCCGCTCCATGAACAGCACACGGTTGGGCAACAGCGTCAACGGGTCGTGAATGGCGTCGTGTATCAGACGTGCGTGCGCGGCCCGCAGGCTGGCGCCCATTTCGTTGAACGCGTGGGCCACCGTCATGTCCTCCGCGCTTCCGCGCACCGGCAGTTGCAACGACAGGTTGCCGCCGGCGATGTCGGCCGCCGCCGCCGCGATGTCGCGCAACGGGCGGCTGACGCGGCGGCTGAACATCACGCCACCGATAAGCGCCAGGCCAAACACCACCAGCCCGCCCGCCAGAAAGCGGCCGCGCAGGCTGTCGACGAACTGCTGCGTCGGCTGCCAGTCGGCCAGGAGCAGCAGGCGCCCGCCCACCGGGTTGTCGGGGGCGGGAGTGAGCGGGAAGATGCCTCCGACGTACTGGTGGTCGCCAATGCGGCGGACCTGCGCCAGGACGCCGAATCGAGCGGACGAGACCTCGGCGACCAGCCGGGCCGTGTCCGGGTGCGCCGGATTCTTCAGGCTGGTTGCGGCGATCCGCGTGCC
>JAENWD010000323.1 GCA_016650245.1 Vicinamibacteria bacterium
TGCGAGAGAGCACGATATTGCCGCGCTTCTTGTTGACCTTGATGACGCGCATCCGGAGCTCCTGCCCCTTGAGCGCGTCCAGGTTGCGCACTGGACGCACGTCGATCTGGCTGCCCGGCAGGAACGCGCGGACGCCGATGTCCACGGCCAGCCCGCCCTTGATCCGCTCGATGACGCGGCCGATGACGACTTTCTTGTCAGCGTACGCCTTCTCGACCTCGTCCCAGATCTTCATCTTCTCCGCTTTTTCGCGGGAGAGGACGACATAGCCTTCGCGGTCTTCCGTGCGTTCCAGCAAGACGTCGACGATGTCGCCGACCTGCACGGTCACCTGGCGGTTCTCGTCGAGGAATTCGTCGACGGCAATGATGCCCTCCGACTTGAATCCGACGTCGACGACGACCTCCGTGTCCGTGACCTTGAGCACCGTGCCCTTGACGACCTCGCCTTCCGCGATGTGGCGGAAGCTGTTATCGTAAAGGTCCAGGAGGCGCGCATATTCCTGCGGGTCGCCTTGGTACTCGTCGAAACCGGTCACCTTGATGGTGTCTTTCGCGCCAGCCGCCGGGCGTCCGGCGTCGGGGGTTTCGGCCACAGGGGTCTGCGGCTCGTGTTCAACATTCGCCATGCCGTGCAAGTCCTCCTCGATCGATCGATTGCCGGGCTTGGGTCAGGGGCCGGCGCCCGTGGTATTGCTTTCCGCAGGCAGGAGACGCACGCGTAGGCGAGCGCGCCTGGTTTCAGATAAGCACTAGAGGATACGATACTTATCGACACGCTGTCAAACAAGCCGCACGACATCCCACAGCCTCCTTCTTCATGAGGAGGCGAGCGCACGAGGAGCGTCATGGCCAAGGCGAAGACGAGACGGGCGAAAGGCCGGACGGCCACCAGCCCCAAGCGGGCGAGGGGCCCGGCGAAGTCGAGAAAGTCGAACAAATCGCTGAAGGCACGAGCCAAGACCGTTGCCAGGGCACGGCGCCGACCGGCCCGGAAGAGCGTCACGCGCCGGGCCGCCATGCGCCGCCGCGCCACGCGCCGCTCGCCAGTGTCGGCGCGCGCCAAAGGGAAACGGCCGCAGCGAGTCGCCAAGGCCGTGAAGCGAGTCGCCAAGGCCGTGAAGCGAGTCGCCAAGCCCGTGAAAAAGGCCGCCAGGGCGGTGAAGAAACCTGCCAAGGCGGTGAAGGCGAGGGCTCTCGCGCGTAAACCGCTCACAAAGCGTCCGGTCGCCAGAAGAGTCGTGGCGGTTCCCATCCCGACGCCAACGGCCGCTCCCGTCGCTCGCCCGGCGCCAGCAGCGCCCCGCGTCACGGCGGCGCCGGCGCGAACGACCCGCAGGTCCAGGGCGCCGGTCCACGGAAAACTGCCCGCCCTGGACCGCGAGCGGCGGCGGCTTCCGGAGGCCGAGGTCGTGCAGTCGCCACCGTCGTCGCTCGACCTGAACCGCACGCCATCAGCCGCGCGCAGCGGCCAGGCCGAGAGCGCCCACCACCTGGCCGATCACAACGAGACCGGGCCGGAGATCACCGGGGGTGACGTCGACGCGAGTTGGGAGTCTGCCTACAGCACGGGCGATGAAGCACCGGGCGGCGACAACCCGACGCCCGATCAGGACGTGGTCGACGAGATCGGCCGCAGCCTCGGCCTGGTCTACGAGGACTCGGAAGAGCTCAAGGGCGCCGACAAGATCACCGAGCGCGACAAACACCGCTGGGAGTTGGACCCGGCGTCAGCTGAAGACTTCGATGAGCGCTGACGCCTCGTCAATTGACGATTGCAGAGTGACGATTGCAGATTGCAGATTGAGAATTTCGCGGATTTCTTGATCGTCAATAATCGTCAATCTGCAATCGTCAATCGTCAATCGACAATCGACTCCTTACGATTTCGAGCACCCGCTCCACGACTTCTTCCACTGGCACGCCGGTCGTGTCCACGAGGATGGCGTCGGGCGCGATGGTCAGCGGCGAGGCGGCGCGGGTCTGGTCCGATTGGTCGCGCGCGGCCAGCGCCGTCGCGACCTCGACCAGCGCTTTGGCTGAACCGCCGTGTGTCGGGTCCGCAGCGCGCCGGCGTGCGCGCTCTTCTGGCGAGGCGTCGAGGTAGATCTTCACATCGGCGTCGGGAAACACCACGGTCCCGATGTCTCGGCCCTCCATCACGACGCCACCCGGACGCCCGAGGGCGCGTTGGCGCTGCACCAGCACGGCGCGCACACGCGGCATCCGCGCGACGGTTGCAGCGGCGTGATCGATCTCGGGCGTGCGGATCGCCCGCGTCACGTCCACGCCGTCGACAATGAGCGCGGCGTGCTCCATCGACATCTCGATACGCGAGGCCAGGTCGGCCACTGCCACCTCGCCGTCGAGCGGCAACCCCTGCTCCCGCGCTTTCCACGCGACGGCGCGATACATCGCGCCGGTGTCGATGTGGCGATAGCCGAGCGCCTCGGCCAGCGCGCGTGAGACAGTGCCCTTGCCGACACCGGAGGGGCCGTCGATGGCCAGGATTATCGGACGGGAGGGTTGCGTGTTCGCCAAACCGCCAGTGTAACATTCTGCCCACATGCGGTTGGTTCGGCGCCCCCTGATCGCGCTGGCGCTCGTGGCGGCGGGCGCGGCGGTCATCTGGGGGCCCAGTTACGCGCGCGGGCTGTCACTGGTCGTGCGCGCCGCGCACGTGGACGGCTGGCTGAAAACGGCGGCCGACACCCAGGCCCGGCGCTGGACCGCCGGCCCCGCCACGACGATCCCCACCCGGCACGGCGCGATACCCGCGCGGCTCTATCTGCCAGAGGGCCGCATCCGCCGCGCGGCCGTCCTCACGCCAGGCGTCCACGCGATGGGCATCGACGAGCCGCGGCTGCGCGGGCTGGCCGGCGACCTGGCCGCCAGCGGCGTCGCGATGCTCACCATCGCGCTGCCCGATCTGGTGCGCTACCGCTTCACGGTCGATTCGGTCGACCAGATCGAAGACGCGGCGAGCTGGCTTGCCGCGCAATCGGCGTTGGCCCCCGACGGCACCGTCGGCCTGATGGGGATCAGCTTTGCCGGCGGCTTGTCGGTCGTCGCCGCCGGACGCCCCGCGGTGCGCGACAAGATCGCGTACGTGTTCTCGTTCGGCGGTCACGGCGATCTCGCGCGCGTGCTGCGTTACTTGTGCACCGGTCTCGAGCCGCTACTGCCCGACACACCAGACGGGACTGCGCCACGCTTCCGCGCGCCGCACGACTACGGCGTCGCGGTGATCCTGCTCGGCCTGGCAGACCGGATGGTGCCGCGCGATCAGGTCGACGCGCTCAGAGGGGGCCTCGAGACCTTCCTGACCGCCTCACAGCTCACTCTGGTGGATATGAACAAGGCGACGGCGACCTTCAAACAGAGCCAGGCGATCGCCGCGTCACTGCCCGAGCCGTCGGCAACCCTGATGCGGTATGTCAACGAGCGGAACACGAAGGCCCTGGGTGCGGAGCTGCTGCCGGTGCTCGACCGCATCGGAGCCGAGGAGTACCCGCCGTCACTGTCGGCCGAGCACTCCCCGTTGCCGACCGCGCCGGTGTACCTCCTCCA
>JAENWD010000324.1 GCA_016650245.1 Vicinamibacteria bacterium
AGGTGTCTGTCTCGGACCAGACCCTGCGGCTCCGCCGGGGCGAGGCGACGGCCATTGGCAATTACAGGTTCTCGGTCGTTCGCTGCTTTCAGGACGGGATCCCTGGGACGTACGAGTCTCTCGCGATTTCACTCGAGGGGCTCTGCGCGCACGAAGCCGCCGTGCACTCGGCGGAACTGCTCGCAAGACCCAACGCCGGCCTGATGATGATGAAATGGTCGTGATGTCGTGCCAGACCCTACTCCGGGCTCTGTGTTTGTCATCACGGCGTACGAACTCGGCGAGAAAGCCCTGAAGGCCTTGCGGCGGCGGCAGAAGAAGAAGCCATGAAGAAACAGAATCGGTTCCCACCAGGTTGGGACGAAGCGCGAGACGATGGCCAAATCGAAGGGTCGACAGGGTGGGCACTGACCCACTCCCCCCGCCGTGCCAGCGCAGCGCCCCCCTATTCCCTGGTCCCCTCCGCCTGCGCCAGCCCACGCACCGAGAGCCGTCGGCCCGGGGCCCGCTTCAGTGCCGCTCGGAACGCATCGGCGGCCTCGCCGCGACGCCCCGCGGAAAGCAGCGCCTCGCCGAGCAGCTCGTTGGCCGGCTTGGCCGGAAACGGCGGGCCGTAGTCGTACGGCATCCTGGCCTCGGCCTCCACGGCCTGCTGCAGCAACGCCATCGCGCGGTCCTTTTCGCCCCTGGCCAGGGCGATGACGCCGGCGAGCTGGACTGCGGTGACGGCGACACCCTCTTTGTCGGCCGGAGACACCGCGCTCATCCCGTGGTGCGATTCGGCCGTGGACTTCGTCGATTCCGTGACTAGCTCGAGCGCCGAGAGCGCCTGTTCTGCCGAGGCGACGTCGCCGCGCCGCGCCGCCGCAAGGCCGTCGGCGAACAGGCTGGCCGCGCGTCCCGCCGGCGACGCAAGCGCCAGCGCGTCTGCAGCCGTTGGCACGTCGTTCCATCGCTCGGAGTCGATCACCCAGGCCGCCCGGCCGGCGGCGTGATGGTAGGCGACGCCACGCACGGGGGCCTGCTCGAGCAGCTTTCCCATGTGATCGACGATGCGACGGGCGTCATCCACGCGTCCCTGCTGGAGGTACGCGTACGACAGCCACAGGTAGGCGTGATAGCCGTGCTCGCTCGCTCCCAGGCCCCTTCGCTCCACTCGTGCGGTGCTGGCCGCCCACGACGCCTCGTTGGCCGCAACCGCGTCGTCCCACAGGCCGAGGGCGACGAAGATGTGCGAGGTCATGTGCAGCGCATGCGCCGCATTGGCGGCAATGCGACCGTAGCGACTCGCTGCACGAAGGCCGAGTGGAGCGTGCATCGGGTTGTCGTACGCGTGAATCATGTAGTGGAGCGCGCCCGGGTGCTCCTGGTTCCTCATGAAGACGTCTTCGACCATGGCGGCGGCGCGCATGTCGAGGGCGAAATCGCGGCGCTCGACGTTGGTGCCGAGGATGGCGAGCGCGTGAAACGCCTTCGCCTCGTCGTCGTCCGGGAAGGCATCGGCGAGCCGGCCAAGGGCCGCTGCGTAGGCGCGGTCGCGACCGGCCTTCTCGCCCTCCCCGTAGAGCGCGTCGAGCGTGCCCACATAGGCCTTCTCGCGCGCCGTCGGCGCCTTGCCGCGACGCGCCTCGGGTGTGGGGCCGAGCTCGGCCAGCACCTTCAGCGCCGCGTCGCGGTTCTGGTAGCGCCAGAGCGGATGGTTGTGGGTAAGTGCTTCGCCCCAGTACGCCAGCGCGAAGCCCGGATCGATCCGTCGCGCCTCACGAAATGCCTCGGCCGCATCGTCGAACTCGAAGCTGTGGAGCAGCAGCACGCCACGGATGAAGTGGGGCTGCGCAGCCGCGCTGCCGGAGTTGGGAAAGGACATGCGCCCCAGCCGCTCGTCGGCGCAGACCGGAGCGACAAGAAGGCCGAGGGCCACAACGGCCGTCATGATCACGCGCATCGCACATCCCTCAAATCTGCGTAATTCGTAATCGTCAATCTGCAATCGGCAATCGTCAGTTCTCCCTGGCCGCGATCCTCGCCCACGAGTCCTTCAGCGTGACCGTGCGGTTGAAGACCGGCGCGCCTGGAGTGCTGTCGGGATCGACGCAGAAGTAGCCCAGCCGCTCGAACTGCACCCGCGAGCCTTCCGGCAGCGAGGCCAGCGACGGCTCGAGCTTGCAGCCCTGGACCTGTTCCAGTGACTGCGGGTTCAGAAAGGTCCGCCAGTCCTTCTCCTTGTCGTCTGACGGATCGGCCACCGAGAAGAGCCGGTCGTACAAGCGTACCTCGCCGTCCACGGCATCCGAGGCAGCCACCCAGTGCAGCGTGGCCTTCACCTTGCGGCCGTCGGGCGCGTCGCCGCCGCGGGTGGCCGGATCGTAGGTGCACAACAACCGGACGACCGCGCCGGTCAGGGCGTCCTTGACGACCTCGCGACAGCTGATCATGTAGGCGTTGCGCAGGCGCACCTCACGTCCAGGTGCGAGACGGAAGAACTTCTTCGGCGGATCTTCGCGGAAGTCGTCCTGCTCGACGTAAAGCACGCGTGAGAACGGCACCTTGCGCGTGCCAGCCGCGGGGTCTTCCGGGTTGTTGACGACGTCCATGTGCTCGACCTGGTCCTCGGGGTAGTTCTCGATGACCACTTCGAGTGGACGCAGCACCGCCATGGCACGGGGCGCTCGCCTGTTGAGATCCTCCCGCACGCAATGCTCGAGCAGCGCGACGTCGACGACGTTCTCCTTCTTGGCCACTCCGATGCGTTCGCAGAAGTCGCGAATCGATTCCGGGGTGAAGCCGCGACGCCGCAGCCCGCCGATGGTGGGCATGCGCGGGTCGTCCCAGCCGGAGACGAGGCCTTCGGCCACCAGTTGCAGCAGCTTGCGCTTGCTCATCAGCGTGTAGTTCACGTTGAGCCGGGCAAACTCAATCTGCTGTGGCCGGAACTCGGTGTCGAGCGTGTCGATGACCCAGTCGTAGAACGGCCGATGGTCTTCGAACTCGAGCGTGCACAGCGAGTGGGTGATACCCTCCAGCGCGTCTTCGATCGGGTGCGCGTAGTCGTACATCGGGTACACGCACCACGCATCGCCGGTGCGGTGGTGCCTGGCGTGCCGGATGCGGTACAGCGCGGGGTCGCGCATGTTGATGTTGGGCGACGCCATGTCGATCTTGGCGCGCAGCACGCGCGAGCCGTCGGGGAACTCGCCGGCGCGCATGCGGCGGAACAAATCCAGGCTCTCCTCGATCGGCCGGTTGCGATAAGGGCTGTCCGTCCCTGGCTCGGTGAGTGAGCCGCGGTGCGCGCGGATTTCATCGGCCGTGAGGTCGTCGACGTACGCCTTGTCCATCGTGATGAGGCGCTCGGCGTATGCGTACATCTGCTCGAAGTAGTCGGCCGCGTAGAGCACCTCGCCGTGCCAGCGGAAGCCGAGCCAGGCCACGTCCTTTTCGATCGACTCGACGTACTCGATGTCTTCCCTGGTCGGATTCGTGTCGTCCATCCGCAGATTGCACCGGCCGCCGAACTCCTGGGCAACACCGAAGTTCAGGCAGATGGCCTTGGCGTGCCCGATGTGCAGGTAGCCGTTGGGCTCGGGTGGGAACCGCGTATGGACGCGCCCGCCGTGTTTGCCGGTCTCACGGTCGGCGACGATGATCTCGCGGATGAAATCGAGGGGTGTGGCGTCGGTCGTGGTCGAATCCATGGGTCGGTGCCCCAATTGTACCCACTGGGCCGAAGGTCCGTGTCTGGGCGCCGGTCGGGCCTCTTCTGTAAGAATCTGCGTCATCGGCGTAATCTGCGGATACCCTAGTCGGCATAATCCTGGTCGAATCCATCGTCATCGAGCCCATGGACGTATCCGAGCCATCGCCGTCAGTCGCTGACGGCGCCGAGCACCACCTCGACCCCCGCGCCGTCACCGTCGATCGGATCGCCGGGTGGATCGTGTTCGGCGGCATGGCCCTGGCGCAGCTCATCGCGCTGGCGCTGGTGGCGATCTTCGCGCCCATCCCGTTGTGGGTGAAGATGGGTCTGCTGGGACTCGTGTGGCCGGCAGCCGCGGCGGGCCTGGCCTGGCTGGCCCACCAGTGGCCCGTCGTCGCACACCGCCACGCGTCGTACCGCGTGGACGACGAGGGCATCGAGATCAAGCAGGGCGTCATCTGGCGCCGCGTCATCAACGTGCCGCGCTCGCGCGTGCAGCACACCGATGTCTCGCAGGGCCCGATCGAGCGCAGCGTCGGGCTGGGTACGCTGGTCATCTTCACCGCCGGCACCGAGCATGCCCGCGTGCAGCTGCACGGCCTGGATCACGGCCTCGCGCTGCGGATCCGCGATCACCTGCTGTTGAGCGGGGGCGGCGATGACGTCTGATCACCGGCTCCATCCGGCCTCGTTCCTGTTCAGTATCGGCGCACGCCTGCGCCAGCAGGCATTGCCGATCGTCGTCTTGCTGTTTTCTGCGGGTAGCGTGGGGTTTGGCTGGCAGATCTGGCTGCTGCTGGCCCTGGTCCCCTATACGCTGATCGCGATCGCGCGGACGCTGACCTTCCGCTATCGCTACGACGAGCACGAGCTGGTCATCCGCACGGGGCTCGTCGCCCGCAACGAGCGGCATGTGCCCTACGCGCGCATCCAGAACGTGGACGGCGTGCAGACGGTCTTTCACCGGCTGCTGAAGGTCGTTGACGTCAAGGTGCAGACGGCCGGCGGCAACGAGCCGGAGGCCACGATGAGCGTGCTGCCGGTGGCCGCCTTCGAGCAGATGCGGCAGCGCGTCTTCGAGGGCAGGAGTCGGGCACAGCTCGAGCCGACGTCGAAGGCCGAGGCCGGTGATGTGCCGGCGGCGCCGCGCGCGAAGACGTTGCTGGCGCTGTCGCCGAAAGACCTGCTGACCTACGGCTTTGTGGAGGGGCGCGGGATGGTCGTCATCGCTGCGGTCTTCGGCCTCGTGTGGGAGTTCGGCATGGCCGACTCCTTCGTGCCCTCGTTTGAACCAGGCAAGCCGCCGGTGCCCACTGGCGGCGCGTTCCGTGGGCTGGCGCGATCGGTCTACTCACGCGCCGAAGATCTCTTCACGAGCCTGGCCATCGCGGCCGTGACGATCGTCGCCCTGCTCGTCGTGGTGCGCCTGGTCTCGATGGTCTGGGCGATGCTTCGGCTGCACGGCTTCAGGCTGATCCGCGAAGGCGAGGATCTCCGCACGGAATACGGGCTGCTCACACGCGTGGCGGCGACGATTCCGCTTCGTCGCATCCAGACGCTCACGCTGCGCGAAGGCCCGCTGCATCGGCTTGTCGGCCGGATCTCGGCGCGCGTCGACACGGCCGGCGGCGAGGCCGGCCAGAACGCGCCGCCCGATCGCCACTGGCTGGCCCCCATCGTCGAACGCCACGAACTGCCCGCCCTGCTGGCGCAGGTGCTGCCCGTGCTGGCGCTTGACCGGCTCGAGTGGCAGTCCGTCCATCCCGGCGCCCTCCGCCGTATCCTGAAGAAGAAACTGCTGGTTTCCCTGCTCATCTGTCTGCCGTTGGCCAGGTGGTTCGGTTGGTGGGGCTTGAGCGCGTTGGTGGTGCTGATCCCGTGGTCGATGGTCAGCGCACGCTGGTCGGCGTCGGCGCTCGGGTGGGCCGTGACCGACGAACTGGTGGCGTTTCGAAGTGGCTGGTTGTGGCGTCAGACGACAGTGGCGCCGTTTGCGCGGGTGCAGGCGGTGATGTTTCACGAATCGCCGTTCGATCGGCGCAACCAGATGGCGGGGGTCCGGGTCGATACAGCCGGGGCCGGCGACCTGTCCCATCGTGTCGCAATCCCGTACCTGGGGCGTGACGACGCGCAGCGTCTGTGGCGGCGTGTCGCGCACGAGGCGGCTGGCCGGTCGTTTCGGTGGTCATGACACGTAACGCCGTCCTGGTCACGGTACTCGCGGTGGCCGGTGTCGTCGCGTTGCTGGCCGGGCCGCTGCGCCTGGGCAACCGTGCGACAGACCCGTCACCGCGCCAGTCGGCCCAACCGGCCTCGGCTCGCGCGACGCCGGTCTATCAGCATCGCGTCGTGCACGCCTATCCGCACGACCGGAAGGCCTTCACCCAGGGGCTGGTCTACCGCGACGGAGTGTTCTACGAGAGCACGGGCCTCTACGGCAAGTCGAGCGTTCGAAAGGTGGCCATCGAGACTGGTGAAGTACTGCGGCAGCAGGACGTCGACGCGCAGTACTTCGCCGAAGGGCTGAGCGAGTGGGGCGAGACGCTCGTGCAGCTCACCTGGACCACGGGCGTCGCGTTTGTCTACGACCGCGATACCTTCAAGGAGATCAGGCGCCTCTCCTACACCGGCGAGGGCTGGGGCCTCACGCGCACGGACCGCCACCTCGTGATGAGCGACGGCAGCGCGACGCTGACACTCCTGGAGCCGTCCACCTTCGCGCAGGTGTCCACGCTCCGCGTACACGACGAACACGGCCCCGTCACGGCGCTCAACGAACTGGAGATGGTGCGGGGCGTGCTCTACGCCAACGTGTGGCAGGCCGACCGCATCGCGATGATCGCGCCGGATTCGGGAACGGTCACCGGATGGCTGGACCTGCGAGGGCTGCTGCCGGCGGCCGAACGTGCTCGTGTCGATGTCCTCAACGGCATCGCGTACGACGAGCGCGGCGACCGACTCTTCGTAACGGGCAAGTGGTGGCCGACGGTGTTTCAGGTCGAGGTGGTGAGGTAATCTCGGGGAGGGGGGCGGATGTCGACTTCGTCACGTCGGGCATGGTTGCGATCGCTCACGGGGCTGGCCGCGGGAACGGCCGCTCTGGCGCGCGAGGCGCACGTAGTTGAAGGTGAAGCGCTGGCGCAGACGCCTGCGCAGCCGCCGGTGGCAGCGTCGCTCGCGCTGCCGGATTTCGAGCCCAGGAGCATGCTCCACGTGCCTGAGACGCACGTGGAACGCGCGCGTTTCCCCGTGGTCGACGTCCACACACATCTCACGTTCCGCGTTCGGAGCGTTGGCGGGGTCGCACATGGCGAGGCCATGCGCACCCTCGCCACACCCACCGAGGTGCTCACCGTGATGGATCGCCGCAACGTCCAGACGATGGTGAATCTCACCGGCGGAGTGGGCAGCGGCCTGCAGGAATCGGTGCGCACGTTCCAGAACCATCCGACACGGTTCGCCGTCTTCACCGAGCCGTCGTGGGATCGGATCACGGAGCCTGGGTACGCGCGATGGCAGGCTGACGAGTTGGGTCGCGCCAAGGCCTCCGGCGCACGTGGTGTGAAGGTGCTCAAGACGCTGGGACTGTATCTGCGCGAGCAGGTGACCTCCGGTCCGCTCGTGACGATTGACGACCCGCGCTTCGATCCCATGTGGGAGGCATGCGGCGCACTGGGCCTGCCCGTGGCGATCCACATCTCGGACCCCGAAGCGTTCTTCCTGCCCATCGACCGATTCAACGAGCGGTACGAGGAGCTGCACGCGCATCCGGATTGGTCCTTCCATGGCAAGGACTACCCGTCCAACGCCGAGCTCATCGCGGCCCGCGACCGCGTGATCGCACGGCATCCGAAGACGACCTTCATCGGGCTGCACGTGGGCCACAGCTCAGAGAATCTCGCGGCGGTGTCTGCCGCGCTGGACCGTTTCCCGAACTTCAACGTCGAGATCGGCGCACGCATCGGCGAGCTCGGCCGACAGCCCCGTGCCTCGCGGCGCTTCTTCGATCGGTATCAGGACCGCGTGCTCTTCGGCACCGACGCGGTGCCCAACGGGCACCAGACGCCGCAGCAGGTCTTCGGCGACGACCTCTACACGATCTATTTCAGGTTTCTCGAAACCGAAGACGAGTACTTCGACTACGCGCCGGCAAAGGTGCCGCCGCAGGGACGTTGGCGGATCTACGGCGTGGGATTGCCGGACCCGATTCTCAGGAAGGTCTACAACCAGAACGCGCGGCGGCTACTGAGTCTGTGAACGCGGACGTGCGGCGTTGGGGTCAGACCCCGGTGCGATGGGGCCGGGGTCTGACCCCAAAGGTCTTCATACGGGGCTTCTGCCCTGGATCACGCGGATCAACACCACCGCGATCGCCAGGATCAGCAGGATGTGAATGAAGCCGCCGAGCGTGTACGAACTCACCACGCCGAGCAGCCACAGCACGAGCAGCAATACGAAAATCGTCCACAGCATTTCAGTCCTCCTGGCGCTGTGGTCGAGCAGAGTAGGTGCCATGTCCGCATCAACCAGTGCCTGGTCGGTAAGTTGCTGACCAGCTGATATTTAGTCCCGAGCGTTGGCCTTCGGATGGAACGGCCAGCCCCGGCGGGATTGGTGTAGTTCTTACCTCGTGTCGGGGAATCTTCCGGGGTC
>JAENWD010000325.1 GCA_016650245.1 Vicinamibacteria bacterium
CTCCTGTAGGCACCAATGCCGACATCGCCCTGCGCATGGGGAAGAGCGGAGCCTCGTCGGGCGAGATCGTGTTGCGCGTTGTCAGAACAGCCGCGTGATGCCGGGCACATCATCGAAGCCGGCATCGAAACTGACGATCCGGTCGACTCCGTTCAGGCTCATGACCGCGATGTGCACCGCCTCGCGCGATGACAGGCGCCTGTGCCCGAGCACGGTCGTCTTGGCGCGCTCGACGGCGCGGCTGTCCACCGGGAACACCTCGTCGACGATCCCGAGCACGACATCAAAGGCCGGCTGGATGGCGTCGCGTCGGTCGATCGCGACATAGCGATGCAGGATCTCCTGCAGCACCTCGGCGCTGGTCACCAGCCGCTGCCGTTCCGAGATGAGGCGATCGAGCAGCCGCCGCGCGTCGGCCTTGTGCGGGTGCTCGGCGCCGACCAGGTACATCGGCACATTCGAGTCGATGAAGACCACCTCAGCGATCCTGGCCCAGCGCGCCGCGCTGGATCTCGGCAAGCATCTGGTCGATCTCCGCGGTCGGGAAGGCGTGCCGCGCGGCCGCGCGGACCACCGCGAGTTTCTTGTCGATGTCGCGCAACGGCTCGGTGCGCCTGGCCGCCCGGAGCGCCTGCCGGACCCACTCGGCGACCGTGAGCCGCTGGGCGCGGGCGGCCCGCTGCACGTCGCGCCACTCCGGCTCGTCCAGGAGCACTTGGAGGCGCTTACTCATGTGATGAGTGTATATGACTCATCGTGATGAGTCAACACGGCTTCCGTCGAGACCCGATGGCCGCCAAATGGCATCGCCGGGTCGGCGTTCATCCCACTCTCGCGAAATCGGTTGAGCTAGAATCTGTGTGCTCAGCCGGGTCGACCGGCCCGCCGATTGCCCCCCTTGCGAACACCTATGCTCTGGAGCCGACTGACAATGACGCGATCCGTGGTGTTCGCTCTCGGGATCGTCCTGGCCTGCGCCGGCGCACCCGCCGCGCAGCCGCCTGGGGCGGGCCTCACCGCGCCGGTCGTTGAATCTCGGAATCCCGAGGAGGGCCGGCCCTTCATCCGCAGCTACGCGCCAGCCGAGGTCGGCGGGAACGGGCAGATCTGGTCGATCGTGCAAGACAGCCGCGGCGTGATCTATGCCGGCGCCAACAGCGGAATCGTGGAGTTCGATGGGGCGACCTGGCGGCGTATCAAGGTCGGCGTGTCGCGAACCGTGCGGGGCCTGGCCATCGACACCACCGGCCGCATCTGCGTGGGGGCCGTGGGCACGTTCGGCTACCTCGCGCCGGACGGACACGGGGACTTGCAGTATGTGTCGCTGGTGGACCGGCTGCCCGCCGGGGAACGGATCTTCAACGACGTGTGGCGTGTGGTCGCCACCGACGACGGCGTGCTGTTTCAAACAGAGCAGGCCATCTTCCGCTGGGCGCGAGAGACCCTCACCGTCATCAAGCCGGTGTCGCGCTTCAATCGCGCCTCGCCGATCGATGGACGCCTCTACCTGACCATGCCCGAAAGCGGGCTCAACGTCCTCGAGGGCGCGACCTTCCGCGCCCTGCCGGGCACCGAGCAGCTCGGGCGCGAGCCCTACCCCGTCCTCCTGCGTTACGACGAGCGCCGGCTGCTCGTCGGGACGCGGACCACCGGGTTGTTCCTCTACGACGGCGCCACGCTCACGCCCTTCCACACGCCGATCGACGCGATGCTCACCGGCTCCCAGCTGTACCGCGGCACGGCGCTCGCCGACGGCACGTTTGCGCTCACTACGACGGCCGGGGGACTGGTCATCATCGATCGCGAGGGCCAGCCCGTGATCCGCGTGAACCGGGCCAACGGCCTGCCCTCCGACGTCGTGTACTTCGTGATGCCGGATCGGGAAGGCGCGCTGTGGCTCGGGCTCGACACCGGCATCGCCCGCGTCGAGGTGCCGTCGCCGGTGTCGTTCTTCGATGCGGATGACGGGCTGCCTGGCGCCCCTCAGGACACGATCCGCCATCAGGGGCGGTTGTACGTCGCCGGGCAGATTGGCGTGCACTACCTCGATCGGCCGTCCCCCGGCGCCGCCACGCCGCGTTTCGTCTCGCTTGCGACCCACCGCTCCCAATGCTGGTCGTTCACGCCGATGCCCGACCCCAGCGCGGCCCGGCCTCCGGTGTTGACGGTCGCGTGCTCTGAAGGTCTGTACGAGATCGACGGCACGACCTCCCGGGCCATCCGCGCGCCCGGCGACGGCACGTTCCGCGCGTCGGTGACCAGGCGATCGTCGGTGGACCCGGCCCGCCTGTGGGTGGGGTTGTTCGACGGCCTGGCGTCGTTCAGGCGCGTCGACGGCCGCTGGATCGACGAGGGCCTGGTTGCGGAGGTCACCGACGAGGTGCGAACCCTGTTCGAGAATCCCGATGGCTCTCTCTGGGTAGGCACGTCCGGCACCGGCGCGTTGCGTCTGTCGTTCACCTCCCGCCCCGCCCCGGGCCAGCCACGTCCGCCGGTGACGATCGAACGCTTTGGCATGGCACACGGGATACCCGAGGGAGGCGCGCAGGTCCTCGACGTCGCGGGCACGCCGCGGTTCTTCGTCGGGACCGACCAGCAGTATGTGGCGCGGTTCGATGCGCCCTCGCGCACGTTCGTGCGGGACCCGGCGTTTGCCGGCATGCAGACCGATCCGCTGCAGTCCACTTTCGGGGCCGCCAACGGCAGAAACGGTCGCGTGTATCTCGAGTTCGGCCGTGGCACAGTCGTGGCACAGAAGGCGCCCGACGGCACGTGGGCAATGGATCGCACCGCCTTTGCCCGGTTCGGTCCCGGCACGATCACGCTCTACCCCGAGCCCGATGGCGTGGTCTGGCTCGGGCGCGGCGACAACCGTTTCGTGCGCTTCGACACGAGCCGCGCGTCGGCTGCCGCGCCAGTGACGTTTTCCGCCCTGATCAGGCGAGTCACCGTGAACCACGACCGCCTGATCTTCGGAGGCGGCGCGGCCGCGACCGGCCCACCGCCGCTTGACGCCACCTCCAATGCCTTGCGGCTGGAGTTTTCCGCGCCCGGCTACGTCGACGAGTCCATCACCGAGTACCAGTCCAGGCTCGACGGCCTCGAAAACGAATGGTCGGCGTGGACGCGCGAAGCCAGGCGCGACTTCACCAACCTGGGGTTCGGCGACTACCGCTTCCGCGTGCGCGCCCGCGGCGTGTCCGGCGCGGTGAGCGACGAGGCCGTCTACCCGTTCACGATCCTCCCGCCGTGGTACCGCACGTGGCTGGCCTACGGCAGCTACATCGCGCTGTTTGTCTTTGCCATGTTCGTCGTGGACCGCCTGCAGCGGCGCCGTCTGGTGGGCAAGGAGCGCGAGCGCGCGCGCTTTGCCGAAGCCAGGCTGCGCGCCGAATCCGCCGAGGCGCTGGCGCGGACCGAAGGCGAGGGCAAGAGAAACGTCGAGCTGCTCAGCGAGATCGGCCGCGAGATCACGTCGTCGCTCGACTTCGACACGATCTTCGGCAAGCTCTACGAACGCGTCAACCAGCTGGCCGACGCCGACGTGTTCGGCGTGGGGCTCTATCACCACGACCGCCACGAGATCGAGTACCGGCTGGCCATCGAGAAGGGCAAACGGTACGCGCCCTACTCGCGCGACACAACCGACCGCGATCAGTTGCCGGTGTGGTGCATCGAGCACCGCGAGGCGATCCTGATCAACGACCTGTCGGCGGAGTACTCGAAGTACATCACGCGATACGACGAGGACAGCCGGCAGCTCGAAGACGGCTCAATGTCGCAGCGCCCGCAGTCGGTCATCTACCTGCCGCTCATCGCCAAGGAGCGCGTGCTCGGGATCATCACGATCCAGAGCTTCGAGAAGCACGCCTACACCGAGCACCACCTCAACGTGCTGCAGAGCCTGGCGTCCTACACCGCCATCGCACTCGACAACGCC
>JAENWD010000326.1 GCA_016650245.1 Vicinamibacteria bacterium
GATCGACGTGGCCAAGCGGCTGATGGACTACGGCTTCCACGCGCCGACCGTCTCGTTCCCGGTGCCTGGCACGCTGATGATCGAGCCCACCGAGAGCGAGCCGAAAGCGGAACTCGATCGCTTCTGCGACGCGATGATCGCCATCCGGGGCGAGATCGCCGACGTGGTGAGCGGCAAGGCGGACTTGAAGGACAACGTCCTCAAGAACGCGCCCCACACGGCCGCCGCGGTCACCGACGACGAGTGGAGCCACCCGTACTCGCGGCGGCAGGCCGCCTTTCCGCTGCCGTGGGTGCAGGCCAACAAGGTGTGGCCCGCGGTCGGCCGGATCGACAACCCGTACGGCGACCGCAACCTGTTCTGTGTGTGCCCGCCAGTCCAAGAGTACTCGACGGCGGGTTAGCTCAGCGCCCTACCAGCACCTTCACCGCGACCGAGACTCCGCCGAGGTTCGACTCGTCGAAGTCCGCAGCAATCCCGGGCGCGCCAAGCGCGTCGGGCACCGCCGCGTAGCGCACTTCCCCTGCCACGAACAGCCAGCGCGTGGCCGCGTACTCGACGCCGGCCACGGCGTGGTAACTCGTGAATCGCTCGCTGACGTTCTCGCCCGGATCAGCGAAGTCCGATCGCTCCTCGAACTTCAGTGAGCCCACGCCACCACCAACGTAGGGGACGATGCGGTCGCGGATGGGGAAGCGGTAGCCGGCGGTCACGACCACCGGCGTCATGGTGATGCGATCGGGGATGCCGAGTCGGAACACGTCGCCCTCGAAGACAAAGGCCCGTTCACCCGTCTTCTCGAACCGGGACACGCCGACGTCCACGTAGATCGGACCGAAGTGGACCTGCGCCCCGCCTCCATAGAACAGACCCCCCGACGTATCGAGGATGGCCTTGAAGCTGTCGGCCGCGGTGAACCACTGGTACGCGCCTTCTCCGTAGCCACGAATACCGAAACGCGGTGCCGATCGGCGTGGTCGAGGGACAGTCGCGCCGGCGCCCTGGGCCGCGGTCGTCGACCGGCCCGGAAGCGTCGACAACGCTGGGCCGCTGACCAGCGCGACGTGCCCCCCGAACACGAAGCCGCGCTGCTCGCCTGGGCCCCTGAACGTCTCGGGCAACCGGACCTCCACCCACTGCGCATCGCGCGACAGCGCGTCAAGCCCGACCCCTTCCGGCAATGTGGCGATGACGCGGCTGGGATCGCGCGCCCAGACCAGCACGCGATCGCGCGTCGTGCGCACAACGGTCGTGCCGGCCATCTGTACGGCGGACACGGAGGGTGTCTGCGCTGCAACCGGCACGGGCCAGGCGAGCGTACCGGTCACCAGGAGGCCGCCGCCCAGAAAGAGACCACGTTGGATCTGCCGGCGGATCATTGCGCAAGCCCAAGGCCGCGCAGCGTCGCGCGGGGATTGATGAGGCCGTAGCCGTACTCGTTGTCGCGACCCGCCGGCCCGAGGTCGGTCGCAAAGCGCTTGATCGCGGCCTCCACGGCCTTCGGGTCCGTCACGCCCTGGTCGACGAGCAGCGCGCCCATGGCCGCGACGTGGGCCGAAGCCATCGATGTGCCGTTGGCGAAGAGGTACGCAAACTGGTCGAAGCGCCCGGTGAGCAGGAACGCGTCGAAGTCGATGGTCTGCTGCAGCACGCCGTCCGCGTAGCCGTCGCCGTTGAGGTCCTCAGTCGTGTCGCCACCAGGAGCGGCGATTTCCACGTAGTCGTTCACGTTCGAATATGGCGCACGGGCCTTGAATAGTCGGTGGCGCCGACCGCGATGACGCCATCCATGTCTCTGGCGTAGACGGCTGGATAAGAGGGAGGGCTACCCTCATCCGCAGCGTTGCCCGCGGCGATGACGACGATCGCACCGCGGTCGACGGCAAACTGAATCGCATCGCGCAAAGGCGTGCTCGGCGCGCCGATGGTAAGGCTCATGTTGATGACCTTGGCGCCGTGCTCTGCTGCGAATCTGACGGCCTGGGTCACTGTGCTGCTGGAACCCACGTTCGGAGCGCCCGCGAGCTCGTCGAGAATACCGCTGATGGCCTTGATCGGTATGACGCTAACGTTGAAAGCCATGCCGGAGGTGCCGAGATTGTTATTCGTCGACTGCGCGATAGTCCCCGTCACATGAGTGCCGTGACCGTCAAAATCGAGCGGCTTGTCGTCGTCCCAGATGAAGTCATAGCCAGGCAGAAAGGTCGTTCCGGCCAGGTCCGGGGCCTGAAGGTAGTCAGCGCCTTCGGGTGCGTACGCGATGCCGCCGTCGATGATCGCCACCGCCACCGCGCCAGGGGCTCCACGATTGATATCCCACACGCGTTCGAGATCGAGCTGCTGGAAGTTCCACTGGTACTGATAGAGCGGGTCGTTCGGGCGATAGGTGGGAAACGCCCGCCCCACGGGCTCCGCATACACGACGCCCGGCTGCCGTGCCAGCGCTCGTGCAGCGGCCACGACGTCGATCTGCGCGTCGATGGCAAACAGATAGTGATCGGCAAAGGCAGGCTGCGATACTCGGGACGCACCGTGCTCGGCCGCCAACGCGGCGACGGTCGCAGGATCGGCACCCTCGGCGAACTTCACCGCGAGCAGCCCGGGCACGAAGACCGACTGCGTTGCGTCGTCGGCGGCCCGCCGGGCCTCCACGACGCGGACGCGCAGGGTTTCGTCGCGGGCAAGGCGCTCCACTACGGCGGCCTTGCGCGACAGCGTGGAGGCATTCTGCGCCAGCAGAGTCACGGCCGGCGAGGGCGCGAGCGCGACCGGCGCCAGAATGGCCAGCAGGCAGATCAGGGCGGTCTTCGAGGTCATCCCGGCATCCTTGGCGGTCCGGTTACAGGTCCGCGCCGACAGCCTGACAGCAGCGGACTGCCGGGTCAAGTGACCCCGAAGCGCCTGCGTGTCACACCGCCGTGGCCACGCGCTGGCGGAACGCGTCGAGCAGTCGTCTCGTGATTGGCCCTGGCCGGCCATCGCCAACCGCAGTCCCGTCGACCGAGACGATGGGGACGATCTCACGTGTGGTGCTGGTGAGAAACGCCTCGGAGGCGCCTCCTAGCGCGCTCTCCTCGAGCACCGACTCTTCCGACGGTATGCCCAGCGCGCCGCACAGCTCCAGCACGAACGCGCGCGTGATGCCCGGCAACAAGCCTTCGCCGACTGGCGGTGTGCGGACGACACCGTCTGCGACCACGAAGAGGTTCGACTGGCTGCACTCGGCCAGGTGGCCGACGTGGTTGCGCATCACGGCTTCAAACGCGCCTCGCGCCAGCGCCTGCTGCATCGCCAGGGCGTTGTTGAGCAGGTTGTTCGACTTGATCTGCGGGTTCAGCGCTTCGCGCCGATTGCGCTCGACCTCCACCAGCGCGACCCGCACACCCGTGTCGTACACGCGCGGCGGCGGCGGGGTGTGGGGGCGCGCGATGATGACCAGCGAGGGCGTCGGGCAGGCGCGCGGATCGTAGCTGAGTTCCCCAACTCCTCGCGTGAGCAGCAGACGCACATAGGCATCCGCCACGCCCTCGCGCCACGGCTTCAGCTCCGCGGCGATCAGCGTTTCGTCGATCCGGGCCTGAAGGGTCGCGTCGTCAAAGGGCACCGACAGCGCGATGAGCGCGGCCGAGGTGCGCAGGCGCGCAAGATGGCGAGCGAGCAGGCACACCCTGCCGCCGTAGGTCCGGCACACTTCATAGACACCTTCGCCGTACAGGAACCCGTGATCGAATACGGGCACGACCGCGTCGGCTTCGCCCGAAAGACGTCCGTTGACGTAGACCGCACCTGGCATGGTGCGTCGATCCTAGCGTAAGCGGCCGTGGAGGGGCGAGCCCGGGCGGCGTGGGGGAACTAGTGCTAGACTCGCGCCGAAGGCGAGACCCAACGACCGCATGCGCATTCTCAACAGTGCCCAGATGCGCGAAGCCGACCGCCGTTGCACGGGCGACATCGGCATCGCGTCGATCGTCCTCATGGAAAACGCCGGCCGCCAGGTGGTGGCGGCGATGGAGGCGATGTTCTCCGATCTGGGGTCGCGCAAGGTTGTGGTGCTGTGCGGCCAGGGGAACAACGGCGGTGATGGATTCGTCATCGCCCGCACGCTGGCGCAAAGGGGCGTCGAGGTGTCGGTGTTCCTCGTGGGAGCCACCGACGAAGTGAAGGGCGACGCCAGGGCCAATCTCGATGTGCTGGTGCGTCTCGGGCACACGGTGATCGAGATCACCGATGCGGCCGTCTGGGAACTGCAGTTCCCGGACATCCGGAGCGGAGACCTGCTCGTGGACGCACTGTTCGGCACCGGGCTCCGCACGCCGCTCACCGGGTTGTACGAGACGATCGTCGCAGACGTCAACGCCAGCGATTTGCCCGTCGTCTCCGTCGACCTGCCGTCGGGCCTGTCGGCCGACACGCCGGATCCGATCGGCCCGTGCATCGATGCCACCCTCACTGTGACACTGGGTGCGCCGAAACTGCCGCTGGTGCTGCCGCCGGGCGAGGCTCACTGTGGCGACGTCGTCATTGCCGACATCGGAATTCCGGAGGCCGTGATCGGCGCCGTCGAGGGGCCGCACATCGAGCTGCTGACGCGTGAGCCGATGCGGGCGCTCATCGAGCCGCGCCCGGCCGACTCGCACAAAGGCGACTACGGCCACGTGCTGATCGTTGCAGGCTCGCCTGGCAAGACCGGTGCGGCACACCTGTCGTCGATGGGCGCGCTCAAGTCCGGCGCGGGTCTGGTCACGATCGCCACGCCGCGGTCGTGCCAGGCGGTGTTGGCGGCGATGGCGCCGGAATACATGACGGTGGGCCTCGACGAGGGCCCCGACGGCATCGCGCCAGACGCACTCGAACACGTACTGGCGCATCCGGCCGACGTGATCGCGGCCGGACCCGGGTTGGGCACCGGGCGCGGGACCGTGGCGTTTGTCCACGGCCTGCTCGATCGAGCCGGCGTGCCGCTGGTGCTCGACGCCGACGCGCTCAACGCGTTTGAAGGGGAACCCGACCAGTTGGTGGGGCCGGAGGGCCGCGACGTCATCATCACGCCGCATCCAGGCGAGCTGGCGCGCCTGATGGGCGTGACCAGTGCTGACGTGCAGGCCAATCGCGTCGAGCTCGCCCAGAACTTCGCGGAGTCGCATCAGCTCTACGTCGTGCTGAAAGGACATCGCTCGGTGATTGCCACGCCTGAAGGCCACGTCTTTGTGAACCCCACGGGCAATCCGGGCATGGCGACTGGCGGGATGGGCGACGTGCTCACCGGCATGATCGCGGCGTGGCTGGGCCAGCTGCTCGACGCCGAGGCCGCATGCCGCCTGGCCGTGTATCTGCACGGGATGGCCGGCGATCTGGCCGAGGCGGCCGAAGGTGAAGTCGCCTTGATGCCCAGCGATCTCATCGCCCACATCGGGGACGCCATCCACGAGTTGACGGCCCGCAAGCGGGTGGAGAAGTCTTGAGAGCTACGAGCGACGAGCGACGAGTTGCGAGTTACGCGGACGGTGATGAGATCTCGATGCGTCGGCCTTCGGCGACGTGTGACAGTCGCACGCTGACCACCGAGCCAAAGGGCGGACGTAGCAGGTGCTCGGCCCACTCGATGGCCATGATCGTGGCCTCGTCCAGCAGGTCGTCCAGCGCCAGATCGGCGACGTCGGCGGGGGAGAGGCGGTAGAGGTCCACGTGCTGGAGCGTGACTCGCGGGCCGCGGTACTCCTTCACGAGCGCGAAGGTGGGGGAACTCACCTCGCCGGGTTCGATTCCCAGCCCTTCGGCAAGGCCGCGCACGAAGGCCGTCTTCCCTGCGCCAAGGTCGCCGTAGAGCAGCACCGTCGTGCCGGCCGAAAGCGTCGCCCCCAGCGCCCGACCCGCTGCCATCGTGTCGTCCTCGGTCGCGGCGATTGTCGTCGTCTCGCGCATCAGTCCGCGGGATCTCGAGGCCTGAGGTCTGAGGCTACTCGGATCGATAGTTTGGCGCTTCCTTCGTGATGGTCACGTCGTGGACGTGACTCTCGCGTGCGCCGGCCGGCGTGATGCGTACCAGACGGGCGCCGCGCTGGAGCGCCGGGATGGTCGCCGCGCCGCAGTAACCCATGCCGGCGCGAAGACCGCCCACCAACTGGTGAACCATGGCGGCGACGGAGCCTTTGTGCTGCACGCGGCCCTCGATGCCCTCGGGCACCAGCTTGTCGAGGCCGCCGGCGGTGAGGTCGAACTCGTCCTGGAAGTAGCGGTCGCGGCTGCCGCGGCGCATCGCGCCGATCGACCCCATGCCTCGGTACTCCTTGAACTGGCGGCCCTGGTAGATGATCATCTCGCCCGGGCTCTCGTCGGTGCCGGCAAACAGGTTGCCGATCATCGTGGTCGCCGCGCCCACGGCAATCGCCTTGGTGATGTCGCCGGAGAAGCGGATGCCGCCATCGGCGATCACCGGCACGCCGTGACGGGCGGCCGCCTGCGCGCATTCCATGATGGCGGTGATCATCGGGACGCCGACGCCCGCGATGATGCGCGTCGTGCAGATCGAGCCGGCGCCGATGCCGACTTTCACGGCGTCCACGCCAAGGTCAATCAGCGCCTCGGTCGCCTCGGCGGTGGCGACGTTGCCGGCCACCACGTCCACGTCCTTGAACTGACGCCGGATGCGCTTAACCATGTCGAGCACGTTTTGCGAGTGCCCGTGCGCGGTGTCGATGACCAGCGCATCGACGTGCGCAGCCACCAGCGCTTCAGCCCGCTCCATTGCATCTTTGCCCACGCCGACGGCAGCCGCGCAGCGCAGGCGACCCAGCGCGTCCTTCGACGCCGCCGGGTACTTCACCATCTTCTGGATGTCCTTGACGGTGATGAGCCCCTTGAGGCGGAAGTCCTGATCGACGACGAGGAGTTTCTCGACCTTGTGCTGGTGCAGGATCTCTCGCGCGTCTTCAAGCGTGGTGCCGACCGGCACGGTGAACAGCGGGTCCTTCGTCATCACCTCCGAGATCGGCCGGGTGACGTTGACCTCGAAGCGCAGGTCGCGGTTGGTGAGGATGCCGAGGAGTCGGCCTTCCTTGCGTCCGCCCTCGGTGATCGGCACTCCGGAGATCCGGAACTTCGTCATCAGCTCCAGGGCCTCGAAGATCCGGTTCTCCGGCGCGAGCGTGATCGGGTTGACGATCATCCCGCTCTCGGACCGCTTCACGCGGTCCACTTCGGTGGCCTGTTCCTCGACCGACAGGTTCTTGTGGATGACGCCGATGCCGCCGTGCTGCGCCATCGCGATGGCCAGCAGCGACTCGGTCACCGTGTCCATGGCCGCGCTGGCCAACGGAACGTTCAGGGGGATGTTCCGCGTGAACTTCGTCGTGACATCCACCTGGGTCGGCACGACCTGCGAGTGCTGCGGGACCAGCAACACGTCGTCAAAGGTCAGCGCGGTGACGATGGCGGTGCTGAGATCGAGGGCGGGGGACGCGGTCTTCAGATCCATGGCGATGTCCGTCGTGGCCTTGGGTATGACAAAGGCCGACACGGGTCGGCCTTGACGGGGAACAACGTCGGAGACGGCGCGAAGCCGCGCGATCTGCCGATCACGCGACGACTCCGTGGCACTTCTTGTACTTCTTCCCGCTACCGCAGGGGCACGGGTCGTTGCGTCCGACCTTCGGCTCGTCGCGGCGCTGCGTCTTGACGGTCGCGTCGTCGCCGCCCACGCGCGCCGGCCTTGGCGCAAACGGGTTGGCGCGTTCGGCTACCGCCGCCGGCGCACCGCCGCCGAACATCGACGGCATCGCGCTCGGGTCGTTCAGCATGAGGGGCGGGCCGCGACGAGGGGCCGGGCGTCGCACGGGGGCCGGCGCCGCGCCATCATCGGACGGCGCTGCCCGCAGGTGCCAGAGGTGCCGGACGATGTCGTCTTCGATCCTGGCCTTCATGTCCTGAAAGAGCGCGAAGCTCTCGCGCTTGTACTCGACCAGCGGATCGCGCTGGCCGTACCCGCGCAGGCCGATGCCCTCCTTCAGGTGGTCGAGGCTGTAGAGGTGGTCCTTCCACTGCTGGTCCACGATCTGCAGCATGATGTCGCGCTCGACGCGCCGCATGAACTCGGGCCCGAGCAGCGTTTCCTTGTCCGCGTGCGCCTTCTCGATGCGCGCCCACAACGCCTCGCGAATCTCGACGGTGTTCAGTGTCTCGAACGTGATGCCGCCGAGCTCGTCGGCTTCGAAGCCGTAGACGCGGATGATCTCCTGCTGAAGCCCGGGCACATCCCATTCTTCGACGTCCATCGCTGCGCCCACGAAGCGCTCGACGATGTCGTCGAGCACGTCGCCGGCCAGCGCCATCAGGTAGCCGTGCGCGTCGGCAGTCCGCTCGTCCTCGTCGAGCCGGATCTTGTCTTCGAGCAGCGAGCGGCGCAGCGTGTAGATGTTTTCACGCTGCTTGTTCATGACGTCGTCGTACTCGAGCAGGTGCTTGCGGACGGAGAAGTTCTGCGCTTCCACCTGCTTCTGCGCACGCTCGATGGCGCGCGTCACCATGCCGTGCTCGATCGGCACGCCCTCTTCCATCCCCAGGCGCTGCATCAGCCCGGCGATGCGATCCGACCCGAAGATGCGCATCAGATCGTCTTCGAGCGACAGGTAGAAGCGCGACGAGCCCGGATCGCCTTGACGGCCGGCGCGGCCGCGCAACTGGTTGTCGATGCGACGCGCCTCGTGCCGCTCGGTCGCGATGATGTGCAGACCGCCCAGCCGGACGACTTCCTTGTGATCGTCGTCCCACTGCTGCGTGAAGTGGCTGAAGATGCGGTCCCAGTCGGGGCGCGGCACTCGGTAGAAGCTGTCCAGGTGGAAGAAATAGACGAACTCGTCGTCGTCGACGAAGCGCGCCTGCTCCTTCGACAGCCGCTCGGCCGCTTCCTCGGCCAGCGACTGCTGGCGCGCCATGAACTCGGCGTTGCCGCCCAGCAGAATGTCGGTGCCGCGGCCCGCCATGTTGGTGGCGATGGTGATGCCATCCTTGCGGCCGGCCTGCGCGACGATCTCGGCTTCCTGCGCGTGATACTTGGCGTTGAGCACGACGTGCTTGACGCCGCGGCGCTTGAGCATGCCGGAGAGTCGCTCCGACTTTTCGATCGACACCGTGCCGAC
>JAENWD010000327.1 GCA_016650245.1 Vicinamibacteria bacterium
CTCCTCCGCTCTCCTCGATGGCCGGGGCCTTGCTCTGCGTCCGAGTGCAACCCGTGTCTTCCCGCGACAGGCGCGCACCTGCGCGCGCCGCCTGGATGACACGTCGATGCACGGGACTTTTCGGCCATGCACGATTCGACCATCGCCCTCACGCGTGTGCTGCGGACGCCCTCGCTGGCGCCGCCCGCTCCCGCGCCATCCCCTATTGCGGCGGCCCACTGGCGACAGGGCCTGCCCTTGCTGCGCGGCCGTCGGCTCACGTTGCGGGAGCTGCGCCTGGAGGACGGCACGGCGCTGCTGCCACTGATCACGGCGCCGGAGGTCACCAGGTTCATGTCGCCTCCGCCGGAGGCGCCGAACTGGTTTGCGAGCTTCATCTCCGCCACGGCGCGCGAGCGGCACGCTGGCCGGTACGCCGGCTTTGCGATCGTGCCGCACGGCCAGCACGAGCCTGTGGGCCTGGTGCAAATCCGGCAGCTCGAGCCTGGATTCAGCACCGCCGAGTGGGGCATTGCGCTGGGGTCGGCGTGGTGGGGCAAGGGGCTGTTTGAAGACAGCGGCCGCCTGATCCTCGGCTTTGCCTTCGAGACGCTTGGCGTCCACCGGCTCGAAGCCAGAGTCGCCGTGCAGAACGTGCGCGGCAATGCGGCGGTCGGCAAGCTCGGCGCGTCCGCCGAAGGCCTCCTGCGGCGCGCGCTGCGCACTGCCGACGGCACAGCGCACAACCAGATTCTCTGGGCGTGGCTCGACGATGAATGGCGACGGGATGAGGCCAAGCGCCTCGCTGAGGAGCTTGTATGGGTTCACTGACTCGTCGGGCGATCGGCATCATCGCCACGCTGCTGTTGCTCACCCTGCTGTCGTGGCCGGCGCTGGCGGCCGGACGCCCGCCCTCGCGGCTCGACGCCACGTTGGCGTCACGCGCCGGAGGGCCAGGCATCTCGCGCGTGATCGTGCGATCGACGGGTGTCGGGGACGTGACCGCGAAGATCCGCGCGCACCGCGGCCACGCCGGTCAGCGCCTCGCCCTGGTGGATGGCTACGTCGCCGAAGTCCCCAACGACGCGTTGGAGGCATTGGCGGCCGACCCTGGCGTGGCCGGCGTCCATCTGGATCGGCCGGTCGGCGCGCTGTTGGCGCCGGGTGGCGGAAACGACACGGGCAACGCCCAGGGCGCCTCGTCCTCCGAGGGTGATTTCACCGGGGCAGGCGTCGGCGTGGCGGTCATCGACTCGGGCCTCACGGCGTGGCACGACGACCTGGCGCGCGTCGACGCGCGTCGCGCGCTGGTCGGCCAGCGCGTGGTGGGCTTTGCGGACTTCACGAGCACGACCAACCAGGTGGCCGACAGCTACGGCCACGGCACCCACGTCGCCGGCATCGTCGCCGGATCGGGTCACGACAGCGAGGGCGAGTACGCAGGAGTCGCGCAGGGTGCCCACCTGCTGGTGCTGAAGGTGCTGGACGGAGAGGGGCGCGGCTACGTCAGCGACGTCATCCGCGCGATCGGCTTCGCCGTCGCCAGCCGCGCGCAGTTCAACCTGCGCGTGATCAACCTGTCCATTGGCGCGCCCGTGCTGGAGTCGTACGAGTCCGACCCGCTCACACTGGCCGCGCGACGGGCCGTGGAAGCCGGGATGGTCGTTGTTGCCGCCGCGGGTAACTTCGGCAAGAACCTCGACGACCAGATTCAGTATGGCGGGATCACCGCGCCCGGCAACGCGCCGTGGGTGCTGACGGTTGGCGCCTACAGCCACATGGGCACGCCCGATCCGAGCGACGATCGTGTCGCCGGCTACAGCTCGCGCGGGCCGACGGCCTTCGACTTTGTGGCCAAGCCCGATCTGGTCGCGCCCGGCACGCGGATCGTCTCGCTCAACGACGCCGGCAGCGCGCTTGCCCTGCGAAATCCGGCAGATCTTGTCCCTGGCACCAGCGGCGGGGGGTATCCGTACCTCACGCTGAGCGGCACCAGCATGGCCGCCCCGGTCGTCAGCGGCGTCGTCGCGCGGATGCTGCAGGCCAACCCGGCGCTGACGCCCAACGCCGTCAAGGCGATCCTGCAGTACACGGCGAGGGTCACGCCCGACGTCGATTTCCTCAGCCAGGGCGCCGGCTTCCTCAACACGGATGCCGCGGTCTCGCTGGCGCGCTTCTATGCCAGCTCGGGCACAGGCGACAGCTACACCCTGGGCGGCGACTGGGCTCGTCACATTCTCTGGGGCAATCGCCGCGTGAGTGGCGGAGTGCTGCAGCCCTGGGGATCGGCCTGGGGCACCAACATCATCTGGGGCTCGGGCGGCGACAACATCATCTGGGGTTCGGCCGGCGACAACATCATCTGGGGTTCGTCAGGCGAGAACATCATCTGGGGTTCGTCGGGCGACGACAACATCATCTGGGGCTCGGGCGGCGACAACATCATCTGGGGCTCGGGTGAGGACAACATCATCTGGGGTTCCGGCGGCGACAACATCATCTGGGGATCGTCAATTGTCTGGGGCAACCGCCTGGCTCGTGAATTCGGTGGGCTCGCACTCGCGCTGGGCGCGGGCCGTGCCGCAGGACGCTAGGTGATGGACGACTTTCGCGCGCCTTCGGGCAACGAGGCAACCGACACGTGGCCTGGCCTGCCACCGGAGCTGCTGTTGCGGAACTGGCGCAACATGCCGCCCGTGCTCAAGGGGCTCGGCATCGTGTTGCGGGAGGTGGAGACGGGCGACGCGGGCGCGCTGCTGGCGTTGCTGTCGCGCGACGAGATCGCCCAGGTGATCGCGCCGCCGCCACAGTCGGCCTCCGAGCTGCAGACGCGCATCGAGGCCGCGCGCGTCGAGCGGCTGGACGGCCGCGGCATCTGTTTCTCGGTGGTGCCGGAGCGCCGCTCCGAGCCGGTGGGGCTGTTCCGCGTCCGCGAGCTCGAACGCGGCTTCGGGTCTGCCGAGTGGGAGTTCGTGCTCGCGCCCGAGTACTGGGGTGGCGGAGTATTTTTTGCCGCCGCGCCGGCGGTGGTGGATTTCGCCTTCGACGTGTTGGGGGTTCATCGTCTCGAAGCCCGCGCGGCCGTGCACAACGGCCGCGGTAACGGCGCCCTGCGGAAGATCGGCGCGGTACAAGAGGGCGTGCTGCGCCGGTCGCTGCAACAGGAGCACGGATGGGTGGACCAGGGGCTGTGGACGCTCATCGCCGACGACTGGCGGCAGCGGATGGGTCGCCGGGGAGTGCACTAGGGACGAAGGACGAAGGATGAAGGACGAAGATCCCTCGTCCCTCGTCCTTTGTCCTTTGTCCTTGTTACGATCTCCCCGTGCGCCTCTCCGACTTCGACTTCCCTCTTCCCGACCACCTGATCGCACAGCAGCCTTCGGCCCAGCGCGGCGCGTCGCGTCTGCTCGTCGTCGATCGCACAACTGGCACATGGACCAATCGCGCCGTTGCGGATCTGCCCGACCTGCTCGCACCTTCAGACCTGCTCGTCGTCAACAACTCGCGCGTGGTCCCTGCGCGCCTGCTCGGACGACGTGAGCCCAGTGGCGGAAA
>JAENWD010000328.1 GCA_016650245.1 Vicinamibacteria bacterium
CTCTTCCCGATCGTGGAACGACTTGCCGCCGACGAGCAGATGCGGGATGTCGCGTGCTTCAAGGGCCTGCACGTACGGGCGTGTGACGTCCTGATTGAAGCTGGCGAAGCGCCGGAACAGCAGGCAGACGTGCCGCGGCCTAATGGCCACCCGCTCGGGCTTGCCCGTCGTCATGCTCCGCTCGGTGACCATCCACTCGCTCTGGTCGAACAGCCACTTCAGAAACGCCCCGACGGCATCGGGAAGGGACTTCTCGATCGCGCCCTTGGTGATGTTTCGCGTGCCGTACGGTTTCGGCACCGGCAGGGCCACAACCGCGGGCTGGCCGGCGTGCTCGTCGCGCCACGGCGTCAGCGGCACGTACGGCGGCTGTTGCGTCACGGCGTCGTCGGTCATCAGCGGCGCGAAGGCCGCGTTCACCAGGCGCTGAATCGCGGGCGTCGCACGGAAACTCGTGGTGAGGCGCGCGTGCTCGGCGCCCTGCTGCCCGAGCCAGTCACACACGACGCGGTACGCGCCGATGTCGGCGCGGCGGAAGCGGTAGATGGACTGCTTGGGATCGCCGACGATGAAGAGCGACCCGGGCCGGGGCTGCACCTGGTGCCAGTCAACGGGGCTGAGGCGGTCGGCGTCGGGTGATCCCGCCAGGAGCACGACGATCTCGGCCTGCAACGGATCGGTGTCCTGGAACTCGTCCACGAACAGGTGCGAGAGCCGTTCGCGGAACGTACGCCTGACCTCGGCGTCGTCTCGCAGCAGCGCCCGTGCGCGCAGGAGCAGGTCCACAAAATCCAGTGCGCCCTCGGCGCCTTTCAGCGTGTCGTAGCGTTCGAGGCTGGCGTGCAGGTCCTGCTGCAGCGCCGCCGCCAGGTCGGCATTGGCGCGGCGTTCGAACTCGCCCAGCGCCGTGTACAACTCCTGCCGGCGGTCCCACACGGCCGCGCGCGTGTGCCGTTTGCTGTACGCGGCGCCGCTCCCCTTGCGCGGCTTGGCGAACCCCCGATCGTGATGCACATCGACCAGCAGCGCCTCGAGCCCGTCGAGGTCGTCTGCGGGCACCAGGCCGTCGGCGATGGCCGAGGCGCCGGTGCGTGCGCGCATCGTGTCCAGATAGAGGACGTCTTTGTCCCACGCCGGGCCCGACGACATCGCCGCGAAGTCGGCCAACCGCATCACGAGCTGGCGGATCTCGCCCTCGCGATCGAACGGGTCCCTGCGCCACCGTGCCGGATGATCGCGCCATTCAAGCAGCGCCTTGCCAGCGCGGCGCAAGCGCTCGACCGGGCCGTCTTCGTCGATGTCGGCGCCGAAATTACGACGCGCGGGCCGTCGCAGGGACCGCCGCACGCCCTCGCCAGGGTCGCGCAACTGATCCTGCAGCCAGGACTCGAACGCCAGGTCGTAGAGACGCGACGCCTGATCCTCCGTCAGTACTAGAAACTGCGGGTCGATGCGCGCCTCCACGGGGCGTTCGCGCAGGAGGTCGGCGCAGAAGCCGTGGATGGTGCTGACCCGCGCCTCTTCCAGGTACCGCAGGGCCTGCTCGAGCCGGTCTCGTCGTTGGCCGGTCTCGCGTTGGCGCGCAGCTTCGAGCTCCTCGCGCAGGCGCAGCTTCAACTCGCCGGCCGCCTTCTCGGTGAAGGTCACCGCGACGATCTTGTCGATGGTGGCGCCGGCATGCCCGGACGCGAGCACGTTGATGATGCGTGCGACCAGCTCCGTGGTCTTGCCCGTGCCGGCCGCCGCCTCCACGACGTAGGAATGCTCCAGGTCGGTCCGGATGCGATCGCGGTCGGCGGCGTCGGCCGGCACACGGCGGGGCGTCATCACGATTTGCCTCGCAAGGCATCGAGGTCCGGGAAGCGGCCCGCAACCTTTCGGCCCGTGCGGCGCTCCTCACCGGCGCCGCAGACGAGCTTGAAGTCGCACCACTCGCATGCGCCCTGCCTTGGGTACGGCGCGAGCGCGGCATGCTCGACGCCGCGGTCCACGATTTCGAGTACCTCCAGCCCGATCCGGCGCGTCGTCTCGGTCAACGGCACCGAGCGCTCGGCGAACTCGCCTGCAGCCGTGCAGAACCACAATCGACCTTCGAGCACCGGGTGACCAGTGGCCGCCTCGAGCGCAAGGCCATAGAGCAGCGGCTGCAGCGCTTCGCCACCGGCAACGATCATCCGTTCGGGCCAACGCGCGCGGCCCGTCTTGTGATCGGTGACCCGCAGCGCGCCAGCGGGATGGCGCTCGACCATGTCCATCGAGCCACGCAGGATGAAGCGGCCGTCCAGCGTCACCGGGTCGGGCAGGCTGGCGGCGTCGCGTCCCTCGTCGTGGGGCAGGCCGAAGGCAAACTCGAACCATTGCGGCACCCAGCCATCGGTGTCTTCGGCCATGAGGTGCAGCCACCGGGCCAGGTCGCGCTGCATCGCCGCGATCTCGTCGTCCCAGACACGGCGGATCGCGGGCGCCAGGCGCGCGCGCTCCTGGTCGGCGACATGCGTGAGAGTGTCGCCCAGGGTCGTCAACGCCTGGTCGAGGCCGGCTGGTCGCAACGGCAGCCGGCCCTGGTCGCGCAGCGTGCGGAGCAACTCGCTCTGGACCCGATGGAACAAGCTGCCCTTGGTCAGGGGATCCAGACGTTGCAGCGGCACGGCGTCCTCGCGCGGCGCGAGACGGTAGACCGCCGAGAGCAGGAACCGATACGGACAGGCCGCGTAGTGCTGCAGCGCCGACAAAGAGTACGGCCGACGGCCGAGTCGCTGGGACGCCAGCGCCTCGACGATCGGATCGGAGTTCCTCAACAGGCCATCGGCGTCGGACCACTGAGTCTGATGTCGTGCCCACCGCTCGCGCACCGATCGACTGAGACACGCATTGAGTTCCAGCAGGTATCTCGCACGACCGGCAACCTTGGCGCGATCGTGTTCGTCAAACAGCGGCCGAAGGATCGCCAGGTCGTGTTCAAGCGTGTCGATGGCGCGCAGGGGATCGGCCGGAGCCGGCCATGCCAGCGTTGCCGCGCCGGCGTCGTAGGCCTCCTGCTGTAGCTCTTCGTGCGATGGGATGCGGCCGGTGAGCGCGCGCTTGACGTCGAGCGCGTAGAACGACGGCACACGCGGCCGCGATTCGTTGACGTCAAGACGCGGGTAGGACAGATAGAGGCGCTCGGTCGCGGCGCCAATGGCTAACCGTAGCTGGAGACGCTCGTCGCTGGCGCGCTTGTCACGCCGTGGCAGCGCGTCGTCGACCAGGCGCCGCGCCTGGTCGAGCAAGAGCGGATCCTCGCGCAGTTTCTGCGGAAAGATCCGTTCGGCCAGCCCGGGCACGAACACCACCCGAAAGGCGCGGCCGCGGGCCTGGTCGGGTGCGCCGACAAAGATCCGTCCGAAACGCCGCGCCGGCGGCTCCACCGCCAGCAGGCGCAGTCGCTCGGCCAATACCTTGCGCACCTCGCCGATGCCGACAGGGCCGACCTCGGACATGGGCCGCAATTCGGCCAACACGCGCAGCACGCGCGCCGGCTGCCGCAACACGCGTGGCGCGAGGCGCTCGAGCCTGGTGAGCCACTCGCCCCAGATCGCGGTGGTCTCGCGCCAGTCGTCGAGCTGTTCGATCACCGGCAAGGCAAATCTGCGCAGGTGGCCGAGATGTTCGAGATCACGAGTCAATGCAGCCGCGCGTGGCGCTTCCGGTTCGTCGGCATCGAGCTCGGCGAGGCGCTGCCGATACTCGTACTCGAGCCCGTCGAGTCGCGTGACCCAGCGATCACGTCCACCGATGACCGCGGACTCGACCAGCAACGCCTCCCACCGCCAGGGGGCGCGCAGCGCTCCGTCGACGACGGGCCATTCGAGCGCGGCGGTACTTCGCGGCGGCGGCGCCTCGGGTTCCTCTGGCACCGTGCCGTCGGTTACACCGGCCGACAGCACCTCGTCGTCGGGCGTCACTAGCGCCGCCGCCAGCGTCGGCTCCAGCGGATCGGGCACCTGCGCGAGCGAGAGGTACTCGGCAAAGCGGCGGGCAGACAGACCTTCGTCGGCGCAATAGAGCAACGCCAGCATGGCCCGGCCGGCCGGGTCGGGCCGCCGGGTGCCTCGATCGAACCAGGACGGAATCGCGGCGCGCGCCAACGCGTGTTCCAGCAGGCCGAGATACTGCTGCGGTGCGCGGACCAGAATGGCCATCTCATCGAAGCGGACGCCGCGCTGCGCTTCAGCCAGCACGCGACGCGCGATCTCGACAGCCTCGCGCGCCTCTCCGGGCGCCGAGAACAGGTGGACGCTGGCCCGATCGTCAGCCGCCGGCGAGACCTCGGCCTGGAAGATGTGCCTGCGGAGACGGCCGAGTCCGCCTTCGGCCGGCTCCAATACTTCCTCGACCGCAGCGCCACAACGCGCGGCCACACGTGCCGACGTTTCCGGGTCGTCCCCTGGCAGCGTCATGAGCGTCTGCCCGGCCGCCGCGGCCAGCGCCGCCACGAACTGCAGCTCACTCTCCGAGGCGAGCGCGGGATCAACCAGCAGCAGGCGGCGACCGGCCACAAGCTCCTTCACCACGGCCGTGGACTGGCGGAGTGCCTCGGTTGCCGACGCCAGCAGCAGCGCTCGATCGGCAGCGCCTGCGTCGGTCAGCTCGCGATCGACGTAGGCGAACAAGGTCGCGAGATCCGGTCCTCCCGGCAGGTGGGCTCCCACAGCGCCGGCAGGGACACCGGCCATCCGCAGCTCGCCGATCGTGCGGGCCACCGCTCGAGGAAATCCCGGGGTCTGCGCGACGGGCGAGAAGTAGCGCAGATTGCCGTCGGCGATGGCCCCGAAGATCGCGCGCGAGGCGACGGCCTCGGCCCCAAGGGCCGAGCCCGGCAAGCGCCCACTGGCCACCAGTCGGTCGATGCCGAGTCTGGCGGCGAGTTGCAGCACGCTGAAGCGGTGCCACCCGAGGCTGGCGCCACGGCCTGTGGCCGCGCGGCGCGCCAAGTCGTCGGCAGCGCTTCGCGACGAGGCGACGACGAGCACTTCCTGATCGGAGCGGGAGTCGTGCAGGAACCCGACGGCTTCTCGCAGCCGCACGGCGCTGCTGGTGGACGTGATGACGCGGGCCCAACGTGAGCTGCCGCCGGTCGCCATGCCGGCACCTCCTTGCGGCGCCATCGCCGGCGCCGGGTTGGGCCGACTATACCACCACGGTTGTCTGGTTCCAGGCAGAAGGCGAGCGTCGCGATGTATCGAATGGTCGAGGCCGCGTATCCGCCGCGCAACACTGCCGTCGTCAGGGCTCCCACCGCGCCGATGAGTGCTGCTAGTCTGAGACGCTGGCGTCCCCAGTCGCCCGCTGGAGTTTGGTGCTCATGCAGACACACATGCGACACGTCCTGGCTGGCCTCAC
>JAENWD010000329.1 GCA_016650245.1 Vicinamibacteria bacterium
GACGAGCACCTGCGCAGCTACGTCAACGGCATCCCCACCGGCAGCGGCGGCACGCACGAGAACGGGCTGCGCGCCGGCCTGGGCAAGGCCGTGCGCAACTTCATCGAGACGCACAACCTGACACCCAAGGGCGTGACGCTGACGGCCGAAGACATCCGCGAGGGCCTCGCGGGCGTCCTCAGCGTGTTCATCGCCGAGCCGCAGTTCCAGGGGCAGACCAAGGACCGGGTGAACAACCCCGAATTGCTCTCCGCCGTGGACGGCGCCATCCGCCCCGCGCTCGAACATTGGCTGAATTCCAACATCACCGTTGCCGAGTCCATCGTCGCGCGCATCATCCTGTCCGCGCGGGCACGCGAAGCCAGCCGCGCCGCGCAGCAGGAAGTGACGCGCAAGACGGCGACGTCGTATCGCATGGCGCTGCCAGGCAAGCTGAGCGACTGCTCGCACACCGCGCGCGAAGACACCGAGATCTTCATCGTCGAGGGCGACTCGGCCGGCGGCAGCGCCAAGCAGGGCCGCGATCGCGCGCGGCAGGCCGTCTTGCCGCTCCGCGGCAAGGTGCTCAACACCGAGAGCGCGTCACTGGCAAAGGTCCTCGAGAACAAGGAGCTGTCTGATCTGGTGACGGCGCTCGGGTGCGGCCTGGGCAAGAACTTCGACCGCGACCGCCTGCGCTACGGCCGCATCATCATCCTCGCCGACGCCGACTCGGACGGCAACCACATCGCGACCTTGCTGCTGACGTTCATCTACCGGCACATGCCGGACCTGATGCGCCACGGCCACGTGTTTCTGGCACAGCCGCCGCTTTATCGCATCGACATCGGCAAGCAGACGCACTGGGCGCTCGACGACGCGCAGAAGGCGCAGATCCTGAAGACCGCCGACCGCGGACCCAGCGGACGGGCGACGCCCGAGATCACGCGCTTCAAAGGTCTAGGCGAGATGATGCCCAAGGTGCTGTGGGAGACCACGCTGAACCCGAAGACCAGGCGCCTGCTGCGCGTGGAGATCGCCGGCCAGCTCGTCACCGACCGCGTGATCAACGAGCTGATGGGCAAAGACGCCTCCGCGCGGTTCAGGTTCATCATGGATAGAGCGGACAACGTCGTCGAACTGGACGTGTGAACAAGACAGGTTGGGGCAGGTTGGGGCGGGTTGGGGCGGGTTGGGGCGGGTTGGGGCAGGTTGATGCTGGTTGATCTGGTTGCAAGGCAACCTGCCAACCCGACCAACCGACTTCAACCCGACCGAACCGTCAGAGTCATGTTTCCTCCTACTCGTCTCTCAGTCGTCGAGCGGTTGACGAGCGCCGATCCGGGCGAGCGGCAGATCGCATGGGATGCGCTGGTCACCGCCTACTGGCGGCCGGTCTACAAGTACCTGCGGGTGCGGTGGCATCTGAGGCAGCGGAGGACCTGACGCAGGACTTCTTCGCGCGCGCCTTCGAGAAAGGGTTCCTCGAAAGCTACGACCCCGCCCGGGCCCGCTTTCGTACCTGGCTGCGCACGTGTCTTGACGGCGTGGCCGGCCACGGGTATGAAGCCGCCGCACGCCTCAAGCGCGGTGGCGGCGTGACGACGGTGCCGCTGGACTTCACGACCGCCGAAGGCGAAGTGCGCGAGATGGCGCTGGCCGCCGACGTGGACCTGGACGCCTGGTTCGACCACGAGTTCGTGCGGGCGCTCTTCCAACGTGCGGTGGAGGCGTTGGGGGCCGACTATCACGCGCGCGGTCGCGGCGATCACCTGGCGCTGGTTGAGGCGTACGACATGGCCGACGTGCGCGACCAGGAGCGTCCCAGCTACAAGGCGCTGGCCGACGCGCGCGGGTGGGCCGTGCACGACGTCACCAACCGGCTGGCGGCCACCCGTCGCGACTTCCGCGGTCACGTCCTGCGGCTGCTCCGCGAGGCGTGCGCGTCCGAGGACGAGTACGCGCGCGAAGCGCGTACGCTATTTGGGTGATCACCTACGCCAACCACAGAGACACCGAGATCACAGAGGGACGCACAGAGATCTTCTTGGAACTGCCGGTTCGCGGCGTTGCCCGCCCAGGATGGCCCTCTGTGTGGCCTCCGTGCTCTCCGTGTCTCTGTGGTTGCCGTACGTGATCCCGTAGAATCTGTCGAATGTCTCTGGGCGACGAGGCGCTGCGTCACCTTCGGCACGTCGCCGATCTCCCTGATCTGACGGGCACGCGGTACGAGTTGGGCGCGCCACTCGGGCGCGGAGGGATGGGCGCGGTCTACCGCGTTACCGACCGCGCGCTGGGGCGCGACGTCGCGCTGAAGGTCCTGAGCGGCGCCACCGATCCCGCCTCACTGGCGCGCCTGGAAACCGAGGCCCGCATCCTCGCGCAGCTCGAACACCCCGGCATCGTCCCCGTGCACGACGTCGGCACGCTGCCCGACGGGCGCCTGTTCTACGTGATGACTCTGGTGCGCGGCCAGCGGCTCGACGCACGCGCAGACAGCGGCGCGACCGTCTCCGAGCGCGTGCGCCTGCTGATGCGCGTCGCCGACGCCGTCGCCTTCGCCCACGCCCGTGGGATCGTCCACCGCGACCTCACGCCCGCCAACATCATGACCGGCGCCTTCGGCGAAGTGCTGGTGATGGACTGGGGGCCTGGCGATCACGGGCCCATTTCGTCAACCCGATCAACCCGATCAACCTGATCAACCTGATCAACCCGATCAACCCGTGATCGCGGGAACCCCAGGCTTCATGGCACCCGAACAGGCGCGCGGTGTCGCCGATGCCCGAAGCGACGTCTACGCGCTCGGGGCCCTGTTATCGTGGTACCTCGCTCCCGACCGGGGCGGCCCCACGCGCATCCCGCGCCCGCTCAAGTCGATCGCCGCCAAGACGGTGCGCGTCGCGCGGGCGTATCGGATCGCCATTCTGCTGGTGCTCGGCTACTTGGATGCGGATCGCGCTGCTGGTGTATCGGGGACTGTGAGCGGGAGGCGGACCGCGGCCGCGCGGCGCGGCCTTTGGCCTCCCGGCCCTCCTGACCCCATTGACACGGAGAGGCCGCGCCGAAGGTTAGTGCGCCGCCATCGAGCGCGACTATACTCCCAGCACCCATGCCGACGTCCGCGAAACGCTTCGATCTCGTCGAGTTGGTAGCGATCGTGTGCTTCGTGGCCGTTGCGACGGCGGTCGCCTGGAACTTCGCGTTTTGGGTCGAGCCGCATGATAAGTACACGATCGATCCTCGATTTCACACGGAGTTCCTCAAGCGCTATGGACCGGAGCGCTTCTCCTCGGGTCTGGAGGAGTACATCATCCGCGACTTCTTTCAGGACCGCCGGGACGGCGTCTTCGTCGATGTTGGCGCGTACCACGCCCGTGAGCACAGCAACACCTATCGCCTCGAGCGCGACCTTGGGTGGCAGGGCCTCGCCATCGACGCCAACGCGAGCTTCGCGCCCGAGTATCAGCAGCATCGCCCGCGCACGCGTTTCATCACGGCGTTTGTCGGCGACACCGACACCGGCACCGGCACGCTCCACGTCTACGAGCGCGAGCCTATCGTGGCCTCGGGCGATCCCTCATTCACCGCCGAGTGGGGCAAGCCCACGCAGACGATGACGGCTCCGAACCGGACGCTCAATTCGCTGCTGCGCGAATCCGGCA
>JAENWD010000330.1 GCA_016650245.1 Vicinamibacteria bacterium
CCACACGCAGTTCACCGCCGTGAACAGCACGGTGAACTTCCGGAGCCTGACCGACCCGACCATCACCAACCTGCCGTACAACGCCGCCGGCAATTTGGTGAACCAGAACGGCTTCGGGACGATCAGCGCCGTCGCGCCGCCGCGAACGCTGCAGCTGGTCACCAGGCTGACGTTCTAGGTGACGCGACACGCCTGCAGAAGTTGGCGTTCTCCTCGGGGCCGCTGGCGGCCCCGAGAAACGCTCCCGCGCTGACACCAGCGTGGAACCCGGATCTCGATGGCGGGATTTACTCGCGCGACGTGCTGGCGAAGATACGAAAGGGCGGGGGCTTGCTGGGGAGAGATGACCTGATGGAGGAAATGAAGAAGGGCAACGTGTAGTTACGAATGACGAATGACGAATGACGAGTGGGATTGCGCGGATTACGATTCGCGGATCATTCGATGCGTGGAAACGCCGTAATTCGTAACCGCGCGGTGGCGTAGGGCACCAGCCGCAGCGTCTCGTCCTTCTCTCGACTCACCACCGGGCTTTGCGGGAGCGTTCCCGCGGAGCCGTCCTCCAACTGCCATTCCGGCACGCGGCGTCCAGTCACTTCGATCTCGACCGGCGGCGTGTCGCGCGCGAAGGGCGTCGGGCCAACCGGCCGCTCGATGACGCGCAGACTCGCCCCACCTGCTCCAACTCTCAGCCCGTAGTTCCACGGCGTGGTCGGCAGCACTTCCCAGTCGGCGGCCGGCGCCGGCGCGGGCTTCTTCATGCCAGTGGTGACACGCCGCCAGTCCTCGCCAACTGGCAGCGAGAAGACCAGCGGCCCGCGCTCCACCGCCACCGAGTCGCGATACCAGGTGGAGACACGCGCGGGCATCGGCAGCGTGATGCGGACGGTCTCCGCTTTGTTCCACAGCCGGTCGATCCGGACAAACGTCCCGGGCGTGACGCCCGCCACGGGCGCGCCATTGAGGGTGACTACGGCGCCGTCGGCCCAGGTGGGAATGCGAAGCCGTAAGGGGAAGCGGAGCCGGTTGACGCTGGGCGTGACGGTGAGCGTGATGACGCCGCTGAACGGGTAGTCGGTGACCTGGCGGATCGTCACCTGACCGGCGGCCCCCACGCGCGCCTTCACTGTGCTCGGCGCATAGACCACGGCAGCCAGGCCGTTGTCGGGTGTGGCCATCCACAGGCTCCCCACGAACTTCGGCCAGCCCTGGTGCAGGTTGGCCGTGCAGCAGCCGAAGTTTGGCTCGAGGCCGAACAGGTTCGATTCCGGCCCGTTGCTCACCCAGCGCCGGCGGTTCAGGCTGCACATCACCTGGTTGGCCTGCTGATCGTACTGATGCGACCACATGTCCGCCGACATCGTCGCGGGCATCGCGTTGTAGGCCAGCCGCTCGAGGCGATCGGCCAGCCCGACGTCGCCGTTGACGGCGACGACCTGCTGAAGGGAGTAGAGGGACTCGACCACCGCGCACAGCTCGGTGCCCTGCGACGGATCCTGTCCCGCGTGATGCTCGTCGGCGCTGAACATGCCATTTGGCTGGCCGTGATAGCGGTCGAGCACGGCCAAGGCGCGGATCGCCGCGTCGCGGTCGGCGGCCTCGCCGGATATCAGCGACCAGAGCGCGGAGGTCTTGAGCGCCATCGCGACGTTGACCCCATGCGCCCGCATGCCGGCGTCGGGAAGCTTCTGCGGACCCCCGAAGCCGAGCAGCTTGTTGGATGTCTTCCCGGTGAACGCAAACGTGTCGAAGTGCCCGCGCCAGTCCGTGCCCTGCGCCTTCAACGTACGCGCCAGGTCCAGCAGGCGTGGGTCGGCGGTGCGATTGAAGAGCCAGACGATGGTGGCCAGTTCGTCGGCCCAGCGATAGACGGCCCAGTCGTGCAGCGGCCGGTTGGCGGCCAGGGCGGCGTGATGGGCAAGGTAGCGCGTGATCGCCGGGACGACGCGCGGGTCGCCGGTGGCCTCCTGGTACTGCGTCAGTACCTTGAGCATCACCATGTTCGGCCACCAGTCGGTGTTGCTCTTCGGGCCCAGCCAGCCGCTGTCGGCCTGGTTGCTCAGCGTCCACTCGACGTAGCGCTGTGCCTTGGCGACCAGCGCCGGGTCCTCCAGCAGATACGCGAGCGGCACCAGGCCGTCCAGATAGTACGGCCCGCGCTCCCAGCTTTCACCCGAGCCCCCGAGCCATCCGCTGTTGGCTCCCACGTCGGGCCAGAACTCGTCGAGCCGCCCGGTGAGCCCGCGCGCCTGGATCTCGAGCTGGCGCTTGAGCCAGCCCTCGGGCCGCACCGATCCCAGCGGCAGCAGCGCGAGCGCGCCGGATTTCAACGGCACACGATTACGCACGGCACGCGAGGCGGCCGGTTGTGGGTCCGGCTGGGGTGGTCGCGCGCGCCGTGAGCGCTGGGGCGCTGGCGTGAGCGCGAGCGCGATGACGCAGATGATGATCGCTCGCATGGATTTCGCGGAAAGTCCAACCGCAGATTCCGCAGATTACACGGATTCGATGCTGGACCAGTAGTAAGAACACGTTGAGAATCACTTGCAGCGCAGCCCTTCCGCCTTCGTATTGCTTCCGCCTTCGCAAGGCTTCGGCGGACCGCCATAGGTTTAGCGGAGGCTGGTCAGGGCTGCCCCGGCGGCCGCTTGCAGGCCTGAAGGCCTGCGCTACAATCGGCCGCCGCCAATGCGTATAACATCGCCGAAGAGGACTTACGTCGCATGCGCATCTGGTTGGTCGTTCTCGCCGGTGTGGTGGCCGCAGGTATGGCACTGGAAGCAGATGTCCGCACGCCGTTCCGTTTCATGACCCTCGACCCGGGTCACTTCCATGCCGGGCTCGTGCAGAAAGAGATGTACCCCGACGTCTCTGCGACGGTGGACGTCTACGCGCCAGAGGGACCGGACCTCGACGCGCATCTCAAGCGGGTCGCCGCCTTCAACGGCCGCAGGGACAACCCGACCAGTTGGGTGATGGAGCTGCACAGGGGCCCGGACTTTCTCGACCGCATGCTGCGCGAACGGCCGGGCAACGTCGTGGTCATCTCGGGCAGGAACCGCGGCAAGATCGAGCGCATCGGCCGGTCCGTCGGCGCCCGCCTGCACGTGCTGGCGGACAAACCCTGGATCCTGAAATCGGCGGACCTCTCCCAGCTCGAGCAGGCGCTGGCCGACGCCGACCGCAAACAGGTCGTGGCCTACGACATCATGACCGAGCGTTTCGAGGTCACGACGATCCTGCAACGCGCGCTGGTCAACGACCCGGTCGTCTACGGCGAGCAGTTGAAGGGGACGCCCATCGACCCGGCAGTGTACATGGAAAGCGTCCACCACCTGATGAAGGTCGTCTCCGGCGCGCCCAACATCCGGCCGGCCTGGTTCTTCGACACCGACGAGCAGGGCGAGGGGCTCAACGACATCGGCGCGCACCTGGTGGACCTGGTGCAGTGGACGCTCTTTCCGGATCGGCCGATCGACTACCGCACCGACGTGAAGGTGCTGTCCGCGTATCGCTGGCCCACGATGATTCCCGAGGCCGACTTCAGGCGTGTGACGGCCAGCAACGGGTTTCCGCCAAGCCTGGCGGCCCGGGTGAAAGGCGGGGCGCTGGAGTACTTCTGCAACACATACGTCACCTACGCAGTCAACGGCGTGCACACCGCGCTCAACGTGCCGTGGGACTGGGAGGCGCCGGCCGGCGCCGGCGACACGCACTACGCCGTCTACAAGGGCTCGCGCGCGAAGATTGAGGTGCGGCAGTCGAAGGCCGACAACTATCGCACCGAGGTCTACGTCATCCCGAACACCGCCGCCGACCGCCCGCAGGTGCTCGCCGCGGTGCAGGCGCGCGTGGCGGCGTTACAGGGGCAGTGGCCGGGCGTCGCCGTGGACCAACGGCACGGCGAGATCCATTTGTCGATACCGGAGACATTTCGCGTGGGGCATGAAGCGCATTTTGCCGAGGTGACGCGCAACTTTCTCGGGTACCTGCGTCACGGAGGGGCGCTGCCGGCGTGGGAGCGGGCCAACATGCTGGCGAAGTACTACGTAACGACGACGGGGACCGAACTCAGCCGCCGGGGGCCTGTCACGCTTGCCAAGCGAATCGCCCCATAGCTGCCTGCACAGTTACGAGTTACGAATGACGAGTGACGAGTGCGAAATTACGCGGATTCGGCCCGGCCCGACCCGTGCAGGTAAAGTGGCACCTCCGCTGGCAACGGGTGAGTCGCCAGCCTCGATGTCCCCGATCCTGCTTGGATACTGAAGAGGCGGTTATCGGGTGCGCCTGTCCCCTGCCACCGCAGTGGGTGACCTTCGACGCGGACATCGACACCGCTCCGTTATCGCTCGCAACCAAACATCGCCGCCAGAGGGACCATCAACGCCGTGGCACGGGGTTTGATACCCACATCAACCAGCCCCGGCCAACCGGCGCACGTCGGATGAATATGCGGCTGTGAGGAATGGATGAGGTGCGACTCTGACGCCTCTACGATTGGTCGCCACTTTGTGCGCGGTCGCCTCGGCCATTGTCGCGTCGACTGCCGGGCGTGCCGCAGCCGAGCCTGCGGTCTGTTACACCGTTCAGCA
>JAENWD010000331.1 GCA_016650245.1 Vicinamibacteria bacterium
GCGGCCGCGCCGGTCGACCGCACCCGACTGAGGCGAGCAATTTCGAGGGACAGGAAATCCCGGAATCTCGAAATCCGCGGATCCTTTAACGGTTAAGACGTCTGTTCAGCGTGAAGAGGATCTCGGTCCTTCGGTAACCGTCACACGATCCGGCGGTATTGCAGGCTGGTGGTGCCGAAGTTCAACAACACCGCCCGATGCAGGTTCGCGCCCTTGAGATAGTTCATCACCTGTGCTTGCTCGACAGGCCCGAGGCCGTCCAGCGCCTTGACCTCTACCAGCACGTCGCCGAAACAGACGAAGTCCGCTCGATAGCCGAGCGGCAGGGGACGCTGCTTGTAATGAATCGGAATGGGCAGTTCATCGACGAACTCGAGTCCCCGGTCCTCGAACTCCATCGCGAGGGCGGCCCGATAGACCGTTTCAAGGTAGCCGCACCCGAGTTCGCGATGGACCTCCATGGCCGCACCGATGATCGCGTAGGTCTGCGGATCGACAAACGAGAGTGTGGCGGCACCGGCCATGCGGTTGCGTGCCTGCACGGCTCGTGCCGAGTGCTTGGATTCGAAGATACGTGGGTCAACAACGAACACCAGTCGGCCCATCGCAAAAACAGCCATTATCGGTCGCGCGAGAGATCGAAGAATCGAGGTGCGCTAGACTGACCGGCATGTCGTCCAGCCGTGTCTACCGCGCCCCCCTGCTCGCCTGCTGCGCGATCCTGCTGCTGACTGCCGCGCCAACTGCGCAGCCAACCGCAGGACGCAACCTTATCCTCATCACGCTCGACGGCGCCCGCACCCAGGAGATCTTCGGCGGCCTCGACGTCGAGGTGCTCCGCGCGGGGCTGAAGAAGGACGAGCAACTCGAAGAGACGCGTGCCTACAAGCAATACTGGGCGGACACACCCGAGGCACGGCGCGCCAAGGTCATGCCGTTTTTCTGGACCGAGTGGATGGCGGCCCACGGGTCGATCGCCGGCAACCGGGTTGGGGGCAGCCGATTCGGCATCACCAACACGCACCGCTTCTCCTATCCCGGCTACGCCGAGATCCTGACCGGCGAGGCGCACGACGCCGTCATCGACAGCAACGACAACCGCCGCTACACCTTCCCCACGCTGCTCGATGTCCTCAAGCGCCGCCTGTCGTTGTCGCGCGATCAGGTCGCGGCCTTCGGCTCGTGGGAGACCTTCCGGTGGATCACCTCGAACCAGGAGGACGCCTTTGTCGTCAACGCCGGCTATCAGGCGATGGCAGGCGAGGGGCCCGACGTGCAGCGGCTGAGCCGCGCGCAGTTCGAGACCCAGACGCCCTGGGACAGCGTGCGGAACGACATGTACACGTTCCGGCTGGCCCTGGCCCATCTCGAGACAGCGCGCCCGCGCGTGCTCTATCTGGCGCTGGGCGAGACCGACGACTGGGCGCACGGCGAGCGCTACGACCGCGTGCTGCAGACGCTGGAGCGCACCGACGCCTGGTTCAAGGAGCTGTGGACATGGCTACAGGCCGATCCGCAGTATCGCGACAACACCGCCATCCTCATCACGGTTGACCATGGGCGGGGCCGCACGCCGCAGGATTGGGGCAAGCACGGCAACGAGGTCGACGGCGCGCAGGAAACGTGGCTGGCTGCTATCGGCCCCGACTGGCCGCGCCGGGGCGAGTGGACCACGGCGCCCGACGCGTTTACGAATCAGATCGCTGCGACGGCGGCCAGGGCCCTCGGCGTGGATCTGCGCGAGGAACTGCCCAACGCCGGCGCGCCCATTGAATACTTGTGGGGCAAGTAGGCCTGCCGCGCCGTAGCCTCGACGAAGCTAGGAGAGCGGAGGCGGGGCGGAGGTGGGGCTCGGCGCCTCGCTAACGCTCGGCGGGGGTGCGCTCGGCTGACGCCTCGCGCTGTGGAATCGACGTTCGCTGGAAGTGCAGGGCGAACGACAGCGCGAAGTAGTAGACCGGGTACAGAAGCGACACCACAACCAGCCATCGCGGCGGCTCTGGCAGTCGCCAGATGATCGCGACGATGGCCAGCGCCCATAAAATGCCCAGCGCGACGGTGGCCTTCTGCCAGCGCGGCGTGCGTGACGGGTAGATGAAGCCGATCGGCACAAACACCAGCCCCACCAGCCCGCACAAGATCGCCGCGTTCACCATCGGCGAGAGCTGGATCGCGATCATGTAGGCCGCAACGACGTTCCAGTACGACGGGAACCCCGTGAAGAAGTGGTCCGGCGTCTTGGCGTCCTCGCGGCTGAACCC